>JBKBWT010000056.1:0-20712 GCA_046314415.1 Saprospiraceae bacterium
GGTAGCAGCAAACATAGTAGGCGCAGCTAATAAAAAAGAGAATTCCGCAGCGGTTTGCCGGGTTAATTTTTGCGTTAGGCCCCCGACAATGGTAGCAGCCGAGCGCGAGGTTCCCGGGAAAAGCATTGCCAGCACTTGAAACAAGCCGATTTTGAACGCCATTGGATACGTTACTTCGGTTTTTCCTTCCATTTCATTTCTGGCAAACCACTGATCAACAAATAATAATATGATACCCCCGATTAATAAACTAATGGCTACTACGATTACATTGCCGAGCATCGCATCAATAAAATCATTGAGTAATAAGCCAAATATGATAGCCGGTATCATGGCTATTAATAATTTGAAATAAAAGTGAATACTTTGAAAAAATCGCCGCCAATAAAGCACCACAACCGACACAATGGCGCCCAACTGAATAGCAACAGTAAATAATTTAGTAAAATCTTCCTGCGCAATGCCCATGATAGACGAGGCAATAATCATGTGCCCGGTGGAAGAAACGGGAATATATTCGGTTAGTCCTTCAATAATCGCAAGGATAACCGCCTGGAGAATACTCATGGAAATAATTTACAAATTAGGATTCTAATTTTGATTAGAATGACCAAGCGATACTGCCAACTTACTCATTACTTGAGCGCTCAGCCATTTAGCAATTTTATTTATTCGGTATCGCTACTACTCGTAGCGGGCGGATTATTCTTTTTGAAAATCGCATAAATTTCCACCGCCAAACCCGCTAAAATCAAAATGGGTGCCAGCGTGATCCGCGTAAAGCTATAAATCCGGTTGGGTTCCCAAACATCCGGGCTAGGCATGTGTCCACCTGCCATCAGCATCAAGCCAAGCGCAATCAGACCAACGCCGATTGCCATCCAGATAAAATTTTGTTTACCAAAAAGCAATTCGGCTTTCGGCGCAGGTGTCGTTTGACGGCTGCGGGTAGATACCGTTGGCGCAGGGCGGCTGGAGCCGGTAGCAGTAGTGGTTCGGCTGGTAGTAGTTGGGGAAGTAGTGGTAACGACCACTTTTTTTGGTGGCTTGCTTTTGCTCATTATATTAAATTTTTAATAATCAACCATCTGAGAAGTTAAAAAGTAATTTTTTAACCCTTTATATAATATTAAGATAATTATCAATATAAATCATCCACCCGCATTTTCAAATATTTGCGGACGACATAATACGTACTTATTAAATTAATTAAAATTCCTAATATAATTAATCCGCTGAATAATGTAATTAAACCAGGAATATTCCTAAATGCCTTTAAATCAGGCAATTGCTGCTCTAAGCCCCAAAGCGCCAGTGCCAGCGTGACTACCGCAATGATACCGCTCAATAATCCTTGTAAGCCGCCGCGCACCAGATAGGGTTTACTAATAAACTCCCAGGAAGCACCCACTAATTCCATGTTTTTGATTAAAAACCGATTAGCGTACAACGCAAGGCGTACCGTATTGTGAATGAGCACCGTCGCAATTAATATTAGAAATATTCCTAATCCCAACATCACATACGTAATGCGCCGGATATTCGCACTGATCGAATCCACCACACTTTCCTGGTAGAAAACGTCGGTTATAAAACTGTATTGCCCCTTCAGGGTACTACGAATCTGACTCAAACTATCTGCCTGCAAATATTGTGCATTCACATTAAAAGTAACTACATCTGAAAAAGGATTTGGTAACCCCAGCTTCAAAAAGTCATCACCAAAATCATCCTGCATCAATTTCACTGCCTCTTCCCGACTAACGTATTCCGTAGTATTTGGCTTTACGAATGGGAAATCTTGCAATTCCGTTTGCAGGCGATCCACACTATCCTGCGGCACATTTTCCGCCAGCTCAATCATCACCGCCACCCGCTCCTTATACAACTGAACGAGCCGCTGCGCCTGCAAAATGATCAGTCCGAAAAAACCAATAAGAAACAGCACCAGTGACACACTGATGATGGTATAAACATAGTTGGGTTTGTTACGACCCCGTTTTTCGGGTTGGTTTGCCATGTAAGCGCCGCTCGCTGTTATTTTCAAAAAACGAGTGCAAAGATAGCATTAATGTTCAAAAGTTTCATCGTTTCTGGTGTTCAATACATGCACCCACTTAAAATTATTCGGCGCAAGGGTGAATCAATCGCAGCAGTTTTAGCGTTTGTAACTAAATATGTCGTCTTATAATATTTAATAAACTTCTAAGTTATTTAGTAAATGAAGGTAAATCGAGTACAAAAGCGCCTTGTTCCTGTACATTATACGTTTCCAGACCCAAGGTTTTTGCGGTTTCCTGCCAGGCTTTTACTTGTTTCCAACTGTTGGAAGTATCAAAAATGATGAATTGGCAATCAAAAGGATGTAATAATTCTTCTAAACTATTATCAGGATTTTCCCGGATTATTACATAATCTACCAGCGTTTTTTCACTTTGCCAAATTGTATTAACAATGGCTACTTTGAGATTACCAAAATAAAAAATACCGGTACCAGTCGAATCCGTTAAATTAATTCTTTCCGTTTCTTGTCCTCGCCGAAACCAACGATAATTTTGATTGGCAAAATTGATTTTTTTATCAGACAACGCATCATCCCTAATTTCTATTAATTTTTTACCATCAAAATAATCAATTGCGGTATGATTCTTTACATGGTATATAATAAGTTGGTGCTGTTGTAAAGTGCGCCATTCGGTAAAAAAATGGGCAACACTCAAGACGGCGACACAACTCAAACTTGCCAGCATCCAACGAAAACGGCGCGTATTTAATGCCACAACGGCTAATAATATAATAAAATACAACAATACCACAGCAATAAAATTGATCCAGATGCCCGTAGTTGTTGCACCCGGAATTTTTTCAATCAGGAAAATAGCGCCATTAATCAACCACACCAGCCAATAAATAACTTTGCCGATCAGCCAGCCTAAAATGGGGATTCCATCCAACATAAAGAGCAGAAAACCAGCGCCTAACACCACTACTGAGGCTGGAACCACCGCCAAGCCCGATAACCAGAAATACCAGGGAAATTGATGGAAATAATATAAAGTCAAGGGTAAGGTAACGATTTGCGCAGCCAGTGCCATTGCGGTAAGCTGCCAGAGATAATCAAATATTTTATTCGGAATGTAAAGTAATTTATAAATTTTAGGATGGAAGTAAATAATTCCGATTAATGCCAGATAAGATAATTGAAAACCGACGTCGAGTAAATAATATGGATTGATTAATAAAAGAAAAAAAGCAGATGCTGCCAGACTATTATAAATATTGGCTTCGCGTTGTAATAACTTTCCAAATATAATAAAACTAAACATCACCGCAGCCCGCAGAATAGAAGCTGCGCCTCCCGTGATAAGCGCAAAAAACCAAATACTGAATAACTCGATGGAAACTTTAATAATTTTCCAGCTTTTTCGCTTCGATTTTATATAACCTAATAAAAAACTAATGCCGATGTAAATAAATCCGACGTGCATGCCCGAAACCGCGAGTACATGCGTAGCGCCTGTATTGCGATAAGCCGTATTAATTTCTTCTGAAATCTCATCGCGATAACCGAGAATCAACGCCGAAGCTACCGCAAATTCATCTTCGCCGGGTAAGTGTTTGCGCAAAATGGCAATAAAACGCTTTTGCATGCGATCTGCCACGAGCATCGGTGCCCACCCCTTCCCTTTTTCTAGTAATTGCCAATTGCCTGATTTTACAAATGCCTGATAATGCACATTTTGAAAATGCATATACCGCGAAAAATCAAAAGCTTTGGGATTTTTGGGCGGCTCCAAACGTGTAATATTTGCATATATCGATATATGATCTCCATATTGCAATTGTAATAAAGCCGTGCTATCTAAATAAACCAAAAGATTACCGCTACTCGTAAGCAAATTGTTATTATCGGTTTGAATGCTCTCTACGCTCAATTGTACGCGGGTTTTGCCGGTACTTGTGGGCTGAATACGGGTAACTTTACCTATTACAACATTATTCTTGTTAATATGATATTGAAAATGATGTGGATCATTCAATTCATTATACGCTAAAGTGCTTTGCCAGCCCAATAAAATCAGGAAAAGACTAAGCGACAAGCCATACAGCCAGCGCAGTTTGAAATTTATTTTAACAAAATTTAAGATCATTACACACACGCCGCTACCCAATAACCCTGTCCATAGCAGGAGTGTAGAAGGTTGTTTGGGAAGATAGATGGCTAGTAAAATGCCCGTTATCAATGCGAATATCAGCCGGACGAAGGGAACTTCACGCCAGTTTATCATAAAATGTAAATTTGGTATGTGCAATTTGAAGTCAGAAAACCGAGCAGCGCCAGCCCTGTTTTCAACTTTCAAATCTCATACTTCGTGTTTGAATTGTTTTTCGTCTAAAAAAAGTGCAAATACACCGCTTAAAGACACAACATTGTGCCGATTTTGAAAAAAGATGCAAGATGCGGACTTGAGCTGTCAGACTCTTGCTAACTTTAATCATCCGATTTATCTGTTTAGACTATCAAACAAACAAAAAGTAACGCTTTATGAAACCCAAATTTTTGTTTTTAATTATTGCCATCAGCACTATTTTATTTTCCGCCTGTAGTCCTACCATTCCATTGGAAGTACTACAACCGGCAGATATGATTGTACCGGATCATATTCAAACCATTGTAACAGTGGATCGTAGCAAACCCGAAAAAGGATTTAGCAATTTTCTGGAAGGATTAATTACAGGAGAAAATATTGCCCAAGACCGCGAAGGTCGGAAAGTCGCTTTACAAGGATTAACCGATGCCCTCTCAAGAACACCGCGTTTTACAGTAAAACACTCTGGTATTGAACTCATTGGCAGTAAAGGCGGCAATAGTTTTGCCGCGCCGCTGGAATGGAAAGAGGTAGAGAAAATTTGTCGGCAGTATGATGCACAGGCACTAGTCACCGTTGAAACCTATGATTCAGATAATAGTATTACTTATAACACACGCCAGGAAAAATATAAAAAAGACGGTAAAGAATTTACCAGAACTAAATATGATGCCCGTTTGGATATGACGATTCGCATTGGTTGGCGTTTTTATGATCCTAAAACAAAAGTGATTATCGACGAATATACGGCTACCGCGCACGACGGCGCTACCCGCACCGGAGATACGCAAGATGAAGCACGTCGGGCAGTGCAAGCACAAAATGCTATTTCACGGGATGTAAGTAAAGTAGCAGGTGCCAATTATGGCATGCGCATTGCACCGGTTTGGATCACAGTACACCGGGCTTTTTACGATTCGGGTAAAGGGAATGCCAGCGATAAAATGGCAGAAGCTGCCCGTCTGGCGAAAGCCGATCAATGGGATAAAGCCGCCGAAATCTGGCGTGCCTTGCTCAATGCCAATGTAGATAGTAAAACTGCCGGTCGAGCGGCTTATAATCTGGCGGTAGCCAGCGAGCGTTCGGGTTTATTGGAAACAGCGGTAGAATGGGCACAGCGTTCTTATACGCAATATGGCAATAAAAAAGGGCAGGGTTATATTGTAGAATTGAAAAATCGCATCAGCGATCAAGCCCGGCTCAAGCAGCAAATGAAGGATAAAGTATAAATCGTGTTTTGGCGTTGTAGTGTTTTGGTGTTTTGGTGCGCCCTTCGAACCTACCATAACACCAAGGCACTATAACACTATAACACTAAAATGCCATCAATCCTGACGCTTGCGCCGGTTAATTTCGTCCCGAATCTCAGCAGCACGCTCATAATCCTCTTCGGCGAGAACCTCTTCCAGCATTTTATTCAACGCATCGATAGAATAAGAAGATAGCGCTGAAGCTTTTGTGACCGGGCGTCGCTCGCGGATTGCCGGTTGCGGTTCATCTCCGCCTCCACCACCTTCTTCCAATACTACACCAGCAGCATCCAAGATAAACTCCTACGTGTAAATCGGACATTCAAAACGCACCGCCATTGCCAATGCATCCGAAGTACGCGAGTCAATTTCGTACACATCACCCTCTTTTATGCAGACCAGCCGGGCATAAAAAATACCATCTAACAAATTGCTTATTATAACTTCTTGTAATTGAACATTAAATGTATCAAGTGCATTTTTAAACAAATCGTGTGTGAGGGGGCGATTTGGGGTCATGCGTTCCATCGCTACTGCAATTGCCTGTGCTTCAAAACTGCCAATCACTATGGGTAAACGCCGCGAACCACCTCGCTCGCCCAGCACTACCGCATAATTGTGAGACTGTGTTACACTGTGCGACAACGCCACGATGTCCATTTCTATTTTTCTCATATAAAGGTAAAAACAATTGTTTTACAATGCGTACGGGCACAACTTATTGCAAAAAAGGTGCCTTATTTCTTAAAAGTGAAATTTACAATGAAATCGGCGAATTCTCAATATTATCACACATCAATTTACGCTCCTGCCCTTGGTCTTTCAACCACTCCTGCCCTTCCGCTTTGCTTCATTCCACAAGGCATCCATTTCTGCCAGGGTCATATCGCGCAAATCCCTGGGCGCGTGCGCTTCTATATACTCAAAGCGTTTTTTAAATTTCTGATTCACCCGTTCCAATGCTGTTTCCGGGTCAATGCCTTGAAAGCGCGCGTAATTGACCAGTGAGAATAACACATCCCCAAATTCTTCTTCAATTTTCTCCGGTGCCATCCCTTCATTAATCGCTTCTTTTAATTCACCAATCTCCTCCTCCACTTTTTCCCAGACCTGCTCGCTGTTCTCCCATTCAAAACCCACCTGTTTGGTCTTTTCCTGCATCCGATAGGCTTTCACCATTGCCGGCAATGAGTTGGGAACCCCAGATAACACAGACTTCTTCCCTTCCTGTAATTTTAATTGCTCCCAATTTTTCTTTACATCTTCTTCATTTTCCACCTTTACGTCGCCGTAGATATGCGGATGACGCTTGATGAGCTTGTCGCTAATGGTATGTAATGCATCGGCAATATCAAATGCCCCCTGCTCACTTGCAATTTTGGCATAAAACACCATGTGCAACATCAGGTCGCCAATTTCTTCTTTAATGTCCTCCAAATTATTTTCCAGAATGGCATCTGCCAACTCGTAGGTCTCTTCAATGGTGAGATTGCGCAGGCTTTGCAGCGTTTGCTTACGGTCCCAGGGGCACTGTTCACGCAGTTCGTCCATGATTTGCAGCAGCCGGGCAAAGGCATCCAGTTTTTCCTGCTTGGTATGCATATGATCTAAGTTTGAAGGACGAGATACGAAATACGAATATTTTTATCTAAACGTACTTACATACTTCCAACTTTGTACTTCTTGTCTTACTTTTGCGAATTCGGCTGCAAAAATAAACCTTATTTCCAAACCCAACGTTTTATCTTCAATCTAAATCATTCAAATTCAAATGGAGTTCTTATATATTTTCGCTATCATCTTCGGCTTTTTCGGATTGGCATTTATTATGATCAATATTCGCCACATCTTCACCGGCAAAGAATTTCGCGGCGGCTGTGCCAACAACAACCCAATGCTGAAAGACAAAATCGGCGAATGCAGCGTTTGCGGTAAAAAAGCAGATGAAACCGAATGTAAAATGCCAGAAGTGAAAACAGTGTAAAATGTGAATATTTGTTAATTGTTATTCAGTTGAAAGAAGTTCCAGATAACAATTAACAAATAATCATCTCCAACTTTAATAATCTCCCAGGGAAAGCATTACCAGCGTACAATTATATTCTACCTCAATTCCTCTTTCCTGCAACATCCTGGCTAATTCGGTATTCTCTGCACCCGGATTAAAGATTATTCGTTTGGGATTCAAACTGAAAATATACTCATAATAAGGCTTCTGGTTCATAGCATTCAGATACATGGTAATAGTATCCACGCCTTCTTCCATTGGGTTATCGTTGTGGATTTCAATACCGTTGATTTCCCCTTTTTTATTGCCGACCGCCACCACTTCATGTCCTTTATCTTGCAAACGCCGCACCGCCGCGTACGCATATCGCGCAGGGTTGGGCGTAGCGCCAAGAACGACTGTTTTTTTCATAAAATCCTGTTTGATTGATCGTAGGTGAATCAGCAATTCAACCATTACTTTTAAAAACGCTGACTCCTACTAATTAAAAAGCCCAGAAACATTGCATAGAACGCCTCTGAGCTTTTTTGGTTGTATTGAAATCGTACCTGGTACTTCTAACTTCGTACTTTTTTACACCAACAATCGAATCGGGTCTTCGAGAATTTGCTGCAAGGTTTGCAAAAACTTCGCCCCTGTTGCGCCATCTACCGTACGGTGATCGCAAGATAGCGTGACTTTCATTATATTGGCAATCTTGATTTCGCCGTTTTTCACAATGGGCTTCTCAATAATCGCGCCAACCGCCAAAATACACGAATCCGGTGGATTGATGATTGCTGTAAACTCCTCAATGCCAAACATCCCCAGGTTAGATATGGTAAAGGTATTGCCCTGCATCTCATCCGGTTGCAATTTTTTACCCTTGGCTTTATCCGCCAACGCCTTTACTTCCGAATTGATCTGCGACAAGGTTTTAATATCCGCCATGCGAATCACCGGTACGAGTAAGCCATCTTCTACTGCCACAGCGACACCGATATTTATATCATGATTGAAGCGAATTTTATCGTTCAACCACGATGAATTCACTGCCGGATGCTGTCGCAACGCTGCCGCACACGCTTTTACGACAAAGTCATTGAAAGATATCTTGGTGGGAGCCACTTCATTCACGCGCTGCCGCATTTCTACCGCCTTATCCATATTGATTTCAATGGTCAGATAGAAGTGTGGCGCGGTAAACTTACTCTCACTCAGGCGACGCGCAATGGTTTTACGCATCTGACTGATGGGTTTCTCTTCAAAATTAGCACTTCCCGGAGCGTAAGCAAAAGCTTGCACCTGAGGAACCGCACGTTCCTGCGCGGGAGCCGGTGTTGTCGCGGGTGCAGGCGCTGCTGCCGGAGCCGATTTTTGTGATTCAATGGCGGCTTCTACATCTCGCTTCACGATTCGACCGTGTTCACCGGTACCTTCGATTTTGCTCAAATCCACACCTGCTTCTTTGGCAATGCTTTTAGCCAGTGGCGAAGCCTTTAAGCGTTCATCCCCGGCGGGTTCGCTATTGCTGGCTTGAGTTGGCTGCGTAATATTGCCTCCTTCGGAGGTATGCACTGCCGTTGGTACCGGATTCTCCTGCGCCGGGGTTGGTGTCTCGGTCATTGCCGGTGCTTCCTGCTTGGGCGCTCCATTTCCATTGCCACCTGCGCCTGCCAAGGCTGCCTTCCAGTCTTCTCCGGCTTTGCCAATCACCGCTATCACGCCGTTGATGGCAATCGGACCTTCCTTTACCGCAATATGCAGCAACACCCCCTCTTCCGGGCTATCCAGTTCCATTGTTGCTTTATCGGTTTCCACTTCTGCCAGCGTATCACCGATTTCTACCTTATCACCTTCTTTTTTAAGCCAGCTTACGATGTTGCCTTCTTCCATCGTATCGCTCATACGGGGCATCCGTATCACTTCAGCCATAGTATCATTTTTAGATATGAAATGTAAAATGTGAGATTTGAAATGTGAAAAGGGAAAGGAAAATGCTCCAATTGCTCATTTCACATTTCGGATTTGCAAAATAAACGATTCTTGCGCTTATTCCCAACCAATTTTTAATAATGAAGTTGAAACAGCGGAAATCCCCACCAGGTTTACAACTTTTCTTCAATGCCTTACGCTTTTTTATTGCGGGTAACGAGTACCAATATCGGCTGAACAAGCCTTTCCATCACACGTTTTAGAAATAATAATTGTGATTTTTATTATAACCATCCAATAAAACCAAAATGATTGAACCATGAGGAGCACGTTAAACCGCAGCATCCCTTTTGCCCTGCTTACGCTGCTAGCCTTCAGTGTCGCTAGTTGCGAAGTCGTTGGCGATATTTTTGAAGCCGGCGTATGGTCGGGCGTTATACTTGTAGTAGGCGGTATTTTACTGCTGGTGTTTTTATTTACCCGCATCTTTCGCGGCAGAAGATAAAAGGCGCGGCGCTGGGTTAGCTCCTGCGCCACGCTTTACGCGACTACTTCTGACTTCTGACTAGCACTCGTTTATTAGTTCAAGTCGGCTAATTATTTATTTGGATCTACACAGATTCTATCACCAATATTGGACTGCGCAAAAGCCTTTCGACTTTCCTCTTGCGAGCCATTGATAATAACTTACCTTTGTACCGCTGCAAATTCGTAATCAGAAATATTAGAAGTTGAAACTGTATCCCAATCTTGTAAAAGCAGTGGTGGAAGCGCTGCAAGATATTTTTCAGCAAGGTTATTATGCTGACCGGGTCATCGAGCGGCTGTTAAAAAGCAATCGGCAGTGGGGTTCGCGCGATCGGGCATTCCTTGCCGAAAGTGTATATGAAATGGTACGCTGGTATCGCCTTTTGTACGAAGTAAAAGGACAACAGCCGGTAAATGAAGCAGATTGGCTGCGGCTGTTTGGTATTTGGTGGATCATCCGCGGTGAGCAACTGCCTGATTGGGAAGCGTTTAGAACCTTACCTTCCAATATTATTATAGAAAAATATCAATCGGTTCAGGGGATTCGTAAAATCCGTGAATCCATTCCTGATTGGCTCGACGAGCTGGGCGAGCAAGAATTGGGTGAAAATTGGGAACCCACGATTCATGCTTTAAACGAGCCCGCCCCTGTAATTCTTCGTGCCAATCGCCTGAAAACCAGTGTATCAGAACTGATTCCACAGTTAAAAAAGGAAGGCGTACTAGCTACTGCCTTGTTAGAAGATGCGTTATTAGTGACGGAGCGTAAGAATTTATTTGCGACACAGGCATTCAAAGAGGGGCTGTTTGAAGTACAGGATTATTCATCTCAGCAGGTGGCACCTTTTCTCGATGTGCTGCCTGGCATGCGCGTTATTGATGCTTGTGCCGGTGGAGGTGGTAAAACATTGCACCTCGCAGCTTTATTACAAAATAAGGGGCAGCTCATATCCATGGATGTGGAAGAGCGTAAACTTGAAGAATTGCGCAAGCGCACGCGTCGTGCAGGGATTTCAATTGTAGAAACGCGCCTGATCGACAGTACTAAAGTGATCAAACGACTCGCCGGGTCAGCAGATCGGGTACTGTTGGATGTGCCTTGTTCGGGGCTGGGTGTGCTGCGCCGCAACCCTGATGCTAAGTGGAAACTGACGCCTGCATTTCTGGACAAAGTGCGCCAAACCCAACAGGATATTCTACAATCTTATAGCCGCATGGTGAAATTGGGTGGTAAACTGGTGTATGCCACGTGTAGCATTTTACCTTCTGAAAATCAACAGCAAGTGCAGCATTTTCTGACAGAAAAACAAGGTGCATTTGAATTGATTAAAGAGCGGCAAATTCTTCCGCAGGAGCAGGGATTTGATGGGTTTTATATGGCATTGCTGGAACGCAAGGGCTGAACAAGCGCTCTTTTAGCTCGTTTAAAAAAATGTATCAACCCAAAATTCTCAAATTATGAATACATCTGCTATTACCGAACCATTTGATACCAATACCAAACGCCGCAATTGGGTAGTAGGCATTTCTACGGTAGGTGCTATTGCCGGACACCTGGTCACCATGTACCAGCAAAATATTCTTAAACAATCTAAACCTTCTGTTGTGAGCGCCTTTGCTGACAAGTTAGAGGACGTAACTGCAAATAAAGTGCAAATACCCGATGCAGCGGTTAATATTATCAATTATGCTTTAACTGCCTGGCTGGCGAAGGCTGGCAGCAAAAATCGGGCAAAGCATCATCCCATTCTGCCAATTGCGATGGGCGTCAAAACCATTGCTGATTCGGTTGTTGCGCTGGAAATGGCGCGCGAAGATTGGGAAGAAAACAAAAAAATTGGCACGTATCCACAACTGGCAGCTTTTGCGTCTATTTCGGCGGCGGCTGTTGCTGTACCGGAAATGGTGAATGGCATACGCCACTTAGTAAATGGCGAGTCGTATGCTGCTAAAATTTAGTAGTTTATTGGTATTACCTACCATTCTAAATAGAAAGAGCGGCATCAAATAATAATGATACCGCTCTTTTCATTTTATAACAGGCTAGAATTAATAGCCATCTTTTTTCTTGTTACTTGCTCCGGAGGGTGTCTCCATGCCTACATCCTCTCCACTTGCTACCCGAAATTCTACCCGGCGATTCATATAGCTGGCAGCAGCCGGCACCAAGGCTTCCTCTTGTCCTTTGTATTGCAATACCAGGCGATCCGCGCTGATGCCATGATTGGTTACTAAATGATCAATGACTGATTTCGCACGCTGGTACGAAAGCATATCGTTGGCTTCCTGTGCACCGGTTTGATCGGTAAAGCCAGTTACTACGAGCCGCAGTTTCTGGTTACTTTTCATCATACGGGCAATGCTAGCCAGCGTTCCATAATCAGAATATTTAATGGCATAACTGCTAGTGCCAAAGTGAATCATCGGCAAAAACCAGTCAGCAACGCCTTCGGCACTTTCATTGAGGTTGTATTTTTCCAACTCTTCTTTCACAATTTCCCGTACCCGATCTTCGGATACACCGCCCATTGCTCCTGCGCCACCAGGAATATTGCTGCGCTCATTGGGATTATATACTTCAATAATACCATCACTATTCACGACTTCACCGCTGCGTGGTGGATTGTAGGGTTCTTTATCCTTGTGATTGGGCACTCCGTCGCGGTCGCTATCCAGCACCCGCCCTTTGGTATCTACCTCCACGTCCTGTGGCGTATTAGGCTCCTGATCAATGGCATCAATAACACCATCAGCATCTGAATCCTTTAGCGCCATATCCTGATTTTTCTTCATATCAGACACATCCTTCAGCACAATGTCCAAGGGATTGATCCAGTAAAGCGGTTCAGAATTTTTGGAGGCGCTGCCAATATTGAAATTTAAACGCAGGTTAGAATATTGCATCATATCGCCGAAGCCGGTACGCTCGCCTTTTTCATCACGATCAAGTCCATCCAATTGGTCACCTCGAGTACCTAAAGCAAAAGCGACCTGATGATCCAAACCGATATTGAAGCGCTTACCTAAGCGGAAAGAAATACCCGCTGCTACTGCTACGTGAGGCGCTATTTCCCGTGGAATAGTTTTCGTCAGAAATATCTTACGATCAATGGAGTCCGGTCGCGAAAACTGCGTTTCAAAATAATTAGCCCCGGCACCTGCTCCAAGATACAATGCCATAGAACGATACGGCTTATTCCAACGCAAGCTGTTCAGATTGAATAATCCAAACACGGTTCCTGAAATCCAGTTATTCTCAAAGTTCCGCAAGGAGTCGTATGCGGTACCGCTGGTATTGCCATACAAAGCCTCGCCGCGTATCGAGAAAATATAATCCAGCGACTTGCGAATGTGCAACCCCGCGCCATAACCACCCTTCGTAGCCACATCACTCGATGCAAATAAGTATCCGCCATGCACGCCAACTTCCCACATATTGCTGGGTGTAGCCTTGTAGTTCGTCGTTTCCTGTTTCGGTGCAGTCGTAGTTTTCTCTTTTTTCTCTTTCTCTTTGGCTTTGCTGCTGTCGTTATTTTTCTTCGTCTTTTGTGCCCAGGAGGCAACGGCAACCATCAACAGAAGCAATAAAACAATAGTACGTTTAATTGTCATAGTCATAGGGGATTATATTCAAAAATATTGGTTCCATAGTGATATAACCTTAATATAATTGAGGTAGTCAATTAAGGCGTTTTGTATGATTTGCTATTGGCTGTGCCCCGGCATACACTGCCTTCGGGATAGCGCTAGGTTTGAGCGAGGTCTCTACTGTTTAAAGGTTTGTTGAACGCTTATGCGGTGGATTATTTAGCCGACCCATTTGCGAACTTTGCTTACTAGCTGCAAAAATACTTTTTATTTTAACTTGCTACAAAAAAATTTCATCTGATGTAAACATCTTACTACTTAATTTCACGAGAAAACCACGAAAAGGTTTCATTTTCACTAAAAAATTTATGCTGATTTTTTAAATTTACCCCTCTTCTTGTCTGTTAAATATCCAAGTACACAAAATGCTTTACTTTTTTCTTCTGAATTCCGTTTTAAATGCTGAATTTTAAGCAGAATCCTTAAATTTGTTGACCGAATTGACGAAATTATGCTTGACAACTGGCTTCGACCGATTGCTTCCGATCTGTTTTCAACCGACACTCTAGCGCCTCATTCCTTTGGTAGAAAATTGCAGCTACATGCGGAAACGATGCCAAATTTGGAGCAAACGCGCATCGCTTTACTCGGTATGCCCGAAACCGACATGAATGCAGTTCGGCAGGCTTTGTATGTAATGAGTTTTCCGTTTCAACAATTGCCAATTGCCGATTTGGGGAATGCCCGCAAATCCGATAATGCCTTTCTGATTCCATTATTAAAAGAACTCCTTGATAGTCAGATCATTCCAATTCTTATCAGTCCCAATGTAACGCATATTGTCGCCTTGTATAAAGCTTTCCAGAGTTTACAATCTCACGTTAATTTTAATATTGTAGATGAACGCTTACCCCTTGATGAAGCCCGAAAAGGGGAAGATGCCTACTATCTGAATGATATGCTGCTCAATACGCGTTCGCGTTTATTTCACTTTGGAGCGATTGGCTGCCAAACACATTACACGGCACCGGAGGCTTTTCAATTTTTGGAAAAAAATCATTTTGATTGCATGCGACTTGGCGTAGCACGTGCGGAATTGTCTGAAGTTGAACCCATTGTACGGGACGGTGATTTAATGACCTTCCATCTTAACGCGTTAAAAATGGCGGATGCGCCGGGCATTGCCAATGCGACTCCGAGCGGTTTTACCGTAGAAGAAGCCTGCCAAATATGCCGATATGCGGGCATGAGCGACAAATTAAAAGCATTTGGAATTATAGGTTTTGATAATACTTTAGACCGGAATGCACAAACCGCGAAGGTAGTGGCACAGATGATCTGGTATTTTGTAGAAGGTTTTTACAATCGCAAAAATGATTTTCCGGCTTCCAATGATGGCTTAACCGAATACATCGTGGACTTCAAAGGCATTGAGTATCAGTTGGTTTTCTGGAAAAGCCAACGCAGTGGTCGCTGGTGGATGCAGGTACCGGTAAAAATTGGCAAGAAATACAATCGACACCGGCTTATTCCTTGTTCGTACAATGATTACAAGCTTGCCTGCCAGGATGAACTTCCTGAAAGACTACTGAATGCGTATAAGCGTTTCTTATAATGTTTAGCAAAAGCGGCTGATTATCAAGCACAACTCAATCTTCCCCACTTTTTATTTCAATGCGCCACCGCTTGCGCCAACATTTTTTCTAATTGAATACCCCTGGAAGCTTTTAAGAGAAAAACAGTATTGGTAAAATGCTGTGTTTCAAACCATTCGCGCAAAGTAGTAACATTTTCAAAATGTAAAACATGATGTTTCCTGGCTTCCGACTCAAATTCTTTTCCGACCAGAACAACTTGATCAAAGCCTTGATTAACAGCCATTTGTGCAATGAGCGAATGCTCTACAGCGGAGGCTTCGCCGAGTTCCAACATATCACCGAGAATGGCAATTTTATGCGTGCCTTTCATTTCAGCAAAAGTGAGAATCGCCTGTTCCATGCTGCTCGGATTGGCATTATAGGCGTCCATCAAAAATGTATTGGAGTCGATTTGCAAAATCTGCGAGCGGTTGCTCAGCGGTTTATAATGTTCGATTGCCGCTTTAATTTTATGCGCCGGCACTTTGAAATAACGCCCTAACACAATGGCAGTCATAATGTTAGCAAAATTATGCTTACCAAACAATTGCGAATTCACCTCGATTACTTCATCAAAATCATCATTGTGAAAAGCGACTTTGACAAAAGGTAAGGTTTGCAACAAACGAATCTCGTAGATCGGATTGTTCATATCAAACGACTCACTGCGGGCATAGAAAAATTTTTTCTTTACTGGCTGAGCAAGTTCCTCCAAAAATGGCTCGTCTTTGTTGATAAACGCCATACCCTTGTGTGCTGCTAAATAGCGATAAAGTTCTGATTCTCCTTGCTTTACGCCTTCCAAGCCTCCAAAACCTTCGAGATGTTCCTTGCCGATATTAGTAATCAAACCGTGGGTTGGTTCGGCTATTTTACAAAGCGCATCAATTTCGCCGATGTTATTCGCGCCAATTTCCAGCACAGCAACTTCAGTTTTTGGCGGCATTGCCAATATGGTCAAGGGTACTCCGATATGATTATTAAAATTTCCTTTTGTGTAATGGGTTGGATAATGGCTACTTAGCACGGCGCTAATCAAGTCTTTGGTGGTTGTTTTTCCATTGCTGCCGCAAACCGCAATCACCGGAATATCAAAATGTCGACGATGAAACTGTGCCAATTGTTGCAACGCCAGCAGCGTATCTTCCACCAATAAAAACTGCGCCGAGCTTACCACCGTTGCGTCATCCACCACCACATAAGCTGCACCTTGCTCCAATGCCTTTTGCGCGAACTGATTGCCATCAAATCGTTCCCCTTTCAGCGCAAAAAACAAGTCGCCTGCTTTCACCTGGCGTGAATCGGTAACAATGTTGGGATGTTGCAAAAAAATGGAGTAGAGTTGTTCAGTCGTAACCATTACAACAGTTTTTAGTGTTTGTCAAAGCGTGCCAGTTCGAAATTTGACACGTCTCAAAATTAAAAACAATCTCCACACTGCAACAAGGCAATGTGGAGACAGTTTAGAAAATTTATGCTTGAAAAGGTTAGAATCTTCTTTCGCGTTTCTTGCCACGACCCTTGGTCTTAAATTGTAAACCACCTGGATCGTCGTTGCCACTCGGTGAACCCACACGAATCATCGCACAACGGAAACCAATGGTGCGATCCGCTTTGTCTTCTTCCTTAAAACGGCGCACACCCGGCGACAGATAGAATGCGCGGTCTGCCCAGGAGCCACCTTTTACTACGCGCGATTTATCGCTGATGAGCGTGCTCACGCCATATTCATAGAATGCCGATGATTCCTGGTCACCATCAAGATAATTGTGAACCGAGCCACGCTTATAGTTTTCGCGGTTGGCTACCTCATCATCTTCTACATATTCGTAACGAATACGACCCAAGCTGTCTTTTTCTACCGGGCGACCATTTTCATCCAGTACTTTTTGCTGGAATCTGCCACCGCGGTACGGGTTTAAGTCGTGGTTTTCTACGTCGCGCAGCGTAATGCTGGTTAAAGGACGGAAGAGGTCTTCAGTCCATTCACTTACGTTGCCACCCATATGGTACAGACCAAAATCATTTGGTAAGTAAGAACGTACCGGTGCAGTCGGACACGCATCGTCATTCAATTTACCCGCTGTACCCATATAGTCACCTGCGCTGCGCTTGAAGTTTGCCAGCATGGAGCCTTGATACTTATCGCGCTTTTGATAGCGAACGGTATTGCCATCCCAAGGATAGATTCGACGATCCGTAATCAATTCGTCTTTTTCCGAAGAGCGATTGCCTTGCAAAGCCAAAGCTGCATATTCCCATTCTGCCTCTGTAGGCAGGCGATAAGATGGCAATAAGATACCATCCTCGAAGCGAACCGGACGCTCGCCGCCAGTCTTGAGGTCTTTCAAGTTCTTACGAACATTGCCTTGATACTGACCTACCAAATAAGCATCCGTGTTGAAGTTATCTTCGTCCTTCTGCTCGGGGTTGGTATTCAATACGCCTTGTTCTACCAGCATCATTTCGTTGACACGGTCCGTACGCCACTTACAGTATTCGTTTGCCTGTACCCAGGTAACACCCACTACCGGATAGTCATCATACGAGGGGTGACGGAAATACGTCTCTACCAATGGCTCGTTAAATGACAATTCCTCGCGCCATACCAGCGTATCCGGCAGAGCACTGAGGAAAACCTCCGGGTAAGACTCTGCAAAAACCCGATCTACCCAGTATAGATACTCGCGGTAGTCAAGATTGGAAACTTCTGTTTCGTCCATGTAGAATGAAGACACCGTAACGCGGCGAGGGATGTTATTCCATTCTCTCATTACATCTTCCTCGGTTGTACCCATTGTAAAAGTACCACCTTGGATGAGTACGAGGTTTGGACCCGCAATTTGCCCTTCATAGTTTAATTTTTCGAAGCCTCCCCACTTGGTGTCATTGTATTTCCAGCCAGTAGTAGAGGAACGTTCTTTCTTGCTACAGGAAGCTAGTAGCAATACAGCGCCCAACAGGATTACACCTGATCTAAAGAGTTTGTCCATGATTTCCTTCGTTATTACGCTTAAAGAATTTGACTGACAAATATATAAGTTTATTGTTTAAATGTTTGACGTTTGTAGTTGAAGAGTATGAATTTAACTTTCGTAATCACTCCATTCTCATTTCCAACTTATTAAAAAGCATTGATATTCAACTATTTAAACATCTTAAAACAATCATTGTAACGCGCTGATTTCCGGCGGCGTTGGGCTTCCCGACTATCATCAAAATTGATGGTCAGTGAAATTTCGTGCGTGCCACCAGGACTTACATTCGCCAACTTCGACATAGTCAGGTCATAACTGTAACCAATACGCAAGGCACCTTCGCGAAAACCTGCCAAAATAATGGCAGCATCCGGGTTTTTACCAGCATGGCGATACCATACTCCACCAAAAAACCTGCCGAAACCCGAATAGGCACCAACATTCACCTGTGTGAACGCTGCCTGCCGCGCAATTAGTATATTTGGGGATATAAACGCGCCCGGATTTCGATTATTGCCTTTTTTAACTTCTATTTCTGCGCCACCGTGTACAGTGATGCGAATGGGCATTCCCGCAGCCAGATTGTTGCCCAAAGATAAAAAACTATCATCCGGATTATTGATATGCTTCACCGAAATGCCACCATATAAAATTTTGGTGTACATCAGCAATCCAGCGGAAATATCTAACACATTGTTATTCAAACTCGCAGGCATTTGTTCTTCGCTGGGAATAGGATTCCCTCCCCCATCGCTCCCGCCCGTTAAGGGGTCTAATTGATCTACAAATTGCAAGCGTTCCCAGTCAAGTCGCGTGCCTATCATACCGGCTTCGACGCCAAATTTCATAAAGAAATCTTCCTTAACCTGCAAACCGTAGCTATACACTGCACTGATGCGCGTGGTTTTATACACTCCATTCATCGCATCATCGGATGACAGCATTAAACCCAAGCCACTATTGAGCCTGGGAATGGATTGTTCGTAAGCGGCAGCATACGTCTGGTAGCCGCCTTCAATCTGCGCCCACTGACTCCGATAGTTGAACGTCACCCGCGGCGCATACGTCACCCCGGCAAAAGCCGGATTAATCTGTAAGGGAGCAGCATAAAATTGAGAGAATAAAGGGTCTTGTGCTTGCAGCATCCCCGCCATTCCCAAAAGCGACAAGAGTAAAATGAATATTCTCATAGTATTTTTTTAGCCCGCAGGTAATGAATATTGGATATACCGAAAAACCACGCCACATCTGGTCGCTGTTTGCTGGTATATCTATAAATTTGTGTCGTTTCGCCGTCCAATTTTAAAACAATAGGCTTGCACGTACAACGTTTCTACATCAGTTAACGGTTATCTGTCAGCCGGTATTTTTTGTTAAGTTAAGTACAACATAAACAAGCTTACAATACTTAAGTAATAACAACAAGTAATAAAACTTGGGAAAAATATGAAAAATTTTACGCCCGGATTGATTTTCCTGTTTTTATTCGGTCAGCTATACGTCAATGCGCAATCTTCGTTGTCGGTCAATCTTAAATGGGAGCAAACCCCGGTGCGCTTCAAAGTAAGTAATGTCGAATACGAGCGCTGGCGCTTCGACGGCGCAGTGGCAGGTACTCAATACCCAAGTTTACCCTGGTATATCCAGGAGCTTCCCGTCAATTCAGCAGGCAATTTGCAGGTGCAGCTCGTAGGCGCTCGTTTTGAAGCCTTTGACAAAGCGCCCTCGCCCGATGATACTTTACTCAATGATAATATTACATTTTATACCGAAGTGTACCGCGAGCGGCAGGGATATGTGGGGAAGGTATCATTTGTACCAATGGTGCGTCGGGGCAACCGTTATGAACGCTTGATTGAAGGCGAATTACGCATTACACAAATCCCTCGACTAAATATTGAAACCCGGGGCCCTACTGGTACCACCGTTTCGGTATTAAGCGAAGGAGAAATATATAAATTTGCTACCAATCGAGATGGCGTTTATCGCTTGAGTTATAATTTCCTGAAAAACACCCTGGGTATTAGCAACTTAGATAATATTGATCCTCGTAATATCAAGATTTATGGCAATGGCGGCGGCATTCTACCGAAATTTACCGGTGCCGAACGAGCGGATGATTTGATTGAAAATCATATTCTTGTAATCGGCGAAGAGGACGGCAGATTCAACGAAAGCGATTATATTCTTTTTTATGGGGAAGGTCCCGACAAATGGACTTATGATGCGACCAATCAGGAATTTAATCTGCAAAAAAATATTTATGATACTAGAAATTATTATTTTATAAAAGTCAGTAATGAACGTGGAAAACGCATTGAAAATCAAGCTTCTATCAACCAAACCAATTTTACATCCACTACATTTAATGATTTTGCCCGTTATGAAGAGGATAAAGTAAATCTACTACACGATTGGGGTACACGCACTGGCTTGACG
>JBKBWT010000057.1:0-16545 GCA_046314415.1 Saprospiraceae bacterium
CACGCAGCATCATCTGGGCTACACGGTGACGCGGCTGATGCCCGATATTGAGTGTTATGGCTTGTACGCTTTGAATAAGCAGACGGGCGAGATTGAAAAATGCCTGGCGAAAGTAACGATTATTGCCACGGGCGGTGTGGGACAGGTCTATCGCAATACGACGAACCCGGTGATTGCCAGCGGCGACGGCATTGCAATGGTGTATCGCGCCAAGGGTTGGGTAGAAAACATGGAATTTGTACAATTTCACCCCACGGCTTTGTATAATCCCGCCGGGGACAATCCGGTTTTTTTGGTGTCGGAAGCCGTGCGGGGCTATGGCGGCATTCTGAAAACCCGCGCTGGCGAAGAGTTTATGCATAAATATGATGAACGCTTGTCGCTGGCGCCGCGCGACATTGTGGCGCGAGCCATCGACAACGAGATGAAACTCAGTGGGGATGAGTGCATGTTTCTGGATTGTCGGCATCTGGAAAAAGAAGGCTTTGTGGCGCATTTTCCTACCATTTACGAAAAGTGTCTGAGCATTGGCATTGACCCGATGAAAGATATGATTCCGGTGGTGCCCGCCTGTCATTATATGTGCGGCGGCATCCGCGTAGATGAAATGGGGCGCAGCACCATTCAGCACTTGTACGCCGTAGGCGAATGCACCTGCACGGGGCTGCACGGCGCTAATCGTTTGGCTTCCAACTCGTTGTTAGAAGCAATGGTATTTGCCTACCGCATTGCGTTGGACATCTTACCTCAGATTGACCAGTGGCGTATTCAAACGGAGATCCCTGCCTGGAATGCACAGGGCACGACCGACCCGAAGGAGATGGTGTTAATCACGCAGAGTTTGAAGGAATTGAAAGAAATCATGAGCAATTATGTGGGCATCGTGCGCTCTAATGTTCGCTTGAAGCGCGCTTTAGATCGACTCTACATTTTGTACCGTGAAACCGAGCAATTGTACGAAACGACGACCTTGTCACCGCAGTTATGCGAATTGCGCAACCTGATTACCATCGCTTATCTGGTGACGCGCTCGGCTTCGATGCGTAAAGAGAGTCGGGGGCTGCATTACACCACCGATTATCCTGAAAAACAGCCGTTTATTCAAACGCTGCTGTTATAAGGCAAAGCGATAAGCGAAATTGATTTCAACACCGGCACCGCGGAAGTTGCCAAAATCACCAATGTTGTAAGAACCCAGTGCGCCAATGCGCCAGTAATCGGTTTTCGCAAAGCCAGCTCGGGTAATGACGCCCACTTGCAGTGCCATGGTTTGGTTGGTGGAGTACGTGATGGCAGTCCAGAACGTCTCGTACATTTCCATTTTCACATTTATATTGGCGTTGAGGTTGTTTTGGGTGCTATAATTGATCCAGGCTGAAGGCTCGATGAAGAATTTATCATTTACCAGGCGTGCGCCGACTAGTGCGTTGCCGTGAATGGCGCGTTTCCAATTGGCAAAGCGATTGCCCTCGCGAATCACCAAATCTGCGGGAAAAACCTGATTAGCGGCTGCGCCGAAGAAGAAAGCATTTTCCTCCTCATAGCTCTTGCGACGCGTACCGGCATAAGTGGTATAAAAAAAGCCCGCGCCAGCGTTAAAGCGCATATCACTACTTTCGCCGATTGGCACCAGTTTATCGTCAGGATCGTTCACAACAATTTCCAGGGCATCCACTAAGTATTGCGAAGCATTCACGGAGGCACCGATGGTTGCCCGGTCAAATCTGGCAAATCCTGGCTGGAAACGGTAGGCATACGAAAACGCCAGCGTAGAAGCGGTGAACGGCTGAATTTTATCGTGCATAAAATAGCCTCCGATGCTCATGTTTTGTTTTTCAAAAGGATATTGCGCAGCAATGATGCCCGTGCGTGGCGCATTGTCAAAGCCAAACCACTGCTGGCGGTAGTTGGCGCTCACTTCCCAATAGTCGTACACCCCCGTCATGGCTGGGTTCCACACAAAAGCCATCTCGCTGAAAGCGCTGCGGTCGGGCAGTTGTTGTGCTTTTAAGAAGATGGGAACTAATAGTATAAAGAGTAAAGTATATCGCATTTTTGGTTATCGGTTATTGGTTAATGGTTATCGGTTATCGGTTATCAGTTATCGGTTATCGGTTATTGGGGGGTTATTTACTTTTTATAATATAAATCACGCATTATTACTTTCCTATTGCAAATTTCATATCTCATATTTCATATCTCATATTTATCTCATTCTCTTAAAATCGTCAACGTTTGTTTAATATCGCCATCGCGGAAGGAAAGCACATAATAATAATTGCCGGTGGGTAGGAGTTTGCCGTTGCGGGTACCGTTGAAGCGCTCGTCATCTTTCTGGTAATTGATTTTTTGATAGACCAGGTCGCCCCAGCGATTGTAAACTTTCAATGTATTCAAACCGTATTTTTCTAATCCCTTGAATTCCAGCACATCATTCTTGCCGTCGCCATTGGGCGTAATCATGTTCACTGCCATAATATCGAGCGGATTATTGGCAACCAACACTATAATGGTATCCAGTATTTGGCAACCCCGGATGTCGGTTATCTGTACAAAATAGCTTGTGCTATCTTCCGGTTGAACCGTCGGATTGGGAATATTCGGATTGCTTACGGGATAATCATTTAAAAACCAAAAGTAAGCCACCCCACCCGATGCGTACAATTCGAGCTCGTCGCCCGGTGCAATGCAAGTATCAGGTCCGGCGGTAGCCGTGACTTTCAGCACTTTTATTTCTACAAAAGCCGTATCCGTACCGCAGCCATTCTCAGCGATGAGCGTGTAGCGAGTGTTGGTGCGCGGGCGCGCCAGTGGTCGGCGAATATTGGTAGCGCTCAAGGTACGGGAGGTATCGATCCAGGTATAACGTTCGGCTAGCGTAGCTGTCAACCACATGGCAGTACCGGGGCACACTTCGAGGCTATCCGCGGCAATGCTGAGTTGAAAGGATTCGGCTAGTACCCGCACAGTATCTGCGGCGGTGCAGCCCGCTGCATTCGTAACGGTAACACTGAAATTGCCAGCACTTGACACATTGATGGTACGGGTGCTAGCGCCCGTTGACCAGCGATAAGCTGCAAACATCCCGGCGTCAAGCAGAACATTTTCGCCATTGCAAATAAAAGTGGTGTCGCCCAAATCCAACATTGGCGCGGCTCCGGCAAGCACCCGAACGGAATCGGACGCCGTACAACCGGCAGCATTGCTGACAGTTACCGCAAAGGTTCCAATATTGGATACGCTGATGGTGCGCGTTGTAGCGCCGGTGGACCAGCGATAGCTATTGTGAATGCCTGCATCTAAGGCCCGGCTTTGACCATTACAAATCGAAATAGAATCTGCCAATTGTAACAATGGCGCAACTCCAGGTACAACCCGAATAGAATCAGCGCCGGAACAACCCACTGCATCGGTCACCGTTACTACATAAGCACCTGTATTAGAAACATTTATAGTACGCGTCATGGCACCAGTGGACCAGCGATAGCTTGCAAAAACCCCGGCATCCAGCGTTACATTTTGTCCGGTACAAATCGAAATAGAATCTGCCAGTTGCAATTGCAAATTGTTACCAGGTACGACGCGAATCGAATCTATACCAGAGCAGCCCGATGTATTTGTCACTGTAACCACATAAGTACCTGTATTAGAAACATTTATAGTGCGCGTCATTGCACCATTCGACCAGCGATAGCTTGCAAAAACCCCGGCATCCAGCGTTACATTTTGACCGGTACAAATAGAAATAGAATCTGCTAATTGCAATTGCAAATTGTTACCCGGCACTACACGGATGGAATCGCTTGTAGAACAGCCATTTACATTTGTAACCGTAACGCTATAAGTACCAGTAGTCGAAGCGGAAATAGTACGGCTCGTCGCACCATTCGACCAGCGATAAGTGCTGTGTACGCCCGCATCCAATGCAATACTTTGACCAGTACAAATGGAAATGGAATCTGCCAGTTGTAACTGCGGTGCCACCGCCGACATCACACGGGTTGTACCTGCCCCCGAACAGCCGTCGGCATTGGTAACAGTGACCGTATAAGTGCCTGGTGCTGAGACCATTAGTGAACGTGTAGTGGCACCGGTGGACCAGCGGTACGAAGCGAAAGCGCCCGCGTCAAGCGTGGTATTTTGACCGGCACAAATGGCTAGCGTATCCGGCAAACTCAATGTCAGTGCGTCAGCAGCGCGAATGCGAAAAGTATCGGACACAGTACAGTTATTAGAATCGCGTACTGTTATATTGTATAATCCTGGATTTAAATTAGAAAATTGATTACTATTTAAAAAATTGCTACCCAGGCTATAGCGGTATGGTAGCACTCCACCTATTGCGGTAACTGTCGCCGAACCGGTCGGTTGCGTGCATGAAGCCTGCCGGGCAAGAATGGTATCAATCGTCAGCGGTGTAGCGGGTTGGGTGAGGGTGAAAATCGTATCCAGCAGCATATTCCCACCATTCGCAACCTGCAAATTGTAGGTACCCGCGGGCAGATTGCTCAAGTCTTCTTCTTGCGATTGAAAATTATTCGGACCCGTCCAACGCACCGTTGCTCCATTAGGTTTGTTGATCAAGGTAGTACTAATGGTGCCCGTATTTGCCCCAAAACAAAGAATATTGGTAGTAGTAAAACTGGCGCGAAAGGCATTTTGCGTTCCGACTGTCACGGAGCCATTTTCAGGATTCAAAGTCGCTGGAATAAAACCGCCAGTTCCGTTTGAGCGAAAAATTTGAATTGCCAGCGGCGTATTGGTAATCGTCAGATTGGTGAAGGTGCCGTTACCACCATTGACAAAAAATTTCAGCCGCACGATAGAGCTATTATCTGGCAAGGTTTGTCCGGTCAAATTGATATCAAACCAACTAAAACGCAGCACTCCATTAGCGGCATTCGCATTGCCAACCGCCACAATGGGCAGGTTGGTTTCTTCAAAACCCGCATATTGTAAGACCGCAGGATTCCATTGAAATGAAAACTGAAAACTGGCAATTTCACGAAATTGTCGGGCAGTAATGTCCACACGAAGCGTATCGCCACTGGTAGTAGAAGTGTCGGGGAGCGCCAGAATAACTGGTTCTTGTGCAAATAGGAATGTAGTTGTCAACAAAGCCCCGATACTAAGAATGAGCCTGATTTGTCTCATAATTGTATGTTCATGTCGAGCCGATTTTGCATAGCACTAATACCATTCCCAATTGATAATGGCGCATTAATTATTACCAAACTATTTGATTTTCAAGTGTTTGATATTTTTATAATTACGCCTGCTCATTTCAAATTTAGTATAAGCCCTGGCAAAGTCGCAACTCTATAATCGGTTTGGGATAGAAAATTTATACTAAGAGTCTGGCACACTTCGGAAGTGTGCCAGATTTCTTTATTATCACTCAAAAATAATCATACTCTTGGTTTGTGCAAAATTCGCAGTACGCAAGGTGTAATAATACATCCCGGCACCGAGTGTTTCGCGCGGGAATTCAATGCGATTGTATCCCCGGCTGTAATTGCCATTGAATGTTTTCACCACCCGCCCCAGTTGATCAAAGACGATTAAATCCGCCTGCATATCCTGTGGCAAGTCAAAACCGATAACTGTCTGCTGGTTGAATGGATTCGGTACGTTTTGGTACAATTTATACCCAACCGCTACCTGCTCGTTCGGCGCTACCAATGGCTGACCGATAAATTGCAAGGTAATATTCTTGCGCTCTGCCTGGGTGGTGTATGCCTCCGCACGCATGAAGCGCGAGTTCACTTCCAGCAGATTTGCCAGGTTATCAATGTCTTGCAGCGCTACGAAACGCAGGGTAAACAATTGCTCATCCACCTGGGTGTTAATACCCTGACCACTTGGATCAAACCAACTCAGGCGCAGTAAGCCATTTTTAGCCTGGGCATCGTTCAGTGCGATACGAGCAAAAGGCGAGTGCGCATCGGAAGATAAAGCTAAGAATTCCAAATGATTGGCGTCGAATGACAGCCCCATTTGGTAGCCGGCAATTTCGCGGAATTCTTCACTCGTCAGAGCAATTTCCACAATGTCACCAGCACGGTAAACGCGGTTTTGTGCGATGAGTCGCAACGTCGATAAGCTACGCTGTTCTATGTTTAGCAATTGTGGATTCGCATGTCCCAGAATATCGCCTACCTTTACGCCAATGAAATTAGAGCTGGTGTCTTTCATCAGCATCATGGTATCGCAGTTGTGATACGGGAAGACGTTGGTAGCCGTGAATTCTACCGGCATTTGCTCGCCTGCTTTTACAAACACCCACGATGGGCACGCACCAAAATCCTGGCTGGTGCCAATGATCAGGCGCTGAATGATAAATAAATCGAGCGAAGTAAAACGTCCGTCACAGTTTGCGTCTCCGGCAATGATTTGGTACGGCGACACAATTTCGGCAGGTTGCATGCCAATGATAAAGCGCTGTCCGGCAAAAAGTGCGTAAGTAGAAAGCCCATTCGCCGGATTGTTGTCATTCAACTTTGGCAATACCGTATATTCCTTACCCAATGGCAAAGCTGGAATTTTATATTTTCCATTATTATCGGTCGTGTCTTTCTTGCTTAGGTTGCCACTATTGATATTTACTTCTACGTGCGGTAGCGCATCACCCCAATAAGTAGTAATGTCACCTTGTAACACCGCAATACTTTGGATCGAAACCGTACCTCCGCTTACGATGTGAGGAATGCTGGTAGGCCCGCCATTAGCGATACCGCCTACTTCAATTGCCAGTGGTGTATTGACAATTCGTAAAATCGTCGAAGTACCGGCATTGCCTTTTAATTCTACCGCCACGTAGAACAAAATTTGCCCGGCACCGCACGGTACGCCGCTTCCGTTGTTGGCATAGTAACTAAAGGTGCGATTAGCTGCTGAATACTGTGGTGAAATAGACCCAGGCAGAATGCCGGTGATAACCGCAACATTGGTGTTTTCAATTTGCAAAGAACCCGCCAGAGAAACCAGCGTATTCGTCACACAATTTTCAATGACCACCGGAATGTACACGATTTCACCTTTGCCACCCGCGCCATCGCGCACGTCAATATTCACCGCACCGGCTGGAGTGCCTATGGTCACTTCTTTACAGATTTCTTTGGTACCGCAACTGTTGGTCACTTTCAAACAAACGTTGAACGTGCCGGTAGTAAGGTAAGTGTGGTTCGGATTATTCTGCGTAGAATTCGCCTGATCGCCGAAGGTCCATTGATAACTACCAGGTGTAGATTGATTGGTAAATACAACGTTCATGCCGTTGATCGTAAAGGCAAAATTCGCACTCGGCATCTGGTTGTTGTTATTTACACTCACCATTCGGGTTTTGCTACAGCCGCCACCATCCGTCACAGTGATGTTGTAAGTACCGCTATTCAAATTATTGATGGTATAAGATGGCGTATTGACGGTTTGCGAACCGTTTGCAGGACCACTCCACTGATAGGTAAATGGCGCTACCCCACCCGAAGCACTTACGAGCACTTGCCCTGTCTGACCACAAGCACCATTGGTTACGGTCGCCAGTACTTCTAAGTTATTTTCAGCGGTAATGATTTTCACCTGTTTTGTAACCGAACAGTTAATGTCATCCTTTACCGTGACTGTGTACGTACCGGCTGGAAGGTTAGCAATGGTAAACGTATCCTGAGTCGTGGTAGCCGTCTGATTCACTCCATTACCCGACCATGTGATGGTATAAGGCGTATCGCCGCCACTGAGATTGAGCCGCGCTTTGCCGGCTGCGCCACAGGTTGCGTTAGAAATGCTGGTGCTAAAATCCAATTGCGATTCAGTAATCGAAATGGTAACATCTTCCGAAACCGAACAACTATTCTGAGAACGTACAGTAACGGTGTAATTACCAGCTTCGAGATCAGCCAGAACCAACTCGCCAATATCTGTAACAGTCACGGTATCCGTAATACCCATACCTTTATAAATAATGGCAAAAGGTCCTTGTCCGGTAGTAATATTGACAGAGATTTTCCCCTCGGTACTACAATTTCCGTTGGTACCATCAATATCGGCTATTAAACCCTGATCACCAACGACTTGTATTGTGTCTTTTTCACTACAGCCTTTAGCATCCGTTACAGTTACAATGTAGGCACCACTTGGCAGGTTGCCAATGACATACATATTTGCATTGATCGTGGTATCACCATCTACTGGTCCGTCCCATTTTACTTTGTAAGGCGGGGTTCCCCCAAAATTCAATTTGATTGCACCGAACTGCCCGCAAGTGCCTTGCGTTGGCGTAGCCGAGAAAACATCTGCGCCTTCACTGTAAATGGTTATCATCGTATCCGCATAGCACCAGTTTTTGTCAAATACGGTGATGGTATATTTACCGGAGGGCAAATCTTCAATTTCAAAACCGGTTGTGTTGGTAGTGCCGCTACCATCTTGATTACCAGGACCATCCCATTTAATGGTGTAAGTTGGCATTCCGGTATTGATATCAATCCAAATCGTGTTGTATTGTCCACACTCATTGATAATCAGTGCTGCATCAAAATCAATGTTGCTTTGGTTCTGACTTAAAACTACTGTTTCCGTCTCCACACAACCTTTCTTGTCAGTTACTTTAATGGTGTAAGTCCCCGGAGCCAAGTTTTGCAATACAAAAGCGGTGTCGGAAGTAGAACCTGCCCCCGGCGTCGGACCAGTCCAACTCACCTGATAAACCGGCATCCCACCAATTAAACTCAAGCGGATGGAACCAAAGCTTTCGCAAGTGCCATTGAAAGGCTTCGCTTTGAACAAATCACCCGAAGAATGTACTACGGTAATCGTCGTCGAAGCCATACACCAGTTGGCATCCGTAACCGTAACGTTGTATTTGCCCGCGGGTAAGCCGGTCAGTTCATAATTTGTGGCACTCACTTGTTGTACCGAGCCATTTTGCGGACCTGCCCACTCAATTTTATATTTAGCAGTACCACCAGTAAAGCTAATCAATACCTTGCTGGCTTCGCCGCAATTGCCTTCCTGCAAGGTTGCCTGTACCTGCAAGTTACTCTGGTTGGCATTTATTACAACAATTTTAGTATCTGTACAACCCTGATTATCTGTTACTTTAACCGTATAAGAACCAGCCGGTAAATTATTGATAACATAGCTGGAGCCCGTAGTCATCACCGGTGTGTTGTTACCTGTCCAGGTAATACTGTAAGGTGTAGCGCCACCACTCAGATTCAGCTTGATGGAACCAGGCGCATCACAGGTACCGTGCGTAGGCGTCGCTGTAAACAGATTAGCCGGCGTGCTGGCAACTGCTAACACTTTGGAGGTGGTACACCAGTTTGCGTCGGTTACCTTAATCGTGTAAGAACCAGCGGGTAAGTTGTTGATTGTGAAATTGCTGGCATTCGTGGTAGTCGAGCCGTCCACAATACCCTCCCATTCAATGATAAAGTTCGGTGAGCCGCCACTCACATTGACTTTAATGGAGCCGTTCTGACCGCAAGCACCATTCAACGCTGTCAACGTAATCTGTAAATTACTTTCCGGTACGGAAATTTGCGTCGTTTTAGTCACCGTACAATTATTCGCATCTTTCACTGTAATGCTGTAATTGCCTGCCGGTAAGCCACTGATTTCGTGGAGATTAGAGTTCGTAGTGACATTGCCATCCGTACTACCCGGACCATCCCAGCTGATTTTGAATGGTGCCTGTCCGGTCAAAATCTTTATTTTGATACCGCCGGGGGTTTCACAGATGCCATTTTGAGACGTCAGCTCAATATCAACACCCGTTGTACTGCCACCTACCGTTACCGTTTTCGAGAAAGTACACCAGTTGGCATCCACTACTTTAATCGCATAAGTACCTGGGGTAAGATTGACAATTTCAAACTTATCGCTATTCGTATTAATATTCCCATCATTATTACCCGGACCATCCCAGCTGATTTTGAAAGGCGCCGTTCCGCCATTAACATCTACCAAAATAGCACCACTTTGGAGACAAGTCGCATCTTTGATCGTGGTAACAAACGTGACACTATTTTCACCAACTGAAATCTGCGTCGTTTTGGAAACCTCACAATTATTGGCATCTTTCACCGTAACGGTGTAATTACCTGCTGGTAAATTAGCAATATCAAAACTGGTAGCATTCGACGAAGTGGAGCCATCGTTGCTGCCTGGTCCATCCCAAGTAATCTTGTAAGGCGCTTTACCACCTTCAATCTTCACTTTGATGGTGCCTGGTGTTTCACAAATACCGTTGACAGGTGTCAATTGCAAACTAAAACCGGGTGAGCCGCCGGTCACAACCACCGTTTTGGAAATGCTACACCAGTTTTTATCAAAAACTTTAATTAAATAAGTTCCCGCTGGAACATTATTAATCTCGTACTTATCGCTGTTGCTATTGGCTTCGCCATCCACCGGACCCTCCCAGGTAATCAGATAAGCCGGCGAGCCGCCGTCCACATCTACCAAAATCTTGCTCGGTTGACCGCAGTTCCCTTCCGTGACCGTCAATTTCAAACTCAAGCTGTTTTCCAACTTGGAAACCTGAATCGTCTTGACAATCACACAATTATTCCCGTCTTTCACTGTAACCGTGTAAGAACCAGATGGCAGACCGCTAATCTCGTGCGTGGTAGAGCTGGTTGTAATCGAGCCATCGTTGTTACTTGGTCCATCCCACGAAATCTGATATGATGGTTTACCTCCTTCAATGACTATTTTGATGGCACCCGGCGTCTCGCAAACCCCATTGGTTGAAGTGAGTTTGAAATCAAAACCTGGCGAGCCGCCGGTCACAACCACCGTTTTGGAAATGCTACACCAATTTTTATCAAAAACTTTAATTGTATAAGTTCCCGCCGGAACATTATTAATCTCGTATTTATCGCTGTTGCTATTGGCTTCGCCATCAACCGGCCCCTCCCAGGTAATGAGATATGCTGGTGCACCGCCGTCCACATCTACCAAAATCTTACTCGGTTGACCGCAGTTCCCTTCCGTGACCGTCAATTTCAAACTCAAGCTGTTTTCAACTTTTGAAACCTGAATCGTCTTGACAATCACACAATTATTCCCGTCTTTCACTGTAACCGTGTAAGAACCAGATGGCAATCCGCTAATCTCGTGCGTAGTGGAACTGGTAGTAACCGAACCGTCATTGCTACCAGGACCATCCCACGAAATCTGATATGATGGTTTGCCTCCTTCAATGACTATTTTGATGGCACCCGGCGTCTCGCAGACGCCACTCGTTGAGGTGAGTTTAAAATCAAAACCGGGCGAGCCGCCGGTCACAACCACCGTTTTGGAAATGCTACACCAATTTTTATCAAAAACTTTAATTGTATAAGTTCCCGCCGGAACATTATTAATCTCGTATTTATCGCTGTTGCTATTGGCTTCGCCATCCACCGGACCCTCCCAGGTAATGAGATAAGCCGGGGCACCGCCGTCCACATCTACCAAAATTTTACTCGGTTGACCGCAGTTCCCTTCCGTGACCGTCAATTTCAAATTCAGGCTATTTTCTAATTTGGAAACTTGAATGACCTTTGTAATCGTACAATTATTGGCATCCTTCACCGTAATGGTATAAGCACCTGATGGTAAGTTTCCAATTTCATACACGGTTGAATTAGCAGTAGCAGTGCCATCATTGCTACCCGGTCCATCCCAGGTGATTTTATAAGGCGCTTTACCCCCTTCAATAGTCACTTTGATTGCACCTGGCATTTCACAAATAACATTGGTCGCAGTTAATTTAAAATCAAAGCCGGGCACACCACCGGTCACCGTTACCGTTTTGGTCACCAGACACCAATTTTTATCATAAACCTTAATGGTATAAGTGCCTGGAGGCAGATTGTTGATCTCGTATTTGTCGCTGTTACTATTGGCTTCGCCATCCACCGGACCATCCCAAACAATGAGGTAAGCGGGCGAGCCGCCATCCACATCTACTAAAATCTTGCTTGGCTGACCGCAATTCCCTTCGGTGACGGTGAGTTTTAAGGATAGGTTGCTCGAAGGCGTAGCAACTTGCGTTGTGCTGGTAACAGTACAGTTATTCGCATCTTTTACAACAATGGTATAACTACCTGCCGGTAAATTTACAATATCATAAGTTGTAGCGTTGGTGTTAGCGTTGCCATCATTGCTACCCGGACCGTTCCAGGTGATAGCGAAAGGTGCCTTACCTCCCGTTATTTTAACTTTGATAGAACCTGGTGTTTCACAAATGCCATTGGTGGGTACCAATGCAATGTCTAATTCCGGCGTGCCGGCATTGATGGTCACTGTTTTGGAAATCGTACACCAGTTTTTGTCCACAACCTTCACGGTATAGACTCCCGCGGGAATATTATTAATCTCGTACTTGTCAGTATTGCTGCTGGTTTCACCGCTGACCGGGCCCTGCCAGGAAATTTTGTAAGCTGGCGCGCCGCCATCTACATCCACCAGAATTTTATTGGGTTGCCCACAAACACCCTGCGTCACCGTCAAGGTCAAAGCCAAATTACTTTCAGGAATGCTGATTTGAGTTGACTTGTTGATTTCACAATTGTTGGCATCTTTGACTGTCACAGCGTAGCTACCGGTTGTCAGGTTGCCAATTTCGTAGCTTGTGCCATTGATTGTTGTCGCGCCATCGGTAGCACCCGGACCATCCCACGAAATTTTATAAGGCGCTTTGCCCCCTTCAATGGTAATTTTAATCGAACCGGGCGTTTCGCAAATGACATTAACAGCAGTTAATTTAATATCAATCCCCGGCGTACCGCTGTTGACGGTAATGGATTTAGTGGCGCTGCACCAATTTTTGTCAAAAACTTTGATTGTATAACTGCCTGCCGGCAAATTCTTAATATCAAATTTATCACTGTTGGAATCCGCCGCACCAGAAACCGGACCTTCCCAACTGATTTTGTAAACGGGCTGTCCGCCGTCCACATCCACCAAAATACTGTTGGGCTGACCACAATTGCCCGATGTGGCTGTCAAATTGACGGAAATGCTTCCTTCAGGCGAAAGCAGGGTACTTATTTTGGTTACTACACAGCCATTGTCATCTTTCACCGTTATGCTGTAAGCCCCCGCTGGCAAATTCGGTATATCAAATTTAGTGGAGTTAGTCGTTGTACCGCCGTCATTACTACCCGGGCCATCCCAGGATACTTTAAAGGGCGCTTTGCCCCCGGTAATATTTATTCCTACTGCGCCCGGCGTTTCGCAAATGCCCCGTTTCGGGGTCAATTCCAGATCGAAGCCAGGAGCGCCCGCTCTTAATACAATTGTACCGGAAGCCGTACACCCACCGCCATCCGTTGCGGTAATTGAGTAAGTTCCGGGCGGTATATCCTTGATTGGATAAATCTCATCTTGTGAAGTAGCGGAGCCGCTGACCGGACCCTGCCAGGAAATTTTGTAAACTGGAATACCCTCGTCCACATCTACTGAAATCGAGCCTGGCTGTCCACAAGTGCCTGGCCAGGCACGCAGATCTAACTCCAGTTCATCTTCCGGTCCTTCCAGTCGAATGGTTTTGGTTACACTACAACCATTGGCGTCTTTGATCGTAACATTATAATTTCCAATAGGTAAACTATTGATATTCAAAGTAGTATTACTAGTCGTTGTACTGCCATCATTACTAGCCGGACCATCCCATTTGACTTCATATGGGGCTTTTCCAGGCGTGATGGTTATGCCAATAGAGCCTGGCGTTGTACAGCCGCCGCGTATGGTGGTTGATTGGAAATTGAGTCCACTCAGACCACCAGCAACCGTTACCGTTTTATTCACAGTACACCAGTTGCCATCCTTGATCGTGACCAGATAGGTACCCGCCGGTAGATTTGGGATGGTGTAAGTGGTACTTGCAGTAGTAGCGCTGCCGTCGTTACTGCCCGGACCATCCCAGGAAATCATAAAATTGGGCTTACCTGTTGCAATGTTGATTTTGATAGAACCGGCTTGTTCGCAATTGCCATCCGCAGCCGCAATAGCCGCACTGAGTTCTGTAGAAATGATCGTCACCGTCGTGGTAGAAGTACATCCGGAGGCATCTTCTATTTTAATCGTATAAGTACCGCCCGGCAATTCCTGGATCGTGAAATTATTGGCGTTTACTGTGACTGAGCCACTCTTCGGACCCGTTACAAAAACTTTATAAGGTGCTCTGCCATTGGAGGTTTTAATCGCAATCGAGCCCGGTGTTTCGCAAGCAGCGGCGTTCGGCGTAGCCGTAAACGTAAAATTACCCCCGCTTTGCTCAATGATGACCTCGCGCGAAGCCGAGCAGCCATTGGCATCTACAATATAAATTTCATACGTTCCCGACTGCAATCCTTCAATATTGAAAGTAGCGCTTTGTACGGTGTAAGTATTATTGGCTGCACCGGATAAATAAACTTTGAAAGGCGCTGTACCATTGGAAACCGTTACTTTTACTTTGCCAGATTGATTACAACTCGCGTTGGTGACCGTAGTTTGAATACCTAAATTACCCCCGGAGTTGATGCTTACTTTTTTGAAAACCTTACATCCAAAACGGTCCGTCACAACGACCTCGTAAGTGCCTGCCGGTAAGTCATCAATGAGGGTATTATTGCTTTGGGTATTTTTGGTACCCGACACTGGTCCACTCCAGGTGATAATATATGTTGGATTACCGCCGGTGGTATGCACGTTGAAAGCGCCATTATTTTGTCCACAACTGGCAGCAGTAGGCGTAAGCGTCGCATCCAGATTGCAGGAAGCTGCCGCACAATCTACGCGCAGGCGATAATTGGAAGTCGCTCCATTATACCCATCTACTACAATGTAATACGTACCTGCCGGTAAGGTCGTAGTGATACTTTCGTTGCTGTTGCCATTGTTTTGGCTGAATTCCAGACAACTACCGCGATCGCAATCTTTTAACAGGAATAACTCAAGATTAGCCGAAAGGTTCGTCAGAGAAATGGAGACTTCTCCTTCTTCTATCAAAGTAAAGGTGTGGATTTTTTCCGGTCCGTTATTTTCAACATTTAATACTCCACCGGAACAACCGTACAAGGAAATATTATCTTGCCCATCATTATTTTTACCATTGTAATTTACGCCGCATTCCAACGCAATGGCATCTCCACAAAATAAATAACCACAACTTAATTCCAAACGATATTGACCGGCAGCAGCGCCATCTACCACCAGATAATAGGTACCGGTCGGCGCATCCTCAAGAATAATGCCTTCGTTGTTGGTTTGTGTATTGCTGGTAGTACTTGATTTTAAACAAGTAACCTGGCTACAATTGGGTTGCAGCAAGAATAAGTCGAGGTCCAAATTAGCAGTCAGAATTTCTAAGCCAATCTGCAAATCACCCGCCGAGGTTTTATTAATAATATAAACCCGCTCTGGTCCGGCATAATTCTTAGCGCTACAAGGATAATTGGTAATATTATTACCCGCCCCGGTAGTCGTTTCATTTGATAAGAAATTACCACAATCGATCGGTGTCGCTTTGCTGCACCAGGCGGATGAATTATTGCCACCACATACGCCCGAAGTATAAGCCACTACCCCAGCGGCTTTAGCCACACAAGCATTGGCATAGGTCACTCCGTTACACCCACATACCGGCTCATATTCTTTTGTACATTGCGCATTGGGATCCATCTGAGCAGGATCAACGCAATTGGTCGCACACTTGCCTTTGGTATAAAAAGTAATCCCGTTGGCTTCGGCTACGTAAGAATTTTTATAAGTCACTCCATTACAACCACATACGGGATCATTAGTGCTCGGAGTTGTAAAAATAATTACTCCGTTATTCCCGATTTCGGTGTAAGCTGCGGTGATCACGTAATTTGGATCATAGCACTGATTGTTATTCTTGCATGGACCACTGGTATAAGATTTAACGCCAGCCGCTTCGGCTTCACAAGGATTAGAATAGGTTTCCCCATTACAACCACACACCGGCTGATAGACCTCCGGGCATACTGCATTGGGATCCATTCGACTTGGATCGACGCAATCAGGATTACAAACACCCGGTGTATAGCTCACGCCGGCTTTTTCTGCATAACAACTATTGAGATACGTTTTGCCATCACTGCCGCATACAGGGTCAATCACTTGCGGACAAGGCTCTTCTTCGTTAAGGCTGATGTTACGCAGTTCCAAGCGCTCCGAAAAATCAGCATACAACTTGAATGCCGCATCCCAAAGTACAGCTGTTCCTGCAGCCGTCGCTTGCAAAGCTCCTAAGGTCGTATTGCGCTTGCCGGTGACAGCGCCAGAATTAATTTTATCACCGGATCGGCTAGTTTGTGCTGGTGCCCAGTTCCCCCATAACAGCAGTACTGCCAGGATATACAGTGTAAATGTTTTGCCCATAGTGAGATTACTTTGTTTAGGTTTACGAACGATCTTCAAAATGAAAAACTACTAACAACGAGCTACATTCCGCTCTGCCATACGCGGCAGGGGATAAGCCATTATCCTATAATAGATTTTTGCAAAGTGCTATTGACAAACGACACCTTACTTGCTATTATTCAA
>JBKBWT010000057.1:16555-20638 GCA_046314415.1 Saprospiraceae bacterium
ATACAGTGTAAATCTGGTGTTAAAGTGTAAATCCCGGCTTGAGATTGTCAACTGTGAAAGGATTTGACAAACCAGCCTTTGCAGCCGTAATGTAGGGTATGGAGCGTACTGCCACTTGATGCTTCCTGCATCCGGGGTGTAAATTTTTGAGTGACCTATATAACGTGACGAGTACCTATACGGGTAGAACTAGAACGTTTGGCTTTATCTTGATTAGAAGGGATTTTACTCAGAAAGCCACTTTTGTATGTTCAGCGGTAAAATTAGTACAAAATCTTAAAGCGAGCAAGCGCTATTTTTAATTTTTAACAATATGGCACTTAATTCCCAAATTAATAAAAAACATATATTAAATCAATTGAATTCTCGGTGATTTTTGCAAAAAATAAAGTGTATGCATTGTTGGAATACTAGTCAAACTTGCGAAATCTTGAATAAACATTAACTTTCCAGTTCAAAAACAAACAACATGAACGAAATTATACGTCAGCAATTCCCGGCACTGTACCGCCAGCACAACGGCAAACCCTTGATTTTCCTGGATGGACCTGCCGGTACGCAAGTGCCCCAAATGGTGATTGATGCCATTAGTGATTATTATAAAAACTCAAATGCCAATACCCACGGACAATTCCTGACCACCCAGGAAACCGATGCTATTATGGACGCCACGCGCGAAAATCTGGCGGCTTTTCTTGGTGCCGAAGATGCGCATTGCATCTCGTTGGGGCAAAATATGACCACGCTCAATTTTTCATTGAGCCGCGCCATTGGTAGAATGTTACAGCCTGGCGATGAAATTTTAATCACCCAACTCGACCACGAGGCGAATCGCGGTCCCTGGCTCACCCTGCGCGAGCAGGGCATTGTGGTGAAGGAAGTACGGCTACTGCCCACCGGGGCATTGGATTATGAAGATATGGAACGCAAACTCAGCGACCGTACCCGTTTGTTAGCAATAGGATATTCTTCTAATATATTAGGCACTGTAAATGATGTACATCTGGCTCGGAAATTGACTTACCAGGTAGGTGCCTGGCTGTTGCTGGATGCAGTGCATTACACGCCGCACCTGCCCATTGACGTTCAAGCGATTGGCTGCGATTTTCTGCTGTGCTCAGCGTACAAATTTTATGGTCCGCATATCGGCATTTTATATTCCAGACCTGGTTTGTTGGACCGCTTGCCGACCGACCGTTTGCGTACCACCTATCAACACGCGCCTTATAGCATTGAAACCGGCACCTTCAATCATGCCGCAGCAGCCGGCACCAACGCAGCGGTTAATTTTATTGCTTCGCTTGGCAATGGCACGCTCCAACGCGAACGACTGCTGAATGCCATGCAACAAATCAGCCAGCATGAGAAAAATCTTTTTATCCGTTTGTATAATGGTTTATCCAAAATAAAAGGCGTACAAGTGCTTGGTTTACCGGCAGATACGGCACTGCGTGCACCTACGCTGTCCTTCACCGTACAGGGTAAAAATCCAACCGCTATTTGTCAGTATCTGGCGGCGCACAATGTGTGTGCCTGGGACGGACATTTCTATGCCATCCGTGCCACTGAAATACTGGGGGTACTCGAACAAGGCGGCGTCACCCGCATGGGTATTTCGGTTTATACCACTGCGGAAGAAGTGGATTATACCATTGACTTAATAGAAAAGTTAACTTCGTATTAATTTAAAAATCAATCAATAGCGCCTTATATAGAGTTATTAATACCATTTTTAATTAATAATGGCGTATTTATCACTGCTGAATAACCTGATTTTCACGCGTTTAATAATTTCATATTTACGCTTTCTCATTTCAAATTTGGTATAAGGCGCTATTGATTGCCATCAGGCAGGTATATTGCGCAAGGCTTTTTCTACAAAAGCAGGAAACTCAAGCATAGAATCGAGCAGCCCATCATTATCGTGTAGCATCAATTCCTCACGCGTGTGCGAACCATTGGTCACGCCTAAAGATAACAGGCAACCTGCCGCTCGCCCCGATTGCAAATCGGCGGGGGTATCGCCAATATTTATAACATTTTTTACATCTGTAATATCAAGTATTTCAATTGCTTTTAGAATCATATCCGGGTGCGGACGGCCTTTACCGGTTTCGTTAGGAGTCAATGACAAATCAATAATCGAATCTGCACTGCCGCGATAATTGGCATCCAATCCCTTGTCCCAGCCCAGACGTTGCAGAATAATATTCGTCACCTCGCGATAAAAGCCGGTGGTCAGCGCAATTTTTATGCCCTTGCTGCGCAGCCAGGCAAAGGTTTCCAGCGCCCCTTCGGTGGGCAGCACGGGATGCGTCAAATAATGGGTTTCGAGCAATTCGCGAAATTTTTGGAAAGTCTTTTCTACCCTATTCTCCAAATCTGGATGATCGCTGCCAATCATTTCTGCCCAACAGGTCTCAATGACCACGCGCTTGGGCATACCGTGCATCTCATTGAGCCGGCGACGAGTGACCTGCAATCCGGTTTGCACTGCGGCGTCATAAAAACAATTTTCGACCACCTGCTTATCCTGCACCGTAGTGCCTGCCATGTCGAATACAACCAATTGAACTGGAAACATAATATGATGTGGTTTATCGATTTACTTATTTATAATATAATATTAATCTGCAATGCATAATAATATTTTAAATCAATTAATTATGCCATTTTTCTTGATTATCTTGTTCATTATATAAATATAATACCAGCATTTTTGCCGGTTGGTCGGTATCGTTGTGCGGCACATGCGGAATACGTCCGTCGTAGAGCAACGTATCGCCTTTTTTTAAAGGGATGATTTCATCGTCGATTTGGTAATTGATTTCGCCTTCCAGCACATATTTAAATTCATACGCATCTACACTCACTTTTTCCCGACGGGCATTGGGCAATATTTCCAATACAACTGCCTCAATCGTCAATTTTTCAAAAGTTTGTTCAAGAATCAATTGATAATCAAAACCTAACGCTTCTTCTTCTTTTTGAATAGGAATGAGATCCTGCACGCTTTTATGAATGTAACGACGCGGCGGCTCATAATGTAAATTTTGGAAAAAATCTTCCGGCAATAAATTTAAGGCGCGAATAATACTCAACAATACCGGCAAGGAAGGCACCGTACGTCCATTCTCAATTTTGGATAACAAACCCTTGCTGATCCCCGCTATATCCGCCAATTCAGTGAGCTTGACGCCGCGTTGCTGGCGCAGACTTTTAATGCGTTTGCCAATGCCATTGAGCAGGTAATCATTCATAAGTGTTGCTTAATGCAACAAAGTTATATTTTTGTTTCCTCACATTAAACAGCGTTTTATATAAATGACGTTATTTTACAATTAATTAATCCTGCTTTAATCTTGAGTCATCAATGAAAAGGTATTTTTGTTTTGCAACGGGCTACGAGGCACCAGCGCTGAAAATATTGATTTTTAGTAAACAAAAACTTTAATTCACCCCAAATGCAACATTCACCGAAATATGATATAGCCGTAATTGGCGGAGGAATTGTGGGCTTATCCCTGGCGTACACCGCTGCCCGTAAAGGCGCTAAAGTGGTGCTATTTGAACGGCATCCGAAAGCGCAGGGCGCTACGGTGCGTAATTTTGGAATGGTGTGGCCCGTAGGTCAACCGGCAGCGACATTTGTGCGCGCCATGCGGGCACGCGAAGTTTGGCTTGATCTGGCACAAAAAGCCGGATTTTGGGCAAAACCCTGGGGTTCTTTGCACCTGGCTTATCACGAAGATGAATTGCATGTGCTGGAAGAATTCATTGCTACCACGCGCCAGGTCGGCTACAAATGTCAAATGCTTACGCCCGAGGAAGTGATCAGCCGCAGCCCAATGGTCAACCCCGTTGGTTTGGAAGGTGCCATGTACAGCGCCACGGAAGTCAATGTCGATCCCCGCGAAGCGACAGAAGCGATTCACCGGTATTTGAAAACGCAATTAGGCGTACAAATCCTTTATAATACGGTTATTACAAATATTAGTTATCCTCATTTATCGAGTCATACCCAAGAGTGGAGCGCCGAGCAAATTTTTGTTTGTTCAGGGGCTGATTTTGAAACCTTGTATC
>JBKBWT010000058.1:0-20567 GCA_046314415.1 Saprospiraceae bacterium
AGAATGATTTTGCGAGCCCACAGAATGATTCTGCGAGCCCATAGAATGATTCTGCGAGCCCATAGAATGATTCTGCGAGCCCATAGAATGATTCTGCGAGCCCACAGAATGATTCTGTGAGCCCATAGAATGATTCTGCGAGCCCATAGAATGATTCTGCGAACCCATAGAATGATTTTGCGAGCCCACAGAATGATTCTACGAGCCCATAGAATGATTCTACGAGCCCATAGAATGATTCTACGAGTCCATAGAATGATTCTACAAGCCCATAAAATGATGCTGTGGAAGTAATCGAATACTTTACGACCGCTTTAAGCGTGCTGGCGCATTGCCGATGTAAGTAGGCGCAGGCAAAAAGGTTTTTCTTACCTTTTGCTAGTGTAAAGTTCAACTTTTTCGTAAAATAGCCGCCTGTTTAAAATTTATCAGCCGGTACAACAAAAGGGAAATAATGAAAAAGCACTTCCCCGGTTTTGATTCCTTGCGATTCTTTGCCGCCCTGTTGGTGGTGTTACAACACATCGAATCGAGTAAGGCGGCGCTTGGATGGGGCGACGTGGTGTCCAATTTCTTCCGCAATGGGCACACGGCGGTTTATTTCTTTTTTACGCTCAGCGGTTTTCTCATTACCTACAAATTGTTGCAGGACAAAAGTAGTGCGCAAGGCATTGACGTGGGCAATTTTTACCTCAGAAGAATCCTGCGCATTTGGCCCCTGTATTTCTTTGTGCTGGCGATGGCGCTCATTGTGCTGCCTATCATTTACAAAGAGCTGGATTACACCGTATCGAAAGTTTATACCCAAAACGAAATCCTGCTGTACTTGCTTTTTCTGCCCTTTGCGGTCAATTATTTCTATAGCGGGGGCGTGCTTACGCCGCTTTGGTCGATTGGGGTGGAGGAGTATTTTTATGTGCTGTGGGCGCCGCTATTAAAGCGGGTGAAATGGGAAAAATTAATCTACGTTTTTATCGGCATTATCGTATTTCGGCTGTTATTTAGTACTTCGCTCAAATTTTTTGATATTCAGAATAAATACATCGACGTCATCAATGTGCTGCGCTTTGAATACATGGCACTCGGCGGTATAGGGGCATATTTTTACCGGCAAAAGCCGCTGTTACATCAGGGAATTTTATTTAAAAAACCGATGCAGCTTTTGTTAATGAGTTTATTAATGATCATCTTGTTTTATAATGTAGCTATTAAACAATTCCTTTTATATGATAATTGGTATCATTTCCTCACGGCTTTTTTGTTTCTATGGCTCATTTTAAATGTAGGCACCAATCCACATAATATTATCAAAATTGCCAATCCGGTTTTTGAATATCTGGGCAAATTGTCATACGGCATGTATGTGTTTCATACGCTGGTGATTGCGGTGGTCATTGCGTATTATAAAGAACTGTTTATCAAAGAGGAAGACTCGCGGGTGCTCATTTTATATACAGCCGTGCTGGGTTATACGGTATTAATTTCGGTATTATCGTATCATTTTTTAGAAAAGCCTTTCCTGAATTATAAAAAGCATTTAAAAAATTGGTCAGCCAATGCCAAAGCGGGTCAGCTGACCAATTGAGGGGCAAGTAAATTTGAAATTTCACCACTTAGCCCACTGAGGGCACTTAGATTTGTCAGCTTGGTTTGATCCTGTCCAACATGCAGCGGCGTGCTGCTGCCTGAAATTACTTAGTGTTCTACGTGTTCTTAGTGGTTAAAATAAAATGCTTTTATCATTTTTAACATACGCTGAGCCTGGAAAATTACTTTTCAGAAATTTTCCATTCCAGCCGGTTGAGCACGACTTTGCCATTGTTCACAATCAACATCGGGTCTTGTACGGTGACAATATACTCCAATGGATTGCGCTCGATGACCAGCAAATCAGCGTCCAAACCCTGAGCGATTTTCCCGGTATGCTTCAGATTCAACATTTCTGCTGCCAGTGACGTGCAGGATTGAATAGTTTGGAGCGGCGTCAGCCCGGCATTCATGAATTCTTCCAACTCGTGTCCCAGGCGCAGCACGCCATTTGGACCGTAGCCGGTGTCCGTCGCTGCAATGATTTTAACGCCCATTTTGTTGGCGCGTTTCACCATTTCGCGCATGCGGGGCAGCATGAAGCGCCCGCGAATCGCCAGCCCGGGATTGTCATAATCGCCGCCGGGTTCGGTCAGATCGGCAACGACCGCCATCGTGGGGACGAGGTACGTGCCGCGTTCTGCCATTAACTTCAAGGTTTCATCACTGAGGAAAGTACCATGTTCAATGCTTTTCACGCCTCCCAGCACCGCTGCGCGAGCGCCTTCGTCGCCATGCGCGTGGGCTGCCACGGGGATGTTGGCGCGAGCGCCCGTTTCCACGATGGCTTTCATCTGGGCTTCGTTGTAATAAGGTTCACGCGGATCGGTATCAGCCGTACCGGCGCGGGCAGTAGCGTTGACTTTGATCCAATCTACTTTGCGATCTACCATGATCTGCGTCATTTTGCGCACTTCATCCACGGTTCGTACGCCTTTGATAAGGTCTTTAGCAACCGTAGGATTATCCATGAAAAAAGCCTCGTCGGGCTGGTGGCGCACGTGGTAGCCGGCGGCAATCATTTCGGGGGCGTCGATGCTACCATTTTTGGCGAGTTCGCGCATGCCCACGTCACCGAAATTGGCAACGCCCATGCTGCGGGCAGTGGTGACGCCCGACATCAAGGCGCGTTTGGCATCAGCAAAGGTGCGGATGTGCACATGGGCATCAATCAAGCCGGGCATGACGTATTTGCCTTTTAGATCATAAACAGTTGCTCCAGCGGGTGGGGTATTCGCAGTAGTGGCAATGCTTTGAATCTTGCCGTTAACGACGGTAATGGTCGCATCGGAAATAACTTTGTCGCTGACGCCGTCCACGATGTTGGCGTGGGTGAGTACGATGGTTTGCGCATGGATGAAAATACTGGTAAGACAGAGGCTTACCAAGGTGAATAAGGGTTTTAGGTGGTGCATAGCAATAGGCTTTAATTGTTTTGAGCTAAAGTTTATCTTTAGTAATGGGGTTTATGTGAGGTTCATTAATCTTGAGTGTCCTTACTTTTTTGCATTGCCCAAAAAAGTAAGCAAAAAACGCTAGGCAAATCCCCCGAAGGGATTCCTTTGGAACAATTCCTCCGGTGGATTTGCCGGGCAGCAGCCCCACTGCGTATTTCAGATTAGCTTATTACAAAAATGATTGAGATTGTATTTTAACACATTAAATTTAGGTGTGGCACATTTTATAGTGTGCCACACATTCTCTAATTTATTTTTTTCTACCTTCCGCCAGTAGTGCTGGTGGTATTGGTGCTGATATTCAGTTCTTTACGCGGTAGTTTTTCATTACGTTGCGACGTGTGCCACACAAAGGAGGCGACGAGGGTAGCGGCTTGCTTCAGGTCCTCGGCAGAGAGATGATCCCAGTTGTCCATATTGGAGTGGTGGGTGCGTGTGGAATAGGCAATCGGGTCCTGAATGAACTGGAAACCAGGGATGCCTACAGCGTCAAACGCGAGGTGGTCAGTGCCGCCGGTGTTTTGCAGGGTCAGTGTAGTGGCGTCGAGGTCTTTGAAAGGCTCAAGCCAGGCGCGGAAAATTGGCATGACTTTGTCATTGCCTTGGAGGAAAACGCCGCGGATTTTGCCGGTGCCGTTGTCGAGATTGTAATAAGCCGAAATTTTATTTTGTTCATCTTTCAAGCCCGTAACGGAGCGGTCTTTCATCTCTGCAAAATGCTGCTGGGCGTAGCCGCGCGAGCCGAGTAAGCCTTGCTCTTCGCCCGTCCAGAGCGCAATGCGCAGGGTGCGGCGCGGCTGGATGCCGGTTTCTTTGATGGTTTGGAGCAGGATGCGCGCGGCTTCCATCATCACCGAAGAGCCGGCAGCGTTGTCAGTTGCGCCGGTGCCGTTGTGCCAGGAGTCGAAGTGTGCGCCAAACATCACGACTTCATCTTTCAGATCGGTGCCGGGAATTTCCGCGATGATATTGGCTTCCATTTCATCGGGGTTGGTATAAACGGCGTCAAGTTCCATTGCCAGCGTAACGGGCATGCCTTTTTTCAGGAGGCGGAAGATGCGATTGTAATATTCGATGCCCATGGTGACCTGCGGCAGTACTTCGGCATTTTTATCGCGGGCTTGCCCTTCTTTGGCGCGGGCGCCGGTGGCAAAAACTACGCCCAAATCACCTTTATAACTGCGGTCAATGACGCAAAGCGGTTTTTCTTCATATAACATTTTCCAGAGTGCAGCGGTGAAGCCGGTATTGAAGCCCTGGAAGTTGCGGTACATGCCAGAGTTGGGCGCACCAGCGTTTGCCATTTGCAATAACTCTTTGTCATCGAGGCGTTTAGCTGGACCTTCGTACCATTCTTCTACCACGCGGGCAGTATCAAGCAGCACGAATTTCCCCTTGAGCTTGCCTTTGTATTTTTGCAAATCCGCTTCGGAAGCGGCATCCAGATAAATGACTTCACCGGTCAACGTACCTTTTACGGCAGGCGACCAAGCTTTAGGATAAGCAATGATGGGATAATAATTGGGTGCAACAGCATTCATGGAGAATTTTTTCAATTCCCAGCCACGACCGAACGGACCCCATTGTTCCGTGTGGACGTTGGTCATGCCCCAGTCTTTAAGCGTTTTGAGTGCCCAATCGGTGGCTTTGTCGAGCATGGGCGAGCCGGTGAGGCGCGGACCATACACATCGGTCATCCAGGCAGCGAGGTCCATGACCTGACTTTGTTCCAAGCCATGCTTGCGGATGATTTTGTTGACGTTTTCATCCACTTTTTCCTGGGCAAATGCCTGGAAACTCAGGCAGAGTATCAATAAGGATAGCAGTTTTACTTTCATACGCGTACTTTTTAAGGTGATTTTTAATATAAATAATGATATTGAATGTTTGACAAGTTAATGTGAAATGAGTGACCTGGGATTCTTTTGTCGTCTTTCTTTAGAAGATTTTCTGAATTAGACAGGTAAAATAGGTAAAATCATCCAAAGTAAGCGATTTGAACTGGCAAGTAGCGAAATAGACTTGCTTAGTATATGAACTTTCAATTCCGATTTACATTATTTCCTGTTTTATCTGTTTCAATTTCAGCTAATTCTAGCTACATTTGAATCAAATTTCTAACCAGTGGAGGTAGAGCCGTGCAGCTAATTTTATTACAATTCCCGTTTCGCTCCGTGTCGCTGGCTTTGGGGCTGGTGGCGATCATGGTCTTTATTTATGATATTGGCTACGAAGACACGAGTAGTTTTGCTCGCGAGATTCCGCTTTTCTATTTCCTGTTACTGAATAGCTTTATTTTCTTCAATGTAGTACGGTTACTGACGTTGGATCAGCAAACCTCACGGCGGAGTCAGCGCGTCATGGTAATTTTCTTCACTGGAGTATTGTTGTTCACCTTAAGTAAGGTATTGTTTAGTGTAGCCTCCCTCAATCAGGTTGTTTTGCAATACCTGGTAGTATTCAGGCTTTGTGCGGTGCTGTTTTTTGTAATTGAATACAGCGTAGTCATTGAACGGTTCTATTCTTTAAAGATGGAGCCGGCGTTTATATTTGCTATCAGCTTTATGCTACTTATTGCCATTGGTACGCTGTTGTTGATGTTGCCACTGGCAAATACCAAAGGGATTTCTTTTGTGGATGCGTTGTTTACTTCAACCAGCGCCGTGTGTGTCACCGGTTTGGCGGTGTTGGATACCGGAAAAGATTTTACCTTGGTCGGGCAGATTATTATCTTGAGTTTGATACAAGCGGGGGGCTTGGGAATGCTAACGATTACCTCGTTTTTCGCCTACTTTTTCAAGCAAAATTTATCTTATCGCGAGACGCTTTTTGTCAAGGATTTTGTGAGTGGCAATCATATTGGTAATATTTTTCGTTTATTGGTCAATATTGTGACGCTCACTTTTGCCATTGAAATCCTGGGCGCTTTTTTCGTTTTTATTTTTTTACCAAAAGAAGTATTTCCTGAATTTGGAGAGCGGGTCTATTTTGCGGTTTTTCATTCTATTTCAGCCTTTTGTAATGCCGGTTTTTCTACGCTAACCAATGGATTGTACGAATCCGTTGTGCGTTATGAATATACGGTGCACCTTATTATTGGATTTTTAATTATTCTGGGCGGCTTTGGTTATTTTATTTTATTTAACCTGGCAGATTATATTAAAGAAAGAACACTGGGATTCTGGAAAAAGAACATTGTACGGTCGGGCAAGTACCGCAAACGCGTACGTATTGTAACACTCAATTCTAAAATTGTAATTTATACCACCCTGATCCTGTTGATTGTAGGCACGGTTTTTTTCTTTTTTGCTGAGCAGGAAAATGCACTCAAGGAGCATCCTACGTTTTGGGGCAAACTGGTTACCTCGTTTTTTGGGTCGGTTACACCGCGTACGGCTGGTTTCAATACAGTGGATTACAATGCTTTACATATTGCCACCATTATGATAACGATGCTGTTGATGTGGATCGGTGCATCGCCGGGTTCGACGGGTGGTGGTATAAAGACCAGTACTTTTGCGATTGCAACCCTGACGATTTTTAGCACGGCACGCGGCAAAGACAAGCTGGAAATCTCGCAGCGGGTGGTGTCGAATTACTCCGTGCGGCGGGCATTTGCCATCATCAATTTATCGCTGATTTTTATTGGCTTTGGCGTTTTTTTTATTTCCGCCTTTGAGCCGAATGGAAAAGCAGATTTTGTACGCATTGCATTTGAGTGTTTTTCCGCATACAGCACGGTGGGGTTAAGCATGAGCCTGACACCTATCTTAACGGATGCTAGTAAGATTGTATTGGTTTTGTTAATGTTCATCGGGCGGGTGGGCGCTATCAACCTGCTAATCAGTATTTTAACACAAATAGATACGCAGCATTTGAATTACCCGGAAGAAGATATTTTGATCAATTAATTTAATTTGGTGTAAGGAGGTTTTAGAATTACAATGTTATTATAATATTGATACCGTAAACTAAAGCACCAGCAAACAAATACATCAGAATACTAAATAAAAATGAAAATTATTATATTCGGTTTGGGAAATTTTGGCGCTTCGCTTGCCATTCAGTTGTCAGAAATGGGGCACGAAGTGATTGGTATTGACAAATCGTTTCCGAAAGTGGAAGCTTACAAAGATAAAATGTCGCACACCATTTGCATGGATGCCACCAATCCGGCAGCTATTCAGCAATTACCGGTAAAAGATACCGACCTGGCGGTGGTAGCCATTGGCGAAGACGAAGGCGCTTCAATTCTTACAGCAGCAGTGCTGAAAATTCAGGGGTTTCGCCGCATCATCTCTCGCGCACTATCGGGTACGCACGACAATGTACTGGAAGCAATGGGAATTGAAGAAATTGTTCACCCGGAACAGGATTCCGCCGAACGACTGGCAAAAAAATTAAATTTAAAAATTGCAATTGAATCGTTTGAAATTGACCGCAATTACTCGATTGTAGAAATCAAAACGCCGCCTTTCTTTATCGGAAAATCGGTGTTGGAAGTGGATCCGCGCCGCAATTTTGACCTCAATATTGTTACCATCCTACGCAAGAGTACCCGTAAAAATATGCTCGGCGTATGTACGACGGAATGGAGTTCAGTGGGCGTTGTCAAGCCCGAAGAAGTCTTCCGCGAAGATGATATCCTGGTTGTCTTTGGTGAAAATGATCAAATTATAAAAATGTGTAATGGGCGTTCATCATGAGCCATAAAGATTAAACTTTTTCCTGCCATATTTATTTACTTTAGATAAAAAAACAATATTGACCATGCGCATCTTGCTGCGAGCGGGAGCTATTCTACTGCTGTTATTTTTCATTAGTTCTGCCATACTAACCAGTTGTATGACTTTCCGAAAGTCGGATGCCCAATCATTAGAATATTTCAATAAGCGAAAAATCGCGGTAAAAATTCATCGTAAATCTTTGCAAGACAGGGAAATACGCTACCTGGAATCCAGTCGGCTGACACCTGATGCGCCGTTGGTGGTGTTTGTACACGGTGCACCGGGCAGTGCTCGGGAATTTCATACGTATCTGGCTGATAGTCTGTTGCTTACAAAAGCAAATTTAGTTTCAATAGATCGTCCGGGCTATGGATATTCCGGTTATGGCAAATCCGAACCTTCCCTTGAGAAGCAAACCGAAGCCGTATGCGCGGTGGTGGAAAGTTTTCCGCAGGCATCGAAAGTCATTCTGGTGGGGCATTCTTACGGTGGTCCCATTGTTGCTAAATGCGCCATGATGCATCCGGATAAATTTGCAGGTATTATGATGTTAGCCCCGGTGAACGACCCAAATTCAGAAAAAGTATTCTGGTATGCCGGTTTTGCCAAATGGAAATTGACCCGCTGGATGCTCTCCAAAGCCTGGCGCGTGAGCGGTGATGAGAAATTTGCCCACATTGACGAGTTGAAAAAAATGGAAAATGATTGGAGCCAAATATCGGTTCCGATCGTCCATATTCACGGTGCTAAAGATAAAATGTTGGCACCCCAAGGCAATATCACATTTAGTAAAAGTAATATTCCAGCTCAATTTTTAAAACTAATTGTAATACCTGACACCGGACATTTAATTCCCTGGACGGATTATGATCAGGTAAAAACGGAATTATTAGCGCTATTAAATCGTTAAACATGAAGAAACAAGCCATTTGGAACGGACAAGTGCTTGCCGAAAGCGACGATCTGGTACAAATTGAAGGAAATTATTACTTTCCAAAACAGGCATTAAACGCTGACTTTTTTAAGGAAAGCAATACGCACACGATCTGTCCCTGGAAAGGTACGGCGAGTTATTATACCATTAAGGTAGATGATAAAGAAAATAAAGATGCCGCCTGGTATTATCCGGCACCTAAAGATGCCGCCAGGGAAATTACCGATCGCGTTGCCTTTTGGAAAGGGGTACAAGTTGTTGATATTCAATAAAATGGATAGATAAGGTTATTAGAATTGCAACATGTTCTGATAAATTTCGACAAATCCATTATACAATTAATATAATAATAAGTAAATGATTGGTCAAACACCCTCGCCAAAACTGAAAACAGATTTGCTACAAGCATATCAGCAAGTGCGGCAACAAACCGAGCAATTGTGCAAGCCTTTGCAGCCGGAAGACTTTGTAGTTCAGCCAGTTACAGATGTAAGTCCGCCCAAATGGCACCTGGGGCACAGCACCTGGTTTTTTGAAAATTTTATCCTTGCCGAACATTTACCGGGTTATCATAGATTCGATGAACGTCTGAATTTTATTTTCAATAGTTATTACGAAAGTCAGGGACCCCGTATTCTGCGTAGCCACCGTGGTAACATTACACGACCAGGCGTAGATTACATCATGGAGTATCGACATTATGTAGATAATCATATTGAAAAATTATTGCAATCATCATTAAGCGTTGAATTACAAGACTTTATAACGCTGGGCTTGCACCACGAGCAGCAGCATCAGGAATTATTATTAACCGATATTAAATATATTTTAGGTAATAATCCGTTTTACCCGGCTTATCAAAACTCGGCGGATATTTTAACTTTACATAATGAGCAGGCAAATTCGCAGCATGATTGGATTTCGGTAGAAGCCGGGATATATAATATTGGCTACGAGGGTGATGCGTTTTGCTTTGATAATGAATTAGATCCACACAAAGTTTATTTACAAGAATTTGAAATTCAGGATCGGCTTGTTACAAATGCTGAATACCTCGAATTTATGAATGATGCCGGGTATCATCGTTTTGAATTTTGGCTCTCGGAAGGGTGGGAGTGGGCGAAGCAATTGGAAGTAAAAGCGCCGCTGTATTGGTACGAACAGGATGGTGAATGGTGGCAATATACTTTGCACGGATTGCGACATCTGCATCTGAATGAGCCGGTTACGCATATAAGTTATTTTGAAGCCGATGCCTACGCGCGCTGGCGCGGGCTGCGCCTACCAACGGAATTTGAATGGGAAGTAGCGTGTAACCAACTGTATCAGGAAATTCCCTCCGATGGTAATTTTGTAGAATCAGCATATTATCATCCCATTGGTAAACAACATGATACAGATTATCAAATGTTAGGGAATGTTTGGGAATGGACGGCTAGTGCTTACCTGCCTTACCCCGATTTTCCGCGATTGAAAGGCGCTTTAGGCGAGTACAATGGCAAATTTATGGTGAATCAAATGGTGCTGCGCGGCGGTTCCTGCGCGACCCCGATTTCGCATATCCGTCCAACCTATCGCAATTTTTTTCAAACCGATAAACGCTGGCAATTCACCGGCATAAGATTAGCGAAATAATACCAACGATGCTGTGGATACTCGCTGCGCGATGCTGTAGCCCAGTATCAACAGTATCAAAATAAAATCATGATGATCAAATCCCGATTGAAACAACAAGACCAAGTGCAAAATCAATTTGCCCAGGATGTGCTGGAAGGTTTGTCGCGAACGCCCAAAAAGCTGTCGTCTAAATATTTTTATGATGAAACCGGCGATAAATTATTTCAGGATATCATGAATATGCCGGAATATTATTTAACCGATGCCGAATATGAAATATTTGAAACCCACAAGCATAAAATATTACAATTCATTGGCGATAAACCGTTTGACTTAATTGAATTAGGTGCCGGTGATGGAACAAAAACCAAGGTTTTATTGCGGCATTTTTTAGCAAAAAGTGCTGATTTTCAGTATCGTCCGATTGATATTTCTGAAAATGTGTTGCTGGAGTTGGAAGAAGATTTGAAAGCCAATTTACCGGATTTGCGTGTAAAAAGCTTGCCTGGTGATTATTTTAAAATGCTGGAAAAACTAAATGAAGCGCATGGTGCACGTAAAGTTATTTTATTTATCGGCGCGAATATTGGTAACCTTACACGGGAAGATGCCGCCGATTTTTTGCAGAAAATCCAGCAAAATATGGATTCCGGTGACTTTTTATTCATCGGTTTTGATTTGAAAAAAGATCCGCAGGTTATTTTAGATGCCTATAATGATCCAGCTGGTATTACCGCTGCCTTTAATTTAAATTTATTACATCGGATAAATCGGGAATTAAATGCTGATTTTCAGGTAGATTCATTTAAGCATTGGGAAACATATAATCCCACTACCGGGGAAACCAAAAGTTATTTAGTAAGCACTAAAAAACAGACGGTTCATTTACTAAATCATTCGATTCATTTTAATGCCTGGGAAGCCATTGATGTAGAATTATCTTTAAAATACAGCCTTTCCGAAATTGAAAACCTCTCAAAAAGCACCGGATTTAAGGTGGTTCAGCATTTTTTTGATGCCAAAAATTATTTTGTCGATACACTCTGGCAGAAGTAAATGGGTATGTAATATTGTATAATAAAGACTGCTGACAGTACTTGGCGTGTTGTCAGTAGGCTTTATTATTTTGCAAAAATGAAATTTCTCCCTACTTTTATTTGCAAAAATCCAACCTATGCAACCAAGTAGAACCAAAATCGCCAACTTATTAGCAATCATCGTTATATTATGGAGCTGTAATAATGATAATAATACACCTGCTCTCGGTAAAGTGGACGAAGAAATGTACGCCCAATTACAACAGCAACTCCTTGATGCTCAGCCAGGAACAGTTGTAGAAATTCCCGCAGGTACTTTTGAATTCGACCGCCCTTTGTCGCTTGATGGCATTGCAAATGTCACCATTAAAGGTGCCGGGAAGGACAAAACCATTCTTTCCTTTAAAAACCAAAAAGTCGGTGCGGAAGGCTTGAAAGTCACGGCGGATAGCGTCACGATTCGGGATTTAACAATTCTCGACACGAAAGGCGATTGCATTAAAATTCAGGATAGTAAATATGTAACATTATTAAATGTAAAAACGGCGTGGAGCGGCGGCGCTAAAGCCAGCAACGGCGGCTACGGCATTTATCCGGTGGCATGTACGAATGTGTTAATTGATCAATGTGAAGCGGCATTTGCCTCCGATGCAGGCATTTATGTCGGGCAATCCACGAATGTAATTGTGCGTAATAGTTATGCCCATGATAATGTGGCGGGCATTGAAATTGAAAATTGTATTAATTCGGAGGTGTATGATTGTAAAGCGGAGAATAACACCGGCGGCATTCTGGTATTTGATTTGCCTGATTTACAGGTCGTTAACGGGCATACGGCGCGGGTTTATCGCAATCAAATTATTGGAAATAATCATAAAAATTTCGCACCCGAAGGCAACATTGTCGGCATCGTACCACCGGGTACGGGTATTATTTTATTAGCGGCAAAAAATGTGGAAATCTTTGATAATGAGATCATTGGGCATAAAACAATAGGAACTGCTATTGCTAGCTATCAAATTACCCAAAAACCTTATAATAATAAAGATTACAATCCATTTAGTTCGGATATTCACATTTATAATAACAAATACGAGCGCAAGCGCACGCTGCCTGATCTAAGTAAAGATTTTGGTAAAATGGTAAATTTTGTATTTGGCGGTAAGCCGCAGGATATTTTATATGATGGCATTGTAGATGATACGAAAACCGGCAAGAACCCAATGAATATCTGCATTCGGCAGTCTGGCGAAGACCTGCGTTTTGCGAATATAGATGCAGTAAATGATTTTGAAAATGTAAATAAAGATATTACTATTTATAATTGTGAGCGGGAAGCATTGCCAGGCGTGACTTTTCAGTGATGGTACGCTGATATTTCAAAATAATGATGATTTATGAAGATTTTATCAGTTAATATTATAAAAATCAGGGTACGATGTTTAGTCGCTTAGTTATTTTAAAATTTTGCTTTATTTCTATCTTATTCATTTTCAGTTTTGTAGAATGTCAATCTCCTAAAGAGGCTGCCGTTGTGGCTGTTCATTTTCAACCGGATAAAATTCCGTATCAAAATTTGTCGGAATATGCGTTTTTTAAAGGGCAAATGGCTGATTTACAACCAAATACGCAGGTGTTGCCGTATGATTTAATCACGCCGCTATTTTCGGATTATGCACACAAAGCTCGTTTTGTATGGATGCCCGACAGCGTGCAGGCGCGTGTACGCGAGGATGGAGTGGTGGATTTCCCGGAAAATACGGTACTAATTAAAAATTTTTACTATCCAAAGGATTTTCGTAAAGCCGATCAGAACTGGCATATCATGGAAACCCGTTTATTAATTAAATTAAATAATAATTGGCAGGCTTACACCTACGTTTGGGATGATGCGCAAAAAGAGGCAAAACTCAAGCAAATCGGGGATTTTCTGCCTGTAAGCTGGACGGATGAAGCCGGTGAAAAACATGATATAGAATATGTAGTACCCAATAAAAATCAATGTAAAAGTTGTCATAATATTAATAATGCTTTTGTGCCGATTGGTCCGAAAGTGCAAAATTTGAACCGAACTTTTGCGTATCAGGATGGCGAACAAAACCAACTCGAAAAATGGCAACAGACGGGTATTTTGGCAGGTGGCGATTTTACAAAATTTCAACCCTTGGCAAAGTGGGATGATGCGAAAAATGCTGATTTACAGGCGCGTGCGTTGGCTTATCTGGATGTGAATTGCGGCCATTGCCATAGCGAACAAGGTCCGGCGCATACGAGTGGCTTGTATTTGACGGCCAGTGAGACCGATAAAGGAAAATTGGGCTTTTGTAAAACGCCGGTGGCGGCGGGCAAGGGTTCTGGCAATCGCAAATTTGGCATTGTACCGGGGCAGCCCGACTCTTCCATCCTCGTTTACCGCATGGAATCGGATGATCCGGGCGAAATGATGCCGGAATTTGGGCGGGTGATGGAGCATAAAGAAGGTATTGAACTAATTCGGGCGTGGATTGCCAGTTTGGAAGGGGAATGTAAATAATTTACGATTTACGATTTACGATTTACGATTTACGATTTACGATTTACGATTTACGATTTACGATTTTATGGATGTAAAAGATTTAAAACTGAATATCATAAATCAAGTAATAGCGACGGAGGATGTAAATCTGTTGCAAACAATTTTTAAATTATTGGAACTAAATACAACGGAGGCGGCATTATCAGAATTGGCAGGAATGCAGCAGCAGTCGAATATTACGGATGCTGCGATTCAATCATTACAACAGGATATAAATGCGATTTTTGAAATAAAAACAGAACCTTGATATAAAATCCCGGCATGATTTTATAAAATATTACATTGCATATAATCAAGGTCAATAATGATAACCGAATCGTCTCTGCATTTGTGGTCGTTTCAAGCAATGGAAGCCTGCGAAGTGCTCGAATCAAGCGGTCTATTGCGCGCCGAATGGTATCGTACCCCGGTGAACTGGCGACCTGCATATTTTTGGATGGCAGAAAAAATGCAAACAAAAAAAATTGATTTAGAGGGATTTGCGCCAATCTGGGCTTGGCACTCTTGCGATGGAATACTCCATGGCTTCCCCACTGTCGGCACCGCCCGCCAATTATTAAGTGATTTACAAATCAATAGCGGCATTTGTGTAATAGAATTTGAAGCCCCCGCGCACCTTTGTCTCCTCTCATCTTATAATCGTTTTTGTGAATTGATCGACGCTTTTTTTGAGCAGGAGCACCCCGAACAGGAAGCGTTTCAGGATATGTTTATGGTGCCGCCATTGTCGGAATATGATAGTATTCAAGCGGCTTTGCCCATGATACAAATGGACTGGGTGCTCGATATCCGGTATCTGGATTTGAAGGCAGATCGTTGGGAATATGATTGGAAAAAGGCGGTGTGATTTATAATGATAAATGTTGAATGTTTAATTTTTAATAAAATATGATAAATGACATTACACGATTTTAAAAATAATAAGGATATCAGTAAATTCCCTCCGCTCCTCCAAGCCCTCTGGCACGATGCCCACGGCGATTGGGAACGCGCGCACGACATCACCCAAAACATCGAAACGCCCGACGGTGCTTGGGTACACGCCTACCTCCACCGCAAAGAAGGCGACCAATGGAATGCCGACTACTGGTACCGCCGCGCCGGGAAAACCCGACCCAATAGGACGCTGGAAGAGGAATGGGAAATGATTGTTAAAGCTTTATTAAAATAAATATTACTTTTTAATTAATTTAAATATCTGCTTTGAATCTCCAGATTCTAGCAATAGAAAATAAAATCCTATAGGAACATTCGGTAAATCAATGCTAATTTTACCGATTTCCAATAAGTTTTCTTTTTGGTAAATAATTTTACCTGAAGCGTCTGCAATTTTTACACTTTGAAGAAAATTATTTTCATTTTTAGATTCAATAGTAATGGAATTACTAAAAGGATTCGGATAAATATTCCAATCATTATTTGTTGAAATAAAATCTGTACCTGTAAGCGCTCCGCCACCGTAGTTACCTGCAAGCCCTCCGCCGCCGCCACTGAAGCGTTTTACAACCATTTCTGCATAATAATCTTCATTATAGCGTCCCAATGCCCAGGTTTGTGTGCTTGCGCTATCGCCGGGCGCATACTCCCAATAGCCATCCTGGTCGAAAGCAGTAGCAGCGGGTACGCCTGTGTGACCGAGCGCAGGATTCGGGTCGTAAATATTGTTATAATCGTTAATTTTATAAAAGTAAATATCTTTCACTTGTTGTGGGGCATTACCACCATTTGCAGCAATAGTATCTTGTAATGCAGTGAAATCCTGATGGGTAAAATAAAAACGAACTTTTAAGGGGCGGTCAGGTTGAAGAAAATTGGTGACCGGATAATCCCAAAAACGATTCATGACAAACCAACCGGTAGGATTTATGACATAATTCGCTGGTGGATTGGTCAATTTGCTGGCGCCCGGAAAGCCATTTATGCGAGGCATGCTATCTTTTACATAAGAATAAAGGTAAAAATTATAATAATATTCTATCGAAAGAACCAATTCATCATCATATAAAGATGTGGTATCCGCTCCTTTATTATAAAAATGCATCCAATTGTTTTTATCAATACATAAATAATCTGCTTTAATTTCATTTCCATTTAGCGGAGCAACCGTTCCGTAAGGTCCTGGCGCTAAGCCATTAAACTTGCCGCTGATAAAATGAACAGGTGAATTTCCAGTAATTAAAATTTTGGAAGAAGACTCTGGGAAGTCAATATCCATAGGGTTTTTGGTGGTAGCAATCAGCACATATTCTTTACCAGGTTGTAATGTTATATCAAGAATTGCCTTATCGCGTTCACTTGAGCTTACTTTGGATGTAATTAGATTCCTATTAGGAAAATCTTTATCAAATGGCGCTTCATATAATAATAAATAATTTCCGCCGCCATTCTTTACATTAGCTTCTAAATGATAGGAGCCGGCATTCGCAACTGAAAAATTAATTTGCTCATAAAAGTAAGCCTGCAGTGCTTCACCGCCCGGACGTACAAAGAATGGGTGATTGTGATTAAATTTGCCCGCTAATGAAATATTAAAGGCATTGGAAGTAGTAAATTGAGTGGTAGCCCAGGCACTGTGCCCCCCATTACCACACAAGCTTCTGATTTGTACCTGATAGGTTGTACTAGGAAGTAACTCATTCGGAATGAATGAGTTAGTACCTTCTAAAATCACAGTACTCGTGTCATTCTCCCCGCCATTGAATTGTATTTCCCAGCGATTTTCATTTTCACTCGGTGCCCAATTCAATGTAGCGGAAGTAGAGGTAAGATTGGAAACCGTTATATTTTGAGGCGTTTTGCAGGCATTTTCGCAGCCTTGTATATAAAATTCGTAGTAGCCATTATATTCTCTTACACCGCCTCCCTGAAGCAACAAGTAGTAAGTAGAATCTTTTTGTGTGTAAACAAATAATTCTATTTGTCTGGTATCTGTAGCATTTCTGCAAGCCATTGGATTCCAGCCATATACATCGCATAAAGAAGAGGCGCTTTTTATATAAAACCCTAGATTTGAATAATCATTTCCTCCAGCAGCTGGTAATTGTATCGTCAGTAAGCCTCCCGGTGATTTAAAACGGTATAATCGCTCATTAATCCTTGCACCACATCCGCCCACTTTAGCAAGTACAGGAGTTTGATCTTGTTCATTGAAGGAATAATATACGCGTTGCTCGCAGTATAAATCAAACACCTCCGCAAAACAAAGCGCATTGGTTTGAATGTAAAAAGGTCCTTGAAAAGGCTGATTGGAGGTGCCACAAGAAGCTTGGGCATAGATTTCATACTCGGAATTGCCATTCAATCCGTGAAAAGTGACACTAAATGTATCGGTTGTTGAATGTATATCCAAAATTTGAAAATCATGATTCCAAGGATCAGGGGGCAATACAGGAGGCAGGTCCGAACGCCGCCGATATAAAAATTGCCAATCTATACCTGGTTCACTTTTCCATTTTACTTCTACAAAAGAAGAGGTAATATTGCCGGTAGATTCAAAATCTAGATCACCGCAGTAAGGCTCTGTTTTAAAAACAAAAGGACCTTGCCAGCAACCACCATTGCCATTTTCACAAGCGGAACGGATGTAAAATTGATAAGTGGTATTAGGCGTTAATTGAGATAATTTTACTTCGCCATCGGTAATATTTAGTGCGGATTGAGTAGGCGATGTAAAGAAATCGGGGATTACTGTAGCATCAGTCGTATAAAAAATGTCAAATTTACCGCTTAATTTCGTCTCATATCCTGCTTCAAATTTGAGTACACTCCAAAAAGGTCCGGCGGTGACTTTTTTCAGCGCAATATTCGGTGCAGGACAAGCGGTTATATTAAAATCATAATGTCCACCAAGATAAGAATCAAACATAATGATGTAAGTAGAATCTTTTGATAATGTACCCAATGAAAAGTGCCCCTCCACATTTCTCAAGCCGCAACGCCATTGTAATGTTTCGCAATTGTTATTTACATTGCTATAATAAACACCCTCCAATGTACCACTGTGCCTGATCCAATATTCACTGGTTGTAAGCGGTTTAAAAAAACGATACAATTGTTGATTATAATCATAAGTTGTAACACAAGCATCAATTTTATAACCTGTAATAAGATCGGTCGGAGCAACCACTCGCTCGCATAGATTAATAGACCTGGCATATTTACACGGATAAAATCGGGTAGTAAAATTGAGCGGACCTACCCACTTACTTTTGCCAATGGAATCGGCGCAGACAGACCGAATGTATAGTTGATAATTTTTTTGCGGAGTTAAATTATGAATAGTAAGATTACCTGGTTGTAAATTTTTCAAATTCGCCGTATCTGCCTCTGCGGTTGGTGCAAATGGGGCAATGCCATACGCTACTTCCCAATTCAATGCTGCTGTTCCAGCAGCAAGATTAACTACTACGTTGGAATCGCTGACCGTTTGTAAAGTAGGAAAAGTAGGTGGCGAACAGATCGGCAAGTCCTCAAAAAACGAAATACTCCAACCAGAACGAATGTTGCCGCCATATCCATCTAAAGAATCACCAACTACATATAATTTCCATATTCCATTCGGATTTATATTTTCTAAGCCTGAAAGCGTAGGGTTTGGTTGGTCAATATTACCAACAATAGGAAAGTTATCAGGATTGGGTGCTTTGTTCCCGGGTTTATAATCTACATTGCCAAATGGATTATAAGAAGCAGCCGTTAATTCCAGGTTACTATTGGTACTAAAACTAATTTCATATGCAAAGAGATAATATAATGAAAAATCTAAATCGGAAGCCAGTACTACCCGCGTGCCATTGGGTGTCTCAAGTAGAATATCCAATTCCGCACTACCTGTGTAATGAAGCACATCATAAAGGCTCACCCGAATAAACGATAAGCGCTGCGCCACTCCACTTACTTCAATTACAGAAGGATATAAATTTGAAGCAGCACCAATATCAGGAATGTCTATTGTATTATTGTTTTCAAAAACTTTAGGAGGCCTTTGTGCAAAAATCGTACCGACGAGGCATAAGAATAACCCAATGAGGTAAAGTCTTTTATTCATGGTGATTATATTTTCAAATGGAATTTCAGCGTTTTATGCTGCAAGATAGGTGAATTTTGAACTGCAGATTGTTAAATTTTTGATGCGAAGACAAATTGTTAGGACAAATTTTTAATTCCTTTTAAACTCTGATTATTTACTTTCTAAATTCCTCTTATCTTTCCCCAAAAACACCTTGATCCATGAAAAAACTTCATACAGTACTCAGCTTAAGATTAAGACTGAGATTAAGCTTAAGCTTAAGTTTAAGTGTGAGCGTTCTCTTAATCCTCAATCTCAACGCTCTGCAAGCACAAGTGCCGCATATCCTCACCCAGCGCGAGCAGGCAGCAGTGCGCGATCAAATGCTGAAGGCGCGTTTTGAAAAGGTTTTGCCGGAAATCATGCGCCGCGAGGGCATTGACATGTGGGTGATTATTGCGCGGGAATATAATGAAGACGCGGTTTTGAAGACTTTTTTACCGGCGACCTGGCTCTCGGCGCGGCGCACCACGATGCTGCTGATTTATGACAATGGAAAAACGCTGGAAGGCTTGGCGGTGGCGCGTTACGCGGCGGGGGAGTTGTTCAAAAGCGCCTGGAATCCTGACCGGCAGCCCGACCAGTGGCAGCAGCTAAAAACTTTAATCGAGGAACGGAATCCGAAGAAAATTGCGATTAATAAAGCCGAGCATTTTGGGCACGCCGATGGGCTTTCTTCCTATCATTATGATCAATTAATGAAATATTTAGATAAAAAATATCATAATCGGGTGGTTTCGGCGGAAAATCTCGCAGTGGGCTGGCTCGAAACGCGCACGGCAGACGAAATGGTATTATATGAGCAAGCCATGCGCATTACACATGATATCATAAAAGAGGCTTTTTCGGAGAAAATTATTACACCTGGTGTAACAACAACGGAGGATGTAGTGTGGTATTTCCGGCAGCGCTCGGCGGAATTGGGCTTGGTGAATTGGTTTCACCCGTCGGTGGATGTGCAGCGTCCAAGTGGCAATAGTCAATCGAGTTTTGCGCAGCGACCGGGCGAGAGTGTCATCATGCCGGGCGATTTATTACATTGTGATTTTGGTATTACTTATCTTGGACTGAATACCGACTGTCAGGAGAATGCGTACATCCTGCGTCCCGGCGAGCAAGCAGCGCCCACCTTGCTCGTGAATGCACACAAGCAAGCCCTGCGCCTTATGGATATTTTGACCGATGAATTTAAAACAGGACGAAGTGGTAATGATATTCTTGCGGCAGCTATCGCTAAAGCCAAATCGGAAGATATATCACCTTCTATTTATACACATCCCATTGGTATGCATGGACATGCGGCGGGACCGACCATCGGGCTGTGGGATCGGCAGGAGGGCGTGCCTTTTACCGGCGATTATAAAATGAATCCAAATACGGCTTATTCTATTGAATTAAATGCGCGTAATTTCCTCGATGACTGGAATTTCCTGATGAAAATGGAGGAAAATGCCTTTTTTGATGGAAAAACCGTGCGCTACATTGACGGGCGGCAAACGGAGTTGTTTTTGATACCACGGGTGAAGTAAATATTCAAGACGTGTCAGGTTTTCAAAAACCTGACA
>JBKBWT010000059.1:0-20564 GCA_046314415.1 Saprospiraceae bacterium
AATGGTCGCTCGCCATTGTCGATCCTCTTTTATAGCTTTATAATGTAGGCTCATGCTCCTTTTTTTACCCCAAATTTAATCAACTTTGATTTTCAACTATTTACATGGACGCAACTCTATTAATAACGCAATCAATAAAATTATTGGTTTGTATATAAAGCAACTTAAAACAATTTGGAAATATGTATCGAAGCCATATCCTATGATGAATAGTAAAGGTTCAGTTATGTTTCATTTTCTTATGGCATCACAGGTTGAAGTCGGAGTGAAAATAGCTGACCAAATTATTGATAAGAAATTATAACAATGGCATCCCAATCCTCGATAGAATGGACAGAAGTGACGTGGAATCCGGTGACGGGCTGCACGAAGGTATCGCCGGGCTGTAAGTATTGCTACGCCGAGCGCATGGCAAAACGCCTGATGGCAATGGGCGTGGAGCAGTATCGAAATGGATTTGAGGTGACGCTGGCACCGCAGGCATTGAGTGTGCCGTTTTCCTGGAAAAAGCCGAAAGTCGTTTTCGTCAATTCGATGAGCGATTTATTCCATGAAGATGTGCCATTGGAATACATCCAACAGGTTTTTGAGGTAATGAACCGAACGCCTCATATTTATCAGGTTTTGACAAAACGTGCAGCGCGTTTGGCAGAGTTGTCGCCTTTTTTGACCTGGACGGACAATATTTGGATGGGTGTTTCGGTGGAAAGCGAATTAATGACGAAACGCATTCCACATTTAATTGCTTCTGGCGCAAAAACAAAATTTTTATCGATTGAACCGCTGATTCGCCCAGTTAAAACAATGTATTTAGAAAATATTGATTGGGTTATTGTAGGTGGTGAAAGTGGTCCGAAAGCTCGTCCTATTAAGAAAGAATGGGTTGATTTTATCAAAACAGAATGCGAAAGAACGCACACGCCTTTTTTCTTTAAACAATGGGGAAAAAGCAACTTCAATGCTGACCCAACTGACCCCACTATTCAGGCAAATAATGCCTTTCATGCGAAAGGCGGTTGCCAACTCGATGGCAAAATCTACCGCCAAATGCCCCGCCAGCAACTGCTTGCCAAATAATACCCTGCGCAATAGCTCAAAAGGCATCGGCGATTAGCTCGGTAAGTTTAAGAACTTTCTCTATTCGAATTAGTATCTCCGATACCCAAATTGGATTATAAGAGAATCAAATTGGATTATAAAAGAGTCGAATTGGACTCTCCGATACTCGAATTAGATTATAAAATACTCGAATTAGATGCTCCGATACCCAAATTGGATTCTAAAAGAGTCGAATTGGATGCTCAGATACTCGAATTAGATTATAAAATACTCGAATTGGATGTTCTGATACTCGAATTGGATTATAAAAGAGTCGAATTGGATGTTCTGATACTCCAATTGGATTATAAAAGAGTCGAATTAGGTTCTCTGATACTCCAATTGGATTATAAAATACTCGAATGAGCAGTGGTAAGCAGGCAAAAAAATGCCGGGCTTTCCCGACCCGGCATCCAGACTCCTAAAACTGCTGCTGTACGAAAAGCGGTTCTCGGACATTGTTGTTTAGTTCCCGGTAGTTGCACAGTTTTCCTTCAAGGCTTTTAAGGCAGCTGCGTCGGCTACTTCCTGAGTAGTGCCGTCTTCGAGTTTTACCGTGATCGGGAAGACCAGTTCCGGTCTGCCTTGCACGCCGGGGTTCGCCGCACGCCAAGCACGGGCTGCATCGCGCAGGGCTTTGCGGCCGGCAACTTCCTGGGTGGTATTATCCGGGAAGGCAATGGTTACGGGGAATACGATTTCAAAGCAAGCACAAGCGCCGCCATTGCCACCGTGATCGCCGCCCGGACGTCCGTGTCCGCCGCCGTGTCCACCTCTCGGTCCGCGCGGACCACGTGGACCGCCGGGGAAGGGGCAAGCTTCGCGCAATGCTTTCAGGGCTGCGGCGTTTTCTACGGTGATGACTTCGCCGTCGCTGTTGATGAGTTCAATCGGAAATACCAGGGTCGGGCGCTCGTCGCTATCGGGGTTGGCTGCTTTCCAGTCGCGCAGTACCGTTCTCAATTCGCCAAAAGAGTCAATCTCTACGGTCGTTTCGTCGGGCAATTGTAGCGTCACCGGGAAAACCAATTCATAGCAATGTTCAGGACCCACATTCGTGCTGTCGCGAATTTCCAACAGGGCATCTTCTACGTAGTTCGTCGTTTCATCGTTGGTGGTAGTGGCGTCTTCTTCATTACAAGCGTTTAATAATGGTAATAATCCGATTAAAAACAACCAGGAAATCTTTACAAATCCTTTTACCATAATCATGATTTTTTTGATGGTTATAAATGTTTGATTAATATTTTACTTGATTTATAATAAAATAACCTGCCCTGCTTTTGCCGGCACTTCTGTACCGGAAAAGGATATTTTCAATCCAAGCCATCCAAAATGAATGTGCAGAGCGGGTTTTTAAGCTAATACCATTTTTAATCGATAATGGCGTATTGAGTGTTGGTTAAATAGTTGATCTTCAATTGTATAATACTTATATGTTTACGCCCTATCATTGCAAATTTGGTACAAATTGTCTGCGCAAATCAGCGCGTCCTTTTACCACATAGGTGAAGGGGGGTGGGAAAAGGTTGCACCAAAATTTTTAAATTTTTTTTTCTTTTTACACCGCTGGAAAAATGCGGAAATGATCTCTAATTTTTTTGACAGTAAAAAAGGCTGACATTTTTTCTTAATAGAATGCAACCTTTTTGCCCATTTTATCACCTCCTATAGTAGCGAATTAAGCTCCTAAATCCTTGCATGACGAACGACTGGCAACACATCCTGGAAGCCTGTAAGAAGGGGAACACTGCTGCACAACGGCAACTGTACGAACGTTTTAAAGATAAAATGTTTGTTTTATGTCTGCGTTATGCCAACTCGCGCGAGGACGCCGAAGATTTGTTGCAGGAAGGCTTTGTAACGGTTTTTCGCGATTTGCATCAATATAAAGGCGTCGGGAATCTGGAAGGCTGGGTGCGCAAAGTGATTTTGAATGTGGCATTGCAGCATATTCGCAGGCAGAAAAATTTATTTCAAACCGTTGAATTAAAGAATTATGATGTAGAAGACGAAACGGACGAACTGCTGTTTGAGGAGCATACCGCCAAAAACCTGATCCGACTCATGCAGCAATTGCCCGCCGGGTTTCGTACGGTGCTCAATTTATATGTGCTGGAAGGGTATTCGCATCAGCAAATTGCCAAAGAATTAAATATCAGTGTCGGAACGTCCAAATCACAACTCAATCGCGCTAAAAAACTGATGAAAAACATGATCGAAAAAAGCCTGACCGAGTAAATAAGGAAGTATTGTTAATTGTTATTTGGGTTGTGTAAAGTGTTTAAGTCAATGTGCTAATTTGCTAATAATAATATCATAATCCCCGGTTTTATTACATTTTTTAAAAGATAAGGTACATTATGAAAGAAAATATACCCGGTGATAATCTCGAATCTTTTCTGCAACATGCTTTTGAATCGTATGCAGAATCGCCTTCGGAGGAGATGTGGGAGCGCATTGCTGCTGATGTGAAAGCCCCGCCAGCCGGGCGCTGGGTGTGGCGACTACCTTATCAGGTGTGGATAGGCGCAGCAGCGGCGTTGCTCACCGGGTTAGTTATTTACTATGTTATTCATTTTAATCAAAGATTAGATTATATCAATCGCTCGGTCGAAGCGCAGCAAACGGAGATTAAAGCATTGCAAAAACAGGAGCAACTCCAACATAATCAGCAGGATACATCAATGGATATTCCGCAAGCGAGCATTGAAAATGGGAAGGGGGATGTAATGAATAATGAAGGAATGAATAATGAAGGAATGAGTAATGAAGGAGTGAATAATGATGGAATGAATAATAATGTAAAATTGAAGGAGAAAAGTAAGGATGTAATGCAAATTGCAGCCAATAAACAATCAACAACGCCTATTCATCCAACACAACTTGCGAATGGATCAACCAATACATATCATAAAAATAATGCCAATTTTATCGTAGCGTCTCCTATAAATCAATCCAATCCCCCATTACTAAATAAAACAATCCACTCCCCATCCTCTATTCCAGCCGTCGGCGCACCTTTGCAAGGAGCCTCGTTACCGGCGGTTGCGAATGGAGCTACGGTAAATGATTTTAATGTAATTCACTTAGCTACTAAAGAAAATCAGATTTTATTTACTAAAAATCAGGAAATTATAACCATTCCACCGGCACTGGAGTTGCCGATTCAGCGCGCGCGTACCAAAACGGGATTTTATGCAGGGGTGCAGGCAATGGCGATGAAAAACTGGAGTAAAATTAAAATAAATGATCCCCGTCCGATGCCGCCGCACAATCGCAAAGAATTCAATCAACCCGATGTAAATCAAGGTAATACGCTTGCATTTGGTGTAAATATCGGTAATAAAATTGGTAAGCAATTAAGCCTGGAAGCTGGATTATTATATCGCAGCAGTGCTTCCACGGCTACGCATCAGCCCAAATTTAAATTCCATGAGCGGAAACTGCCGCCCCAGGGTGGTCCGCGCGACTGTCAGTTTGAATACGATCTCAACACGCCCAGCGGCACGGTTGCCCTGGCAATCAGCGTTGAAAATACGGCTTTAGCTACACCTGAAGAGGAAGAAATTGCGCTGGAAATTACTGCCAACCAGTCTCTTACGTATTTAAGCATTCCATTATTGCTCAATTATCAAATCGGGAATAACAAATTGCATCTCAATGCCAAGGGCGGTGTGCTGACCAATTTTTTACTGGAGAATGATTTTAATATTACCAATATTCATTCTAATAATATTAATTTCAGACCTCAACCGAATCAGCCGCTTCGCAACGAACCCTTGTATATCAATCAGTTATCACTTGATTATTTATTACAAGTCGGTCTTGCTTATGATGTAACGCCGAATTTAAGTGTAAATGTAAGCCCGACTTTAATCGGTTCATTGAGCAATCAATCTGCCAATCGCTTTGTGCAATCTTCCAGCTATTCCGCCGGATTGAGCGCGGGCCTGACCTGGGGATTTTAGTGATCTGAACCCTGCCCTTGGTGATTTTATAATATCTTCATTTTCTACCGCATCCTATCCGCTGCGATTAATAAAATGTTGGTCGGAAAGCAGCAAATCCTAAAATTTCAAACAAAAAATTTCACCTTTTAAACAAAAAATTTATACTTTCGGGTTTATTAAAGTGTAGCGTTCTGCCAAAATGCACTGGCGTTTTATTAAAAAAATGAAATAATCATTTATTGTTTTATACTTATATGATTTGAAATACTTGGTGTGGCGGCTGCCGTTCGTTAGTGTTTGAGCGGAGCGAGTTTAACGAACTAGACTTTTTTGGTTACTTTTTGGGGCAATGCCAAAAAGTAACAAAGTCAAAAATACTCATCATAGCCAAGTCAAATCAACTGAAAACCAATAAAAAATCAGTGCGTTGAGGCGCGATGTCACGCTTTGTAAATTTGCATTTATGACTGACGCTCAACAAAAAACGCATTTTCACGACATTCAGAACACCAACACCTACGTCACTGTCATCCTGCCGATGGCGGTGCCGAAATTATATACTTATTATGTACCCGAAGAATGGATCAATGAAGTAAAATTTGGCGTGCGCGTAGAGGTACAGTTTGGGCAGCAGCGACTTTATACGGGTTTAGTCACCGAAGTTCATTCTAATCCGCCGGAGGGCTATCGTCCCAAAGCGATCTCCGCAGTACTTGATGAAGAAGCACTTATAAATATTGAACAATTATATCTGTGGCAATGGCTGGCAAAATACTACTGCTGTAGCATTGGTGAAGTGATGCACGCAGCCTTACCTTCTAATTTGAAATTATCGAGTGAAACCATTATATCTTTAAGTCCGGTTTTTGATGGTGATTTAACCGATTTGAATCATAAAGCGCAAATTATTATAGAAGCATTACAAAACCAGGAAGAAATTTCGATTGATGATATACGTAAAATATTGAATCAAAAAACGGTTTATCCTTTAATAAAAACATTATTAGAAAAGAAAGTTATTTACTTACGCGAAGATTTAAAAACAAAGTACGCTCCGAAAACCGTGTCCTGCGTGCGTTTGCAAGCGCCTTACGACCAACCGGAATTCTTGCAGGAAGCCTTTGATAAATTAAATCGCGCCAATAGGCAAGCGGAAGCTTTAATGGCTTTTATACAATTGTCAAAAAAGCACAATATTATATTAAAACAACAAATTTATGATGCGGCTAAAGTAGAATCCAATATTATTAATGAATTGGTTAAAAAAGGCATTTTTGAATTATATGATCATGAAGTGAGTCGCCTCGGCGGTTATGAAGAAGAAACGATTGACAGTGATGAGCTTTCCACGCAGCAGGAGCAAGCCTTATCCCAAATTGCTGCGGGATTTGATGAAAATAAAGTCGTGTTATTACATGGAGTAACGGGCAGCGGTAAAACGCGGGTATTTATCGAATTGATGCGGGAAGCCATTGCACGCGGTAAACAAGTATTATATCTCTTGCCGGAAATTGCGCTTACAACGCAGATTGTCAGCCGGTTACAAAAAGTATTTGGTGATGATATTGCCGTGTATCATTCGCGTTTGAATAGCAATGAGCGCGTCGAATTATGGAAAAATGTATTACATGGCAAGCCCATTATGCTCGGCGCCCGCTCGGCGATGTTTATGCCATTTACCAATTTGAAATTAATTATAGTGGATGAAGAACATGATCCTTCCTATAAACAAAATGATCCGAATCCACGCTATAATGGGCGCGACGCGGCGATTTATTTAGCGAATTTATTTAGTGCCAATGTAATATTGGGCACCGCTACGCCTTCCATTGAATCGTATTATAATGCAAAAACAGGTAAATATGCACTGGTAGAAATGCCGGAACGCTTTGGTGGCTTGGAAATGCCCGAACCTATCGTTGCTGATGTAAAACAGGAATTAAAAGAACGGAAATTACAATCGCATTTTACAACAACATTAATTGATGAATTAAAATCGGCGCTGGAACGTAAAGAACAAGCCATTTTATTTCAAAACCGGCGCGGCTATGCCCCGACTTACCGATGTAATACTTGCGGCTGGCATTCGGAATGTATTCACTGCGATGTAAGCTTGACGTATCATAAGTTTCAGCATATTTTAAAATGTCATTATTGCGGGTATCAGTCGCAATTGCCCAAGGCTTGCCCTGCTTGTGGTAACAAACAACTCACGCTACAAGGTTTCGGCACCGAAAAAATTGAAGATGAATTAAAAATTTATTTACCCGATGCTAAAATTGCGCGGATGGACCTCGACACCGTGCGCAGCAAAAATGCCCATGGGCAGATTATTAACGATTTTGAAGAACGCCGCATTGATATACTCGTTGGTACACAGATGGTTACGAAGGGTTTGGATTTTGATAATGTCGGGATTGTCGGGGTTTTAAGTGCCGATCAGTTATTACAATTTCCTGATTTTCGCGCCAGTGAACGCGCGTTTCAACTCATTACCCAGGTGAGCGGTCGCGCCGGGCGCAAGCACAAGCGCGGCAAAGTGATTATACAGGCACATAATACCGCCAGTCCCGTGCTCGGCGAGGTGCTGCGCCACGATTTTCAAAGTTTTTATTTACGCGAAATTCAGGAACGTTATCAATTTAAATATCCGCCTTACACACGCCTGATTCGCCTCACGCTCAAGCACAAAAAGCCCGAAGTGCTCAACGACGGCGCGAAAATCTTCGGCAAACTCCTCCGCGAAAAGCTCGGCGAGTGGGTCATCGGTCCGGCTGTGCCCTACGTCGCGCGCGTGCGCAGCTATTTCCTCCTCGATTTTATGATAAAAATGGAGCGTGATTCCAAAAAAATTACATTTGCGAAAGAAACATTATTAGAAGCCATTGAAGCATTACAAACGACGGATGGATTTTCGACGATTCGGGTGAATGTGGATGTGGATCCGTATTAAAGATGCCAGATTTTTAGATGCCAGATGCCAGACCAAGCAAACTCGAGTTTTATAATATTGACGCTAAATATTACATTCAAGATTATTAACCAAGCATAATTTAGCTTTCACCATTACGAATAGCACCATCGCAGCGCACGGTGGGGCAATAAAAAAGCCTGTAAGATTTTTACTATCTTACAGGCTTTTCGCGTAAGCGCCGAGGCGATTATTCACTTGGTCGCTCGGTTACTTATTTTCCAGGTCTCTCTTTGCCCAGATTTCGTACATTGGTTCGCCGGCACTGCTTTTGCCGCTGTGGTGCCAGTCGTTGCCCTGCACCTCGTAATTAAATTCAAGTTTCATGCCTACGCGCTTGTTGTCGCGGGAGAAGAATTCCAGATTTTCCGTGTAAACGCCGTTTTCAGCGGTGTAAGTGCCGCCACCGGTGCCCATAAATTGCTTGGTTTCGGTATTATAGGCGATCCATTGGAAGCGCTTGCCGCTGAGGAGTTTCATGGTTTTGCGCGGGGTAGAGGTATCGCGCCGGGTGATTTGGTCATTTTGTTTGCGACCTGCCATGAGCCAGGCGCCGGTCAGATCGGTGGTGATGCCGGCATCGAGCGCTTCGCCCTTGAATTGATTGCCATTGCCCCCCTTTATCTGAAGCACATTGCCTTTGATTTCCAGTTTGCCGCTGTCGGTCGTGCCTACTTTGGTACTATCGGAGCTATTGAATTCATAATGAAGCGTCAACATGCCGTTTTCTACGGTAAAACTTCCGCCTACAGTTTGAAAAAAAGCGCCGTCTTTGCTGTGGTACAAGGTGGAAGAAAAATAGCCGTTGCTGAAAAGAAGCACCTGCGTCATTGCAGTACCGTTGATGGTAGTTTGGCTGCGCCACGCGCCAACGAGCATATTTTGCCGCGGTGTGGCAGGTGCGAAAGCCGTAGCAATGGTTATAACAAATAAAAAAAGTACATTTTTCATGTGCGATTCGGTTTTGAATGTGATCGGGATGCCCGTAAAAATAGCCTTTTTTATTGGTGCTTGCAACAATTTAAGCGCTGGCGCGGTGGACATTTGTGAATTGTAGTAATCTTTGATTGTGACAATTTTGAACTTCGCCGGTGTCAAGCTACTTTTGCACAGGAAATTGAAAATTCCTCCTTGACCAATGGACAAAATCAAATTAGCGGGCGAAGTTGCCCAGATTGCCCGCCGCGCCGGTGCTGCTATCCTGAGCGTGTATGCGAATGTCGATGAAATGCCGGTGGAGTTGAAATCAGATGCTTCGCCGCTGACTTTAGCCGATAAAGCCTCCAATGATATTATTACCAGTGGCTTGGTACAATTGAGTGTGAAATTCCCGATTATTTCGGAGGAGAGTAAATTGGTCGCTTATGAAGAGCGCTGTCAATATGAGCATTTTTGGATGGTAGATCCGCTCGATGGCACCAAAGAATTTTTAAAACGCAATGGAGAATTTGCTGTCAACATTGCTTTGTTGGAGCACGACCGACCGATTATTGGCGTGGTATATGTACCGGTGACGGACGAATTGTTTTGGGCAGTGGAAGGCGGAGGTGCCTACCTGGAACGCCAGGGCGAACAGGTACAACTCCAGGCTGCCCCGTTTCACTTGGATGATGTTGGTTTGAATGTGTTGTATTCCCGCTCGCACATGAATGCTGAAACCGCTGAATTTATTAAACAATTTCGGCAACCGAATTTATTGTCAAAAGGCAGCGTTATCAAGTTTTTAATGCTGGCAAAAGGCGAGGCGCACCTCTATCCGCGCATGGGCGGCACCAGCGAGTGGGACACCTGCCCGGCACAATTGATTCTGGAAGAAGCGGGCGGCAAGGTTATTGACTGGGAAACTAAGCTGCCGATGCGCTATAATAAAGAATCGTTGGCAAATCCTTATTTTGTGGCGTATGGAAATGTAAATAGTAAATGATAAATCGTAAATGGCTCAATCATCAATCCGTAGGCATTTTCGGTATCCTGATGGTGCTGGTGTCCATGGTCATCTCCGCAGATGCCTGGACGAGTATCGGTATGATGGTGCTGACAGCCAATGGCGTTTTTAATAAGAATATTACATCTAACTTTAAAATATTTATACAAAATCGCGCCCTTATTGCACTCACTATTATATTTTTTATCGTTTTATTAAGCGGTTTATGGTCAGAAAATACCGATTGGCTGTTGAATCGCTTACAAATGAAGTTCCCATTTTTATTAATGCCTTTTGCCATTATTGCCATTCCAAAATTTGATAAAAATATTTACTATCCGATTTTATCCGTGTTTTTCTGGCTCACGGTTGTGATTTGCATCTATTCACTAAGCCTGTATTTACTGAATTTTGAGCAAATGACCGAGGCATACAAGCAAGGACACGTGCTTTACACCCCGGTGATGCACATCCGGTTTAGCTTAATCGTGGCGTATTGTATTATAATCGGTGGCTGGCTATTTTATGAAAATTATTATATCAAATTTCCGGCAGAACGCTGGCTATTGCTGGGCGCTACGATATTTTTATTTATTTACATTCATATACTGGCAGTGCGCAGTGGTTTGGTTTCATTATATGCCGTGGCAGTTTATTTAATTATTTACTTAATTATTCGCAGCAAACGTTATATCTTAGGTGCCAGTCTTGCCGGATTATTAATCATCGGTGGTATTTTAGCAGTGCGTTTTGTGCCTACATTATGGAATAAATATAATTATATGCGTTGGAGTATCAATCAATTCCAACGCGGGGAGGACCTGGCAGTCTTATCCGATTCGTACCGACTGGCCACCATTAAAGCCGGGATTGATCTGGGCAATGCCAACCTCTTGCTGGGCGTGGGTTTTGGCGATATGAAAGACGAAACCAAAGCTTATTTAGCCAAACATTATCCGGCATTATTACAGGAAATTTACATGCCGCAAAGTGAATATGTACTGTTTTATGCCGCGACGGGCATTATTGGCTTATTATTATTTATCTGGGCAACATTACAACCATTTTTTTATCAAAATGCCTGGCAATATTTACTCATTGGTGGCTTTCATGTAATAATGATTGTATCATTTATCGTCGAACAAACGCTGGAAACGCAACTGGGAACGGCGATTTATGTCATGTTTGCGGTCATGGGCATCCGTTTTTTAATGGAAATGAATAAAATGGGACACAGATTATTAAGATCATGATTAAAAATCAGTCCAAATCTTAAAATTCATAATCATCAGTGTACAATTGAACTTGAAACCATTAAGCATCATAATAACCACGTATAACGAATCGCACAACATCCGCGCGGCGCTGGAATCCGTCGCCTGGGCCGATGAAATTATCATTATAGATTCATTTAGTACCGATAATACGGTAGAAATTGCACAATCATTTAGTAATAAAGTAAAAATATTACAGCGAAATTATACCGGTCCGGCTGATCAGAAAAATTGGGCAATTCCGCAGGTATCATATGATTGGATTTTATTATTGGATGCTGATGAACGCGTGACGCCTGGCTTAAAAAATGAAGTGCAGCAATGGTTGGCGCAGCCGGAGATTCCGTATGATGCGTTTTGGATTGGGCGGCAGAATTATTTTATGGGGCAAAAAATTAATTACTCCGGCTGGCAGGGCGATGCGGTGGTGCGTTTCTTTCAGAAAAAATGCCGTTACAATGATAAACAGGTGCACGAAGAAATTGAAATTCAAGGGTTAAGGGTAGGGCGATTAAAAAATAAGCTGGAACATTATACGTTTCGAGATTCAAGACACTTTTTGGCGAAAATGGAACGTTATGGAGACTGGGCGGCGCAGGATTATGCAAAAAAAACGCCAAGTGTTACTTATTTCCACCTTTTTGCAAAACCTTTTTTTCGATTTTTGAAACATTTTTTCTTCCAACAAGGTTTTCGCGATGGGAAAGTAGGGTTTATTATCAGTGTGATCATGGCTTGGGGCGTGTTTTTGCGGTATATGAAAATGATAGAGGGTAGAAGGATGAGCGTAGAGGGATGACTAAATTAGGCTATGTGTCTAACTTTCCCCATGCACCGGGGTTGTGTTTAAACATTCGAACGTACTAGCATCATAACTTATGAGAAATTATATTTTTATTATACTCTTCTTAATATCCTGGCAAATTTCTTTTGCGCAGGTAAATGATTTGGATAATGATATTACCATTAGCTTAATAACCGGCTCACCGGGTGATGAATTGTACTCGGTGTTTGGGCACAGCGCGATTCGCGTACGCGACGACCGCACGGAGCAGGATATTTTATATAATTATGGTACATTTGATTTTGACACGCCCAATTTTTACTGGAAGTTCATGCGCGGCAAGCTGCCATATATGCTGAGCGTGGATCGCACCGAGGATCTATTTCGCTATTATGTGCGTGAAGGGCGATCCATAACTGAGCAAACCTTAAATCTTACCAATGCCCAGGAAGAAAAATTATTACAATTTTTAGCGTGGAATTATAAACCCGAGAACCGGGCTTATATGTACGATTTTTTTTATAATAATTGCGCGACCGTTATCCGCGATTTATTTGAAAAAGAATACGGCATTGATTATCAGGTAGATTCGGTGAAAGAAATTACGTTCCGGCAGTTATTAGACGAGAAAATGCCGCATCTGCAGTGGACGAATTTTGGCATGGATTTAATATTAGGTGCGCCCGCTGATAAAAAAGCCGACTTTCGCAATCAAATGTTCTTGCCTGAATATTTAGCACAACATTTAGTACAAGCGACCCTTCCGAACGGCGAGCCGCTGATTCAAAATCAACATACCAAAACCCTGGTGCAAAAAATGCCGGTCAGCACTGCCGAAGCAGTGATAAATTTTAACCCGACGCTGTTTTTTGTCATTGTCGCTATGCTGGCTTTGGTGCTAACTTTCACCGGCAGTGAACGGATGAAGCATATTTTTGATGTGACGCTGTTCACAGTGCTGGGATTAGGCGGCTTGTTCCTGCTCTTTATGTGGTTTGGCACCGACCATGTCACCACTAAAAACAACTGGAACCTGCTGTGGATGAACCCCTTATGCTTGTTGCTGGCGATCGGAATCGTGCAAGGGAAAAACCCAAAGTGGCTGCGCATTGGTTTTGCCATTTATGCCACCATTTTATGGCTTTTATTATTAACCTGGAACTGGATTCCGCAGCAGTTTAATATTGCAATTATCCCTATTCTCATCGCGCTGATAATCAGAAGCATGGATCGGGAAGGTGTAGTAATGGAATTGATTAAAAAAGTAACAAGTCATAAGCCGCAAGCGGCAAGCTAGTTTTCTGGCGGCTTGCAGCTTGTGGCTTGCCGCAAAAATTATACAAAATGGTACTCCGTTTAGAACACATCGGCATTGCCGTGAAAGATTTGGAAGCAAGTAATGCATTGTTTACCAAGCTGTTAGGTAAAGAATGTTATAAAATTGAAGAAGTCGTTTCCGAGCATGTAAAGACGGCTTTTTTTCAAAATGGCGAAGCCAAAATCGAACTCCTCGAAGCTACCGCGCCGGAGAGCGCCATTGCCAAATACATTGAAAAACGTGGCGAAGGCATTCACCATATTGCGTTTGAGGTGGATGATATTCACGCCGAAATGCAGCGCCTCACCGCCGAAGGTTTTCAACTCCTCACCCCGGAACCCAAGCGTGGCGCGGATAACAAGCTCGTCTGCTTTTTCCATCCTAAAAGTGCAAATGGCGTTTTGGTCGAATTGTGCCAAACAATTTCCTAGTGTTAGCGTGTTATGGTGCGATGGTGTTATATTGCGCAACAAAAATACCAAAATACCATAACACCAAAACACAAGAACACCATTCACATGGAACTTACCTATTATATTATTGCCATGCTCGGCAGCGCTTTTGCCGGCGTGGTAAATGTGCTGGCAGGAAATGGCTCGACGCTGACGCTGATGATTCTCACCGAATTGATGGGCTTACCGGGCAATGTGGCGAATGCAACGAATCGGGTCGGTATTTTTACGCAAAGCGCCTCTGGTTCCTGGGCTTTTTACAAGAATGGTCGGCTGGGATTGGCGCGGAGTTGGTGGTACATTGGTATTACAACACTGGGCGCGATCGGCGGTATTTATGTAGCAACGATCATCAGTGATGCACAATTTCGCACGGCTTTTCGCTGGCTGATGCTGGTCACGTTGTTGATTTTACTGGTCAAACCCGAACGCTGGATACGGGAAACCGATGTCAACAAGCAACCCAACTGGTGGTTGGCGGTGCCGATGTTTCTGGCGGTGGGCTTTTACGGAGGCTTTATTCAGATGGGCATGGGTATTTTTTTCCTGGCGGTGATGGTGCTTGGCGCACATTTTAGCCTGACCGATAGCAATGCTGTAAAAGGCGTTGTAGTAGCCATTTACACTTTAATCGCAATCATTATATTTCAATGGAACGGCTTGATTGACTGGCGTATGGGCTTATTCATGGCAATCGGGCAAACCCTGGGCGGTTATTTCACGGCGGTTTACGCGGCACGCTCGCCAAAAGCGAATATCTGGGCACATCGGATGCTGGTGGTGGTCATTATTCTTTCCACTATTAAAATGTTTGACTTACATAAAATTTTCTTTTAGGATTCTGGATGTTAGAGATTAGACGTTAGAATTTAGATGCTGAGTACTTCTTGATTTTCAACCGCTAGACTCGGATTTACTACTTTTATACACCGGAGAACCGCGAAATCTATTTGGGTCGTTTTTTATATGAAAATAGGACTCAGTGTTTATATTTGGGCTGCTTTATGCAATATCCTATTCTTACCTTGTAATAAAAAATCCTGCCGAAAAAGCTGATTCTGAATGAATTAGGAGTCAGATTCCATTCTTATTACAAATTTATAATCACCAATTAACCCTCTAAGTAATGGATTTTTATCAGTACACGATTGCCATTGTGGGCAGTTTCTTTGCCGGTGCAATTAATACCCTGGCAGGCAATGGTTCAGTGATTACTTTATCCCTCATGACCGAAATGATCGGCTTGCCGGGCAATCTGGCGAACGGTACCAACCGCATTGGCTTGTTCACGCAAAGTGTGGCGGGTGCGTTTGGCTTTTGGCAGCATGGGCGGCTCGATTTTCGGCGCAGTTGGGCATTTTTGATTTTTACTTCGATCGGCGCGATCATCGGCGCTTTTGTTGCGGTGAAAGTGAGCAACGAGCAATTCTTGAGTGTTTTCCGCTTTTTGATGATATTTATGCTGTTCGTCGTGCTCTTCAAACCCGAACGCTGGCTGCGTGCGACCGATACTACGCAACAATTGCCGCTGTGGGCGATTATTCCGATGTTTCTGGCGCTGGGTTTTTACGGTGGTTTCATTCAAATGGGTATGGGGATTTTCTTCGTAGTGGTGATGGTGTTCACGGCACGTTATAGCCTGGTGGATAGCAACGCGATCAAGGTGACGATTGTAAGTTTGTACACCATCATTGTAATCTTAATCTTTCAATTACAAGGATTGATAGATTGGAAAACGGGGGTTTTGATGGCAGTAGGACAGACCGTAGGCGGCTACGTCACCGCAGTGTACGCCTCCAAAAATGCCAATGCAGCCCGCTGGGCGCACCGGATTTTGGTAACTGCTATCGTGCTTTCAGTGGTGAAAATGTATAACTTGCATGAATGGGCGCTTGAAATGGTAGCGGGACACTGATTTTTACAAGGATTATGAATTTTTATGATAAATCAGTTGATAGCTTAAAATCATAACCATCCGTGTACAACATTTGTGAGGGATGATGGTTAAATTAGAAAAAAAGCATTATGCATCCATTAATCCCGATTTCTGTGGACGAAGGCATCACCTTTCACATTCCTGACACCTGGGTCAAAGAGGTTGGCGATCAAGGCGAGTATGCCTTTATCAGCGGAGATGGCAGCATTTTTATGACTGCAATGTTTATGGGACTCGATGCGACCGATGACACCCCACTGGCGGAAATGCTGCAACAGGCAACTGATGGCATCACGGAAGCGGCTGATTTCGTAGCGCCACCGATTAATCACGCCAACTATGTTGCCCGTCATATCGCCGTGCAAGGTCAAAATATGCTTTTTGCGATGACCGATGGCATTGTCCAACACTTGCGCGTAATTGCTAATTTGTTTTTCAAAACCCAAAGCCCCACTGCCTTTGAGGAAAACCGGGCGCTGATGGAGGAAATTATTAGCAGGGTTGAAATAAAAGGGTGATTATGTTATTTTTGAACCAAAATACGTTTTAAAATTGTTCTAAAGAGGTTTAGGGATGCACATTATAAAAAAAATAGCATGACTTCCATTTCAATTAATATAGAGGATCAACTTAAAAAGCAAATTGAAGCAAAAGCAGCGGAAATGAAGGTGCCAACCAACGAATTAATATTACAAGCAATTAAAGATTTTCTATTTTTTAATCAATTAAATACCCTCCGGGATAAATTAGAAGAAAAATTCAAGGCAAAAGGATATCAAAATGAAGATGATATTTATAATGCAATATCATGAAAGTCGTTTTGGATACAAATGTGTTAATTTCCGCATTTGTTTTTAAAGGTTTTGCTGCAAAAGTTTTTGATTATTGTGTGACGCAAACAGATGTAACACTTTCCCCCTGGATCATAGACGAACTAACTGATAAGTTATTGAATAAGTTTGAGTTAGAGCAAACGCTTGTTAATGAGGTACGTATGCTCTTGCTAGAAAAAGTGACGGTTTTGACGCCAACCAATGAAATTCCTCAAGTTTGTCGGGATAAAGATGATAACCATATCTTACAAATTGCTGAATTTGTAAAAGCTGATTTTATTATTACCGGGGATAAAGATTTACTAGATTTAGAGGAATATAATGCCATTCCTATTATAAATCCGCGTACTTTTTTAGATCAGATAGAAATAGATACTAAATAAATAAGTATCAATTATGAATATCACGCCCAAATTATTACACACCTACTGCGAAGCCCACACCACGCCACAAAGCGAAGTGCTCTACGAACTTGAACGGGAAACGAATCTGAAAACCCTGGCGCCGCAAATGATGTCGGGGCATTTGCAAGGACAATTTTTGACCTTGCTCAGCACTTTGATGCGACCGCAGGCGATTCTGGAGATTGGCACTTTTACGGGTTATGCAGCGATTTGTTTAGCGCAGGGTTTGATGGAGGGTGGATTATTACATACCATTGAGCCGAATCGGGAGCTGGAACATATTATCCGAAAATACATTGCTAAAGCAGGCTTGCAGGAAAAAATTCAATTGTATATTGCTAAAGCTGAAGATATTATACCAAATTTTACCAACACCTTCGACCTCGTCTTTATTGATGCCGGCAAACAACAAAATGCGCTTTTTTATGATATGATATTGGATAAAGTAAATCCCGGCGGCTTGATTTTAATTGATAATGTGCTGTGGAGCGGCAAAGTTGTCACCGGTGAAAAAGATCCGGATACCGAAGTAATTCGCGCCTTTAATGATAAAGTAAATAACGACGAAAGGGTAGAAAATCTCCTATTGCCCATTCGCGATGGCTTGTTGATTGCTAGAAAAAAGTAAATTTGTTATCGGTTAACGGGGTTCACCAATAACTGTTATCCGATAACAAATAACGACTTTTAATGAGTAAAGAAAAATATCATATCTTTTATAACGAACATCATAATAAGCTCCCCATCTTCGTTCACCCCTGGTATTTGGATGCAGTATGTAATGACGGTGGATGGAATGCCTGCATTGTCGAGGAAAAAAGTAAAATAATCGCCGTTTTACCGTATTTTATTAAAAAAAAGTATGGATTTCATTATATCACGATGCCGCATTTCGTAAAAATGATGGGACCGTTTTTTGCCAATGCATTGACCCTGAGCGAGCAGCACGATGTAATGGAAAAACTGATATTACAATTGCCAAAAGTGGATGCTTTTACACAGAATTTTTATTATAACATTACGAATTGGTTGCCATTTTATTGGAATGATTATCAACAAACTACGCGGTATTCTTATCTTTTGGATGTTTCTGATTTAGACGAAGTATATCATAATATTCACCGTAAACGCCGTCGTTATATTGAGAAAGCTGCCGAACAGGGCTTACAAGTTGTTATAAATAATGATGCCGAATTATTTTATAAAGTAAATAAAATGAGTTTTGATCGGCAAAAAATTAAAATTCCTTACACGTTTGAAGCATTTCAACGACACGACGAAGCGCTGGCGGCACACGAAGCCCGGCAAATTTTCATGGCGCAGGATGTCGGGGGACGCGTACATTCGGTCGTCTATTTGATATGGGATGCGCAATCGAGCTATTTCCATATCGCCGGAGATGATCCTGATTTGCGCAATAGCGGCGCCGGGATTTTATTAATCTGGGAAGTGATTAAATATACTAAAGAAAAACTGAATTTAAATACCTTTGATTTTGAGGGCAGTATGATTCCGAATGTCGAATACATTCGTCGGCAGTTTGGAGCCGTGCAGACGCCTTATTTTACCATTACAAAGTATGATTCTGGTATATTGGCACTTGCCAGGCGCATTCGAGCTTATTTTTAGTATAATAATATCATGATTTGAAAAAGGGTTAACGTCATAAAAAACTTACACCTATGTCGAAGCCAACTAACCGCCGAGCATTCATGCAAACCACCGCCGTTGCCGGAGCTGCCTTGCTTGCTGGTCCGAATCTCTTTGCTTTTCAGGGTTCGCCTGCCGAAAAAATTGTGGTAGGCGTGATGGGAACCAACAGCCGGGGCTTTTATCTGGCTAGAATGTTTGCGCAAATGCCCGACGTAGAAGTGGGTTATATCTGCGACGTAGATAGCAAAGTGGTGGAAAAAACGGTCGCTGAGATTGAAAAATTGACCGGGAAAAAGCCAAAAGCTTTCAGTGATGTGCGTAAAATGTTGGAAGAGAAGGACTTGGACGCTATTGTAATTGCTGCGCCTGATCATTGGCACGCTCCGGCTTCGTTGATGGCGGTGAAAGCGGGCAAGCATGTATATGTGGAAAAACCCTGCTCGCATAGTCCGCAGGAAGGTGAAATCCTCGTGCAGGCTGCTCAAAAATACAACAAACTCATCCAGATGGGCAGCCAGCGGCGCTCTTTTCCCAAAGTGACCGAAGCAATGCAGGAACTGCGCAATGGTGTCATCGGGAAGGTGTATTTTGCCAAAGGCTGGTACGCCAACAACCGCAAACCCATTGGTTTTGGGAAGAAAGTAGCCGTGCCGGCGCATCTCGATTTTGAATTGTGGCAAGGACCCGCCCCACGTCGTCCTTATCAGGATAATCTGGTGCATTATAACTGGCACTGGTTTTGGAATTGGGGCACGGGCGAAGCCTTGAATAACGGTACCCACGAACTCGACGTCATGCGTTGGGGTATGGGCTTGGATTTCCCGACAAAAGTGACTTCGCTCGGTGGGCGTTTTGCTTACAAAGATGATTGGGAAACTCCTGATACCCAAACCATTACGTATGAATTTGCCAATGGCAGTTCCATCCTTTGGGAAGGTAGAAGTTGCAACGGGCACCCCGTCGAGGGGACCGGACGGGGCACTATTTTCTATGGTGAAAAAGGCACAATGGTCATTCCAGGCGGCGATGATTACAAAATTTATGACCTGGACAATAAGCTCATCCGCGAGGTAAAAACCGATTTGCAGGAAGCTACGCGCACCAATACAATGGGCATGGGCGAAATGCTTGACAGCCAATTGATTATGAATTTCCTCGATTCCATTCGCGGCAAAGCAAAACTCACGGCACCCATTTCCGAAGGGCATAAGTCCACCTTGCTACCGCAATTGGGCAATATTTCTTACCGGGTGGGCAGAACTTTATATTGTGACCCGAAGAACGGGCATGTTTTGAATGATAAGGAAGCCATGAAATTCTGGTCGCGCGAGTACCAGAAAGGCTGGGAAATGAAATTATGATATTGTAATGTAAAAATAAATGCAAGTAATTAGATGAAAATCAATTGCTTGCATTTATTTTTATTTAATTATATAATAAAAAAGGCTCTCGTTGAGTTGCAAATATTTCGGTTTGCCCTTGCCAATCCCGAGTGATTTCGTCAACAGGAATGGCTGCTTCCAAGCCTTCGCGTACCAAAGCATTGCCAATCAACAAATCCAAATGCGGCGCCTTACCTTCCCAGCTGGTTTTTAAAAATTCAAAATTCGCCGGATTTTGTGCACGGCAGGCTGCCAATATATGCAGACCAGTATAAACCGGACGGAAAATGGATCGATTGGTGACATGTACCTGAATGCCCCCGCATTTTACATCCTGATGCTTGCTAAAAGTGGGAATGAAGGCATGTGGTCGAAAACGGACGCCCGGCAATGCCAATTGATTCAGCGTTTGCGCCAAAGCATAGCCATCCAGCCAGGGTGCACCCAGTACTTCAAATGGGAGTGCCGTGCCTCTGCCTTCTGACAAATTGGTTCCCTCCACTAAACAAGTACCCGGATACACAATTGTAGTAGAAAATTGGGGCATACCGGGGGAGAGCGGCACCCAGGGCAAGCCGGTTT
>JBKBWT010000060.1:0-20524 GCA_046314415.1 Saprospiraceae bacterium
GATTTACCACGCCAGAATGGACGAGGGCTGGTATATTTATTCGCAATTTTTGGAAGGAGATGGTCCCATTCCGACCGAATTTATTTTTGATGATGCCAAAGCGGTAACGGTTATTGGCACAAACCAGGAGGAAGGTCCGCAGCGTTCAGAAGAATTTGATGAAATCTTTAAAATGCAGGTGGTAAAATTCAAAAAAGAAGCCACCTTCACCCAAAAGATCAAAGTGTCAGACCCGGCGCAAGTAGCCACAGGCTTGATTTCTTACATGAGTTGCAATGCTGAAAGCTGCATTCCATTGGAGAAAACGTTTAAAGTGGATGTTGCTAACTTGAAATTGACAATCGAAGGTGATAATGCGATTGCCATTAGCCCTGCGCAAGAGAATGGCATTTTCCCGATTGCCAAGCCGGATTTGTCGAATCCTGTCGCTACTTGCGGGGAGGAAGCCATCGTAGCCGAAGGTAAAAGTTATTGGTCTATTTTCCTCTTAGGTTTTATTGGTGGTTTGCTGGCATTGCTTACGCCCTGCGTATTCCCGATGATTCCACTGACGGTAAGCTTTTTTACCAAAAGCAGCAAAGACCGCAAGAAGGGTATTATGAATGCAACTTTATATGGATTTTTCATTTTTGCGGTTTACATGCTCCTGAGCATTCCGTTTCACCTGATGGATAATTTGAATCCCGATATTTTAAACGACCTCTCGACCAATGTGTGGCTGAATGTGGCGTTTTTCGTGATTTTCTTGTTCTTCGCATTTTCCTTTTTCGGCTATTACGAATTGACTTTGCCTAGTAGCTGGGTTAACAAAACCAGTTCAGCCGAAGGTCTTGGCGGAGTAATCGGCATTTTCTTCATGGCATTGACGTTGGCTTTGGTGTCGTTTTCCTGTACAGGTCCGATTTTAGGGGCATTGTTGGCAGGCGCACTCACTTCTGATGGCGGTGCGTGGCAGTTAACAGCAGGTATGGGCGGTTTTGGTTTGGCATTGGCTTTGCCCTTCGCGTTGTTTGCTTTATTCCCAAGCTGGATGACGTCTTTACCAAAATCCGGCGGCTGGCTGAATACGGTTAAAGTGGTATTGGGCTTTATAGAATTGGCATTAGCGCTCAAGTTCCTATCGAATGCCGACCTGGTCAAGCACTGGGGTATTCTAAAAATCGAACCTTTCTTAGGTGCCTGGATATTGATTTCCATTGGCTTGGCATTGTATTTATTTGGTATTATCAAATTTCCGCATGATTCGCCAATTAAAAAATTGGGCATCACTCGAATTGTACTTGGCTTGTTATCGGTAGCATTTGCCATTTACTTAGCCACTGGTTTTATCTACGATGAGAAAGCGGGCTCCTATCGCCCCTTAAAATTGTTGAGCGGTTTAGCGCCTCCTGCCACGTACAGTTGGTTTTACGAAGGGGATTGTCCGCAAAATCTGAATTGTTTCAAAGATCTGAATCAAGGGCTGGCGTATGCCAAAGAAGTTGGCAAACCAGTGATGATTGACTTTACGGGTCACGCCTGCGTGAACTGCCGGAAAATGGAGGAACACGTGTGGCCCGAACCCAAGGTTTACAATATCTTGAAAGATGATTATGTCTTGATTTCCCTGTACGTGGATGAAAAAGTAGAATTGCCGGAAAACGAGCAAATTGAAGTGCAGAAAGCCACCGGCGGCACGCGTAAGTTGCGCAATGTAGGTCATAAATGGTCACATTTCCAGACGGAATACTTCAATACGAATACGCAGCCTTATTACGTGTTATTATCACCAGACGGGCAGTTGTTAAACCATCCGGTTGGATTTACCCCGGAAGAAGCGGACTACGCTCAGTTCTTACAATGCGGATTGGATGCGTATAAGCAACTCACGGCACGGCAATCATCTGAAAAACAGTCACTTGGCTTTAAATAGTGCTTAGTATTCGATTATCCGCTATTGGTTATTGGTTGTCGGGAGGTACGATTCACTGATAACCAATAGCCGACCCCTTGCTCACTAAATCCTGCAGTCGCTTAGTCACTTCCAACAAGCTTTCGCCAAAAGCAAAAATCCCCTCCGGGTGTCCTTCCATCACAAACAGCTGCTGTTGTCGCAAATCACTATGTCGTAAGAGTTGTACAATGGCATATGCCATCTCCGGGGAACCATAAGTCGCGCTGGCATCCGTGGTAGGAATCTGATGTAATAATTGTTGCCACAACGCCGCATGATGCACATGAATCACCGCCTGCACTTCCGGGCATTCCTGATAAATCACAGCATGACTCATCGTTTCTGACGACGCAATGATCGGACCTTCACACCACACCATATTTTCCGCAATATTCACCCTGGTCACCAATGTAAAATGTTCCAGCGTTAAATTTGGCAAGTGCCCCGTCGCCGAGCCACTGATTACAAATTGTCCTTCCGCGTTCCAGCGCTGACTGATATTGCCAAAGCCAATGCCATTCGGGTACACCCCAATCAAACCAAGCTGGTGTAAGCTGTCGCGACAAGTTATCAACTCCTGCAAAGTAGTTCCGAACAGCGGCGCGCTTGCCGTCCAACACGCTTGAAATTTTATATAACCTTCATCCATTACGCTACAAGTCGGCAGTTTAAGTAGAATGGTTTACTTTCTAAGCTTGACGCGCCATCCAGGCTACTAATCCAATCGTAATCGCACCCCAAATCAGCAACATCAAACCAATTGCCAACAGTAAGGGCAGTTTCCACCCGATATTTTCAGCGGTCATTTTTAAAACTACCCCCAACGGCAACGCCAGTGGAAAGATTAGGGAAGCAAAAATAGCCGCAGGCCAAGCCTTATCTCCTGCGAATAGAGCCGGATTCAATCCAAACAGTTGTCCAGCACTCATTAAGATACCACCTGGCAAACCCATCAAGGGTACTATACTCAGCAACGCAATCGCCGGTGCAACCAAACCCCACACCAGAAGTTGCTTACCCTGCGTATAGGATGCCGAAGGAGTCGCTTTTACTTCAGAACTTGATCGGTGATGCTGCATTTGTCGGAAACCAACAATTGGAAATAGCAAATAAAGTAGCACCAGTGCCAGGTAAATCCATTGCATAAGAAAAAAGTTTATGTACTCAAGGTCGCTATTCTAGCCTGCTCTGGAAATAAACCAACCAACCCCGCCTCACTAGCCTCACAAATGCCCCGATCGGTGATCAAACCCGTCACCAGCCGTGCGGGGGTTACATCAAAACCATAATTGGCAGCCGGACTTTCGGCGGGCGTTATCAGCACACTGCTCATCTTTTCGCCGTCCCAGCCGTGTACATATTTTACTTCGTCGGGATTGCGCTGCTCTATGGGAATTTCCCGCAAACCATCGTTTACCCCCCAATCAATGGAGGAACTGGGCACTGCCACGTAGAAGGGAACATCATTGTCGCGGGCGGCAACGGCTTTGAGGTAGGTGCCAATTTTATTCGCCACGTCGCCCTGGCGGGTGGTGCGGTCGGTTCCCACAAAAATCACGTCCACCAGTCCATGCTGCATGAGATGCCCTCCGGCATTGTCCACAATCACGGTATGCGGCACGCCATGCTGTAACAATTCAAAGGCGGTAAGGTTAGCGCCCTGGTTGCGGGGGCGGGTCTCGTCCACCCAGACATGCACGGAGAAGTTCGCATCATGAGCGAGGTAGATTGGAGCAGTAGCGGTGCCGTAATCAATACAAGCAATCCAGCCCGCGTTGCAATGCGTGAGCACATTCACCGGCGCGCCGCCCTTGCGGGCACTGATTTTTTTGATAATGTCCAAGCCAAATTCACCGATGCGGCGACAGCTTTCTAGGCTTTCGCTGGCAAAATCTTGTGCGGCACTTAAAGCAGCCAGCGGTTTTGCGGCGCGGTCGGGTTCGGCGGCAATGGCTTGCATGGATTTTTGAATGGCATAAAACAAGTCCACCGCGGTAGGACGGGTGGCAGCCAGCAGCTGCGCAGCTTTTTGCAAATAAGCTTCAAAATCAGGCTGTTGTAAGGCTTCCAGCGTAGCAATATACAAGCCATACGCCGCAGTAGCGCCAATGAGGGGTGCCCCCCGCACGTGCATTTCGCGAATTGCCACCAGAAACTCTTCGAGTTTCGTGAGGTCTTCTATCACCAACTGGTGCGGAAAAAAACGCTGGTCGAACGTTTGTACCCGGCGCTCGTCCTGCAGCCAAATGGTCTGGTAATGTTTGCCGTTCAATTTCATCCTGCAAAGGTACGCGCTGCAACGCAGAAATTCACTACTCCCGGCAAGCGATTGCGGGATTTGCCCGACTGTACCCAACATGTCTAAAACCGGCACCGGTTTTTCTAACAATGCTTTTTTGTAGTTCGGAACTTCAACGGGGTAGTTCAGAACTACTTCCTTTTAGTTCAAAACTAAAGCTTTGATGTTCGGAACTTAAACGATGTAGTTTAGAACTTCAATGGAGTAGTTTGGAACTACTTTTCTTTAGTTTGAAACTAAAGTCTTGATGTTCGCAACTTGAACGGATTAGTTCAGAACTAAAACCTTGATGTTCGGAACTTAAACGGATTAGTTCAAATCTTGAAGCTTGTAGTGGAGTAACTACTTCTTTTTAGTTCGGAACTAAAGCCTTGATGTTCTAAACTTGAATGGATTAGTTCAGAACTTAAAGCTTGTAGTTGGGTAACTACTTTTATTTAGTTTAGAACTAAAGCCTTGATGTTCGGAACTACTATTTTGAAGTTCCGAACATCTTTGAAGTGCTTTTACTGTGCCGTGCTGACCAGAATTTCTGAATGCGGCAGCGCCCATTCCCGTTCTAAGGTGAGCAATACAATCGAATCGCCCTTTTTACATTGCGCCAGTACCTCCTGGATAGGAATTTCGCGGTAAGTTTTTTCAGAAAAGAGCAGCAGCGTTTTAGAATCCCCGTCGCGAATGGCAATTTTAAAGGGAATTTTATCACCGGCTTTCACCGTTTTGGCATCGGTGAGCTCGGCAGGGCGCAGGGTCAGCTCGCCTTTGGCAGTAAGGTCCACCACGCATTTGCCCTCGGTGGTATATTCATTTACAATCATGTTTTGATTTAAAAACGCGGCGGCGCAATTAGAAAAATTGTTCTTGCCATGCTGCGCCAACAAGTTGCCAACTAGCAGGCAGAAGAGCAGCACTAAAAAACCGTTTTGTACTTTTTTCATGGTCAAAAGATTTTGATGTGAAACAATGCCCCAAAAGTAGTCGGCAAATCCATGCCAATGGTTAAAGCCTTGTAAAACAGTGTAAATGAAATGTAAAAGCCGTTTTTGAAAGGGATTTTGGCTTAAATTTGAAGCATGAGACGACAAATTATTTCCTGGTGGAGTATGTGGCTCGTGTTGGGCGCATTGGTGTTGCTGACCGTGCAGGCGATCTGGTCAGAACCGACGCCGGATGCCCTGTTTGCCCAGCGGGTCAATCTTGCCTTGCGGCAAACGGCGCATGAATTGTTGAAACTGGAAGGCAATCGCCAGGCGCGCATTAAGCCGGTGCAGCGTTTGCCGGAAGATACGTGGTTGATTCCGGTAGAACAAAACTTCAATTATGACAGTCTGCCGGGCATCCTGCATCGGGCGCTGTTGCTGCAAAACATTCGGCAGGACTATAATGTAGCGGTGCTGGACTGTATTAAAAAGGACCTGGCGCTGGGGTATTATTCCAAGACCTATTTATCAGGGGAAGAGGTGCCCTGCGGCGGTCGCGAACGCGTGGCGGGTTGTTACGAACTCAGCGTCAGTTTTTTACCACCAGCGGCAAGTAGTTCGCCACTACTGGGCATTAGTTGGCTACTTCTTTTGGCAGGTATGGGGTATGGGCTGTATCATTTTTTACAATATAAAAAGGCTAAAACGGCTCCGGTGGCAGTGGTGGAAAGCGCGATGGAGTTGCCCGGGACTACCGTGAGCGGGGTACAATGGCGTTTTGGGCAGTCGGTTTTGGATCTATCCAACCAACAACTGCGGGTGCAGCACCTGGCAAAAGACCTGACCTATCGCGAAGCCAAGCTCTTACAGTTTTTTTGTCAACATCAGAACCAATTGTTGGAACGCGACCAGATTTTAAAGGCGGTTTGGGAAGATGAGGGCATCCTGGTCGGTCGTAGTCTGGATGTGTTTGTATCGCGTTTGCGCAAGCTGTTAAAAGAAGACGAGACCATTAAAATTGTCAATGTGCACGGCGTGGGTTATCGGTTTGAGGTGAAAAGTTAGGAAGAAGCTGACAACCCCAGGGAGGCTGTCAGCTTCGGCGTTTAGGAGCGTTCTCTTCCTGCTTTCAATTGCTCCTGATATTCTTTGAGCAACTCCCAATGTCCGCCAGCGGCGAGGCGCGCCTGCGCAGTCCAGGTAGCGGGGTTATGGAAGTGGAAGTCGTTGCCACCTTCCTCAAGGATGGCTTCGATTTGTTCGGGGTCGGCAGCGGCGAGTTCTTCCCAGGTGGTAATGCCGGCACCTTTGAGCATGCTTTCAATCTTTGGACCAATGCCTTCCACGATTTTCAGGTCATAATGATCGTTGGGATAAATATCGGTGGTGCCGCGGTCGTAGCCTTCGGGGTTTTGTTGCTTTTGCTGGTACAATTGCACGGCTTGACCCACCCAGTTCTCCCGTTCGATCCGCCCCGGGAAGTAGCGAATTTGCTGCGTGACCTGATGAATATCGGAGCCGTCCCACTTGGCAATCTGCTCGAAGCGGTAGATACCGATGTCGTTGAGTTGTTTTTCGAGGAAGGGACCGATGCCTTCGATGCGGGTCAGGTCATCGCGCTGAATCTCATCCGCAGGCAGAATGACTTGGCGAGGCTGTTCGGTGTTGCCCAGGTTCCAGTCTGGTTCGGTTTCGATCATGGGCGCAGCCGTTGCCAGGGAGCGCTCCATAGCGTCGGGCTGGGGTTCTGAAGTTCGCAACATCTGCATTTCAGTTCGCAACTCGTCATTTTCCGTTACCAGCCGGTTGAGGCGTTCCTCCATGGCTTCCAGGCGGGTGCGCAGGGCATTCTGGGTGCTCTGAAAATCTGCCAGGTAATCAAAGGGTTGTTCTGCGGGTTCGGGGGTAGCTTCCAGGGGTGCGGGCGCTGCACGCAGCTGCGCCAATTCCGCTTCGAGTTCCTGGTTGCGTGTTTGCAGGGTGGCAACTTCGCCATTGAGGCGCTCGATGGTTGCGTTTAAATCCGCCACTACCGCAGTATCGGCGGTGCCGGCTGGTGCCTTGCGCAGGTTGTCCAGCTCATTGTTTAAGGCATAAATTTCATTATAGAGCTTATTTTTTTCGTCGTTGAAGCGCGTGGCTTTGGAGCGCTGCTCTTCCACTTCAAATTGCGACTTGCGCAAATCCGCTTCCCGCAGGTGGAGTTCATCGGTAAGGCGGGTGACTTCGCCCTGGGTGGTGGTAAGTTCAGCTTGCTTGGCTTCCAGTTCATTGCGCAAGCGCCGAATGGTACCGCTGCGCAGCGCTGACCCTAGCAGGATGCCAAATAAAAATGCCAATACCCATAAAATGAGCAGGGCAATGCTATCGGGTGAAGTGAAGTTGGAAAAGAAATTGCTAAAGTCCATATTTGATGGTATTTAATACTTAGTATTGGTATTTGTTTATGGTCGCAACTGGTCGCCTGATGCCTTGAACAAGCGGGCTTCAGTTCACCACATCATTCTAATACAAAATTGACCCGGCGATTCTTCTGCCTGCCTTCGTCGGAGTCGTTGGTAGCGGCAGGACGTTTCTCACCTTGCGATGCAACGTTGATTTTGGCAGTAACGCCCAAGTCCTTGAAGTACTGACGGGCGCTTTGGGCGCGCCGCAAGCCGAGGTTTTTGTTGTAATTGTCAGGTCCGATGTTGTCGGTATGCCCAATGATCGTCATGGCTTTATCGGGGTTGATGTTTAAATACGTTTTGACGGAATCGGCGTAGAGCTGAAAGGCTTCTCCGGGTTTGAAGACATCCGAATCGAATTCAAAATTTGCATCCGAGAAAGTCATATTGGTAAAAGAAAACTGTACGATTTCAAATTCGGAAGGCGTGGTAGCCGGTACAATTAGAAAAGTCAAGGGTTCGCGCAACAAAGTATCCTGGCTGCGACTGTAATCCAGCGAGATGCGTTCTTCGGCAATGCCGCGCTTCATCAGCAAACTGCGCACCGCATTAGCACGCGCCACTCCAATGTTTTCATAATAGCTGCCCGGCGGCAGTGTGTCTATGCCCGGACGATACCAACCGGTAATCTGGAGATTATTTTGGGGAAATAATTTCATGTACGCAGCCACCGTATCCAGGAATTCAGAATTGTTCTGATTGATATCCGGCAGCACGCTGGCACTGTCGAACTTGAACTGGTCGTAGCCTTGCAACAGCACGGTGTCGCCCTGCATCAGCCGCAGCGTTTTCAAGCGGACATCCTCCTGCACCACAGTGCTTGCGCCACATAATTGTTGCACTTTGCACACATAGTACCAGCGGGCAAATAATGCATTGGCAACAAAAAGTAGTGTTAAGAAGAAGATTCTCATGGAGTTGGTTCCCTTTATTCGATTAAAAGTAGAGAATATAACGTTTTTAACAAAAGAATTGCGCAGAATTTTAATATAAATGCTGGTAAAAGCGAAGATTTAACGTTCTTTTCCTTCTTTTTCCACTAGAAATTTTGTAAATTACTAGGTGAAATTCCAAAAAACGAATTACACCTTTACTTTAAAATGATACGCTTATGAAGTTACGCTTTGCTTCCAATAGCCTGCGCCTGCGCTTGCGTAAATCGGATATCGAGGAGTTGCGGCGTTCGGGTTGCGTGTGCGATGCCATTATTTTTTGTGAAGGCAATGAATTGCAATATGCATTAAAGCTTGAGGATGTGCCATTTATCAATGCTGAGTACCAGCCGGGTAGCATTACGGTGCATGTGCCCAAAGCGCTGGCAAAAGAATGGATGGACACGGATCAGGTCAGTCTCCGGCACGATCAACCCTTGTACAATGGCTTCCATCTCGACATTTTAATTGAAAAGGACTTCCCCTGCCGCCATACTTCGACGGAGGATATGGAAGATACGTTCTACGAACTTACAACAGATCAAGCGACTGAAGACTAGGGAAACACTCCGTCTCTTGGTTAATAAGTCCCTGATTACCAAAGTCTTCTGTTACTCTGTCACCAAACGCCCGGCTGCCCAGTCGAGTTTGTTCCGGTTTTTCTGAAAATCCGCCTGGAGTTTGATGAGTTTTACCTGGGCTTCAATGAGTTTTTGTTCGCGCGAGTTGATGAGGAAGATCGAGCTTTCGCCAAGTTCAAACTTCGTTACTTCTGCTTCCAATAAGCGGCGGTAGTTATTCGTAATATCCTCATACAGTGCAATTTGCTGCTGCGTATTCTGCCATTCGTTGTAAGCATCGCGCACTTTGTTGCGAATCTCCAAGCGTTTTTGTTGCAAAGTAAAGTCAGTATCCAGAATTTTTAAGCGGGTCAATTCCAACTTACCCCGTTCTTTTCTTAAAAAAATGGGAAAGCTAAAATTCAAGCCCCACTTATAATTTTGCAACAGGACATTTTCCAAGCCATTGCTGTCATTACCGCTCGTTCTACCGAAGTTAAAGCCATCGCCCAAAATGTTGTATTCTACATCCAATCGTGGTTTCAATTGTTCCAGCGCCAACCGGCGATCTACGTCCAACTGATTGATTTTGAACTGATAAGACCGCAACAAGGGATGTTGAAGATCCGCAAATTGTATAAAATCTATTAGCAAAGGCAAGGGTTGGTTCGTTTGCATGGTATCGAGCAAAGGCGGGCGCAGCGCATCGGTCACTTCCAAGGGGGTATTGTCTTCGTACCACAAGAAATTGGACAAGCCCAGCCCGGCATTTCTGAACTTCAGAAGTGCATCATTCAATTCATATTCCCAATTCTGCACCTGAATGAATGTTTCCAGCGTATCCACCGCAGGTCGGTCTCCTTGTACGTAGCTTTCGGTGATGCCGACCAAACGTTGCCGCGACACCTGCAAGGCCTGCTCAATAGCGCGCACCTCGTTGTACGCCTTCGTCCAATCCCAGTAAGCCACGGCGGCGTCAAGCAATACCTCATTGATGGCATTCAAACGCTCGGCGGCATTGGCATTTTGTAAAATACGGGCTTTTTGCAAGGCGGCTCGCCGTTCGTCAATGAACAGTCCTGCACCAAGCGTAGCTTTGACGCCCAGCACTGCCTGCCCCGCCGCCGGAAGGGTCTGCTCAGGATCAATGTTGATGCCACTGCTGGTATTGAATAAGCCCTTGATTTCCAAGCCATACCAGGTTGGAATTTTGAATCCGCTTTCGGTGTAGGTGTAATAATTTTTACCGTCAAACGACTTTTGTGCCACCTGCGATTCCAGCTTTGGGTCAAATCCGCCCCGTGCCATGCGTAACTCGGCGGCTGCTTCGGCGGTCAACAGATTCGACTGTCGTACCAAAGGATGGTATGCCAAAATCCATTGAAAATATTCCTGCTGCGTAAACAGCCGGGTAGAATCCGATTGTGAAAAAAGCGAAAAAGAAACAATAAGATTAATAATTCCTACTAAATACTTCATGGTTTTGACGCTATATGATGGATTCGTATCATATTACTAGTAAATAACCCGGATTATTTAATTAATTCTACCGGTGTTTTTTGTTTTAATTCTTCCGCTGGTTCGTCTTCGGTCGTGTAATAATCGGGCGGGAAGCCATTGAGCTGACGCCAGATTTCGTACCACAGCGGCACATTTTTCAGTAAAATAATGCCCTGGGCGCCCGAACCAACGCGCAGTTCTTTGGGCCACTTTTTGGTGCCGGGGGCAGGCGCTACCAAAATACGGTACTGCCCGTTGCTGCTGATTTCGTTGTCAATTGCTACAATTTCACCGACATAAGTACCAAACGACTGTCCGGGCCAACCCGAGAAAATAAACGCAGGCCAACCATCAAAAATGAAGCGGACCTTGGGCTTTTCGCCAAGACTGGAATCCACGTTTACCAAGGGAAAATCCATCGGTTCTACGTACAATTCCACTGCCAGTTCATAATTAGCCGGCATAATGCTTACAATGCCATCGCCTTCCTTAATGGTTTCGCCGATACCGGGTGTCACTGTTTTAGTAATGTAACAATCCTGCGGCGCGGTGATGTAATAAAAACTCGAACGCTTGGAATAATTGCTGGTTTGAATACGCAATTTACTTACATCTGCTTCTGCATCAAACATTTGCGACAAGGCACTGGCAATATCCGAGCGGGCTTTGGCGATTTTTTCGCTGTACTCGGCTTGCACAGCATTCAATTCCACCTGCGTAATACGCAATTCCGCCTGGCTCGAAGCCAATTTATTATCCGCGGCAATCACCTTATTGCGGGTCTCTTGCAGTTTAGCTTGCTTTTCCTCCATTTTGGCACGAGAATCAATGCCGCGTTCAAACAGCATTTTAGCACGTTCAAACTGCACTTTGGCAATAGAATCCTGAATAATCGCTTGCGCCAAATCGGCTTTATCGGCATCAATTTTGAATTGCCCCTGCTCCAGTTTGCGCCGCAATTGTTGTTGCTTCAGCTTTAACTGGGATTCCATATTGACAATTTGGTCTTCGAGTGCCTTCACTTTGTCCTGATAAGAATCAATAGCGCCTTCTTTGGCATTCACTTGTTGCTGCGTGCGTGGCACCAACTCCGGGTCGAGGTAGTCCGCCTTGATTTCAGAAATAAATACAATCGTATCACCTTTTTTCACCAATTGTCCTTCGCGCACATACCATTTTTCAATCCGGGCATCAATTGGTGAAGGAATAATTTGCGGGCGTTGCTCAGGGCGCAGCGTGGTCACTTTACCTTTGGATTGAATATTTTGCGTCCAGGGCAAAAACAAGAACAAAACCACCAATCCCAGCACAATCAGGAGCCAGCGGGTAAGTTGCTGATGTGCGCTGGATTCTTTCGTTTGTCGAAAAGAAGAAAAATCTTCTACGCTCACCCGATGACTAATGGAATTTTGTGATATATTCAGCATGGTTTTTTAATATTTGATACCCAATATTTAGTATCCAACAGTTAATATTTAGCATTCAAAAAAGTTATTTACCTACAATCCTCCACCCGAATCTCCCCTCAACTTCAACCTTAATCTCAACCTTACCCACTATCCTAAACCTTTATTTCATGATGTTTAGCGTTGCCATTTTGGCTGCTTTCTGAAAAGACACCTTTAAAAACGCGGTAAAAATGCGGGCTTTCGCGAATGCGCTCATAGGAGCCTTCTTCTACAATTTTGCCATCTTTCATAATCATTACCCGATCACATTTGGCAGCAATGGCAGCATCATCAGATACGATGATTACGGTCCAGCTATTTTCAGGCGCTACCAGAAAATCCGCGATTTGCAAGCGTTCATGGGGTTCCAGAAAATTCCACACACCTTCCATCACCTGTAGGCGCGGACGCTTGGCAAAGCTACGGGCAACCATGAGTTTGGTGCGAATATTATGTGGCAGGTTACGCCCGCCCGGTTGTAGCATGGTGTTATATCCATTAGGTAAGCGTTGGATGTATTTATTAAGCCCTACTTTTTCGGTTGCCCATATTACATCCTCCAATGTAATATCTTCATTGCCCAATGTAATATTGTCTAAAATGGAGCCGATAAAAATATCCTCCTGCGAGCAGAAATCACCAATTTGGCGACGCAGGCTAGCCAACTCCAGATTGCGCATGGGAATGCCATTGTAATTGATACTGCCATGAAAATCACTGTATAAACCAGCGATCAATTGTACCAGTGTTGACTTGCCCGAACTGTTATAACCGGCTATGCACACGCGTTCGCCGCCCTCCACTTTCAGCGAAAGATGGTCGATGGTTGGGCGTTCCGCATCTTCAAATTTAAAATACAGGTCTTCAATTTCTACACTCATGCCTTTGCCAGTGTCAACATCTTCAAATGGCAGCCCATCTTCCTCTTCAATCGGCAGATCAGTTACATTCCCCAGTTTTTCCAAAGCAGTAAGGGTATCATACACTGTATCCATTGAAAGCATGAGCTTTTCCACAGAGCTAATGATGCTGATGACCACGATTTCGGCGGCGACGAACTGACCAATATTGATTTGATTATCAATCACCAAGTAACTTCCCAGCAGCAACAGACTCGCCGTTACGATCACTTTAAACCCAACAATCACGCCATATTGCGTAACCAGGATACGGAAGTGCTTGCGGCGGTTGTCAAGATAGTTGCAAACCAGATAATCGGTCTGGCGCAGCGAAATCTGCGTGTTGCCCCATAGCTTGAAGGTATTCATGGTACGTGCCAGCTCTTCGAGCCAATGGGCTACCTGGTATTTGTATTTCGATTCTTTCAGGCTGGTTGCCAAACCTGTTGGACCGCTGATGCGGAAAATAACAAAGATGATAATGATAAGTGCCAAGCCGAAAAATGCGAAAAACGGATGGTAAAAGGCAATCAGAATCAAACCAAAAATAATATTTATGAGCGCTGTTGATAAGTCGGTCAACAGTTTAGGAATTCCTTTTTGCAAATTTTGTGTGTCGAAAAAACGATTAGCCAGTTCAGGCGGGTAATACTTGGTAATAGCATCCAATTTCAAACGCGGAATTCGATAAGCAAATTCAAAAGCAGAACGCACAAAGATACGCCGCTGAATGGTCTCCGTCACACTCAATTGCATAATCACTAAAATACCTGAAAGCGCCGTAGCAGCAGTCACCGCTACTACCAGCAGAATCAAAGAGGCAGATAGCGCGCCACCCGCAATCAATCCAATTACTGCTTGCACCCCGAGTGGTAAGCTCAGGCTGATGAATCCTGCAAAAATGGCATAGACATAGACATAATAAATGTCTTTTTTGTCTAATTCCAATAATCGAAAAAAGCGCTTTAAAGGCGTAAAGGGAGTTGTAACTTCCATTTTTATGATAACTGATTAAACAAATATGTGGTAAAATACAATTTTGGGGTCAGATGTTGCGATTTTCAAATTAAATTATTGCGGTATTTTGGTTGTATATTTGGTTAGCACTGATTGTAGCACACTTGGCAAAAAGAACTGATTGTAGCCATTCAGCTACAACCAGTCTTCAAATTACCCTTCGCCTAAATTTAATTTCCACCACCCACAGTACGGGTTGAGTTAGTCGTTGTACTAGTAGTCGTTGCGTTGGTATTTCGGGAGGTGCCAACGGTTGGTGTGGTACTTCCATCAGGATTCAACATCACCGGTACCGGCACATCGCCATCCGAAATAATAATCTTGGTATTGGGAGATTTTGCCAATTCCAAGAATGCTTCAATGGACTTGAATTGCAGCACTTGAGCACTCAGCCCTTCGGCAATGATTTTCTGGGCATCGCGGACACCCTCTGCCTCAATGCGTTTGCGTTCTGCCTCGCGGCGTTCTTGTTCAAGTACGAAGTTCAGGCGTGCAGCTGCCTGCTCGGCTTCCAGCACTTCTTCAATGGCACGTGCCAGGTTACGTGGCAGTACAATGCTCTTCAACAGTACGGCTTCTACGACAATACCCCGGTCTTTTAATAAATCGCTCATGCGCTTGCGAATGGTCTCTTCAATGTGTGCGCGGGCACCAGTGTGCATGTCTTTTGCCATGAACTGTGAAGTGACATCCGCTACTGCCGAACGAAAAACGGGCAAAATGACCGTGCTTTCAAAGTTAGGACCGATGTTACGAAGTAATTCGGGAGCTTCATTTGGCATTACACCATACAGAATCGAGACTTCCGCCTGAATATTCAGACCTTCCTTCGATGGTAGATTTAGCTCTACCTCCATATTGTTCGTCTGGGTCGAAACCTTTACAATGGTTGTTGTAAATGGATTGAACACCTTCAAGCCTTGCGTGTAGGGACGATCATTGTACTTACCAAACCGGCGTTTTACACCCACTTCACCTTCGCGTATCACCGCACACGATGTCAGAAACATTGCTGCGGTTGTAATTAAAATTCCTTTAACAATTAGTCTGACCATAACTGTTATAATTGGTTTTAAAAATTTGGACAGTAAAAGCACCTTTGTGACAGCGCCTAATGCTTGCACAAGGAGACCATAACTCGTAACAGCGACTTTAAGCTATTGAGGTCGAATGATTATTCGACGAATGATTGTGATGGTTGTTTAAGATGACTGGCTGTGGGCTATTTCGTTGTGTTTTGGCTTCTGCCGTTGCTCCCTTTGGTTTTTCGATGGCTAATAATCTGAAGGCAAAAAATTGTAATAACTCATCTACCTGTTTTAAAACATCTTCATTATTATCAATATCTGTAAGGCGTGGCAGATGCTCGGCAAAGTAAATATGGTTATTGGCCATTTCCAGTAAATTGCTTGCCAGCGCCCGTGGATACGGAAACGACGGATCAATTTCGACGATCACGTCGGCAATTTTTTTTGACAATGATTTGTACGACAGGAAAAAGCCCTCCCGGTTTTGAGCATCCACTTCTTTGTTGTGATACGCCTTGGAACCCTCTGCAACTACAATGCGGTGCAGAACGTCTTCATCTATAAAATCTACCGTTGCATTGCGCTTGGTGGAGTCCACTACGGTATTGATCATCAACCTTAACCGCTCGCTCGGTTCCTGAATATTCATGATGCGCAGATCAATACAGAATTTCATCCATTCCCAGTACCAATTCACCAGGTATAAGAGCAATAAATACTTGCTCTCAAAATAGCGATAAATAGAAGCTTCGGTTGATTGAATGCGTTCCGCCAGTTTTTTAAACGTAAACCGCTCAAAACCAATCTCATCAATCAATAAGACACTGTTTTTCAGAATTTTGCGCCCCAAATCGGTTCGCTGCGGATTCCGCAAACAGAGTTTTTCGTTTACATCCAATTCAATGGCTAAGAATTGCATTGTCCTTAATTTGTAGTAAAAGTATGATTAAAAATAGCTTTACTATCTTTTATAAGAACATCTTATTTTCAAAAGAGTTCAAGCCAACATTTCTTCCAGAGAAGGTCGGAAATACATTTCTGCCAATGATTCCTGCAATTTTTTGCGCGCAAAGAAAATACGACTTTTAACCGTTCCGAGTGGAATATTCAGTACTTCGGCAATTTCATCATATTTATATCCCTGATAATGCATCAGGAAGGGCACCTTCAGCCAGTCTTCCAGGGCATCTACCAGCTTTTGAATTTCTTCAATCGTAACAGCAGCTTCGCCCTGATTTTTGACGGTTAGGGTGCCAGAATTGATAAAAAACTCATTGTCAGTCTTATCATTTAAAGTTTGACGGCGCTTCTTCTGACGGTAGTTATTGATGAAAGTATTACGCATGATGGTCATCAACCAAGCCCGTAAATTAGTTTTGGGCTGATATAAACCTCTGTATTTGAATGCCTTATAAGCCGTCTCCTGCAAAAGATCGCGGGCATCGTCTTCGTCTTTGGTCAGGCGGCACGCAAACGCAAAGAGCAGTGTTTGAAACTGCGTAAAATGTTGGCTGAATTCTATATGGGACATAGCTTTTTATTTTAAAGTTATCAATGATATTAGTAATTCACACAGCAAAGATAGCTTTACTATCTTTTTATACAAATTTAAACAAGATTTTTTTATCAATGTTGTGACAAAAAGAATGCTAACATATTTTTAACACTTCTTGAAACCCTTATTAAACCTACGCTTTTCAAATTGGGAATGAGGATTTGACAGCCGTTTGACAAAAGTGCTATTCGAGATAGTAGTACTACTACTTTTTGCTTTATAGTGTATTGTTGCTAAATTGCTACCACAAAAGTTGATTTGACTAGTGAATGACCTTATCAAAAGTTTTCAATCGCATCTGCTGCTCGAACGCGCGCTGGCAGATAATACCATCGAGGCTTATGGACGGGATTTGGAAAAATTGACTCAATTTCTTCAATTGAAGCAATATAACCTGGCACTTGAGCAATTGGAAACCAGTCACTTAACGGAGTTTATTCTCTGGCTCAATGAGTTGGGCTTGGGTGCGCGTTCACAGGCAAGGTTACTATCGGCATTAAAAACTTTTTATAAATATTTGATTACTGAAAATTTTATCCAAAATGATCCTACCGAACTACTGGAAGGACCGCGCCTAGCCCGCAAAATCCCGGAAGTACTGCATTACGAAGAGATTCAGGCAATGCTTGCTGCCATTGATCTGAGCGAACCGCACGGCGTGCGCAATCGTGCGATGCTTGAGACCTTATATGCCTGTGGCTTGCGGGTGAGCGAACTGACCGATTTGCGGCTCAGCAATGTTTTTCTGGATATTGGTTTTGTGAAAGTCATCGGCAAAGGTGACAAAGAACGCATTGTGCCCATCGGGGAAGAGGCGATCAAGCATATTCAGTTCTACCTGGAAGGCGTACGGCGTTTACAAAATAACATTCATAAAGCCGATGAAAATATTCTTTTTCTCAATCGCCGCGGCAGACGACTCACCCGGATAATGGTGTTTATGATGGTAAAAGAATATGCTGAACTGGCTGGTATTCAAAAGAATGTAAGCCCTCATACGTTTCGGCATTCTTTTGCAACCCATCTGATCGAAGGCGGTGCCGACCTCAAAGCCGTGCAGGATATGCTGGGGCACGAGTCTATTCTTACCACCGAAATTTATACCCACCTCGACACGGCATACCTGCGCGAAACGGTGCTGCAGTTTCATCCACGCAATCAACGGAAGCCAGCGCCTTAGAGCCAGCGCGTCCGAGCAATATCTCCTACATATTTCACACAAACATATCCAAAATCAAGCACCCGATCAGTCCAATCACTGCTACAATAGTCTCCATCACCGTCCACGAGCGCAGGGTTTGTCCGATGGTCAGGTTAAAATATTCTTTAAACAGCCAGAAGCCCGTGTCATTCACTTGTGAAAAAGTAAGACTGCCTGCCCCGGTTGCCAGTACCAGGAGTTCCGCATTAGCACCGGTTTGGCTGACCAGCGGTGCCGCAATACCCGCCGCAGTGAGCGCTGCCACCGTTGCCGAGCCGAGGGTAATACGCAATGCCGCGGCAATACTCCAAGCCAGGATCAAGGGTGATACCTGTACTCCTTCCATCAATCCCACAATATACTTGCTGATGCCACTGTCAATCAACACTTGTTTGAACGCGCCCCCACTGGCAATAATCAACAGAATCATCGCCGAAGCTTTTACTGCATCTGCCAGGCTATCCATGATTTCCGGCACGCGCTTTCCCAAGCGAATACCCAGCGTGTAAATGGCAATCCATACCGATAAAAATAGTGCTACCACCGGGTCGCCCAGAAATGACAAGATTTTGTACCCTAGATTTTCCGGCGGCAAAGTAAGATTCGCTACTGCGGCTAATGCCATCAACAGCACCGGCATCAATCCCGTTAGCACACTGATCCAGAACGGCGGCAATTGCTCGGTTGGAATATCTTTGATTTTGTATAAATTGAAATTAGGATACGTTATTGAGTTTTTCAGCGTACTGCCAAAAATCGGACCAGCAATAATGACCGTAGGAATTGCTAATATCAATCCATACAGCAGCGTCAAATTGACATCGGCTTTGTAAAATTGTACAATCGCCGTGGGTGCGGGATGCGGCGGCAAGAAGCCATGGGTCACCGATAACGACGCAATCATCGGAACGCCCACGTACAACATCGGCAACCCGGTAGCCCGTGTCACTGCAAAAATGATGGGAATTACCATCAAAAAGCCTACGCTGTAAAACAACGGTATGCCCACGATAAAACCCGTGACCAGCATTGCCCACTGGATATTTTTCAAACCAAACACCCGGATCAGGCGGTTGGTAATCACCTGCGCCCCGCCGCTCTCGGCAATGATCGCCCCCAGCATCGCGCCGAAGCCCAAAATCAACGCCAAATCGCTCAAAGTACTGCCCACGCCCGACTGGATAGACTTGACTACCTCCTTCGGTGGCATCCCGATGGCAATACCCACGCCTAAGGCTACTAAAATGAGCGCTAGAAATGTATTAACCCGACCATATATGATCAGCAATAGCAAAATGGCGATGCCAATGAGGACAATGACAAGTGGCATTTTTTAAGGTTTTAGATGTTAGAATGATCCGCTTTAGATGATGTATTTCTAGTGCTACAAAATCTAAGGTCTAAAAGTAGGAATTATTTAAAATCTTATTTTGAATAATTGTAAAAATGAGCTACGGAATCACTCCTTTTTAACGTTCAACCGCTACATCCTTTAAAATGGGATATAATTTTTCAAAAATTGCAAATTGCGCCTGATGTATTGCTTGTGCTGCCAGATTAGGCTCGTAAGTTTGCGCTACATTGACCCATTGCTTGGCTTCCGCAAAAGTTTCGATCTGACCCAATGCCTGCATGCCCAAAATGAACGCCCCGAATGCCGAACCTTCTTCACAATCGAGCCGATGCACGGGCTTTCCGAAAATATCCGCCAGCAATTGCATCACTGCGTCCACTTCTGCCAAGCCGCCATTCACACAAATGCTTTGCGCCTCGCCCGTCACGTCTTCCAATGCTTTGCCAATTTGCCGCACATTGTACAAAATGCCTTCCAGCACTGCCCGTTGAAAATGCAGCCGGGTATGAGCTTTGGTAACGCCGTAAAAAATACCTCGCGCATGGGCGTCCCACACTGGTGCCCGCTCGCCCGTGAGGTACGGCACAAACAGTAGCCCATCCGCTCCGGCAGGCACCTGCGCAATGTCGCCGATACGCTCCAAGGCTTGCTCTTTAGAAGGAATCGGATCAAAAAACTGTTCTGTAAACCATTGATAAACAATGCCACCGTTGTTGGAAGCACCTCCCGTGATGTAAAAATCTGGCTGTATCACATAGCTAAACAAGCGCTCCGCTTCATCATACGTTGCCATTTTGCCGGTGGTGCGAATCGCGGCGCTCGTGCCCAGGGTGATGGTTACCTGACCGGGTTCGAGTACCAAAGCCCCCAGATTTGCCAGTGCGCCATCGCTGGCACCCATGACAAAAGGTGTGTCAATCGGCAGATTTAAACGCTCGGCGATTACTGGATTTAAATGGTTTAACACCAAGCTTGGGGGCACTGCTTCCGACAATTGTTCGCGTTTGACTCCGGCAAATTCCAGCGCCGGCGCGTACCAGTCCAACGTTTCCTTATCAAATAAACCCGTGGCTGATGCGACCGAATAGTCAATCACCCAGCGCCCAAACAGGTGAAACAGCAAATATTCTTTGATGCAAACAAACTTATGCGCCTGCCGAAAGACGTCAGGTTCGTGGTCGCGCCACCACGCGAGTTTGCACAGCGGACTCATGGGGTGAATGGGCGTACCCGTATGCCGGTAGATGGCTTTGCCCAGCGGCGTACCTTTGAGTTGTGCGGCGTAGGCTTCGCTGCGATTATCCGCCCAGATGACCAATGGCGTCAAGGCTTTCCCTTGTTGATTGACGGCTAGGACGCTATGCATCACCGAGCAAAGACTCACGCCCAGGGGCGGCGCACCAAGTTGCTGTACCAATTGTTGCAAGGTTT
>JBKBWT010000061.1:0-20515 GCA_046314415.1 Saprospiraceae bacterium
CATCACTTTCCTGCGGACGATAACTATCGCGATAGTCTGCCAGTGCTTCAATGCCGTACAAGGCGCCTTTACCCAATACGTACGCCGCTTTGCGATTGCCGCTGCTCGTTTTTACTGACACTTCGATATAGGTATCCGTTGACAAGAGGTCTTGTAATAGCTCACGAATAAACACACCCCGCTTGCTGCCTTCCACCAGAATGCGCAAGCGGTCAGGGTTCTCCCCTGCCCACACCGTATATTTACAACCATCTTCCTGACAACAGCGCGGATTCATCCAGGTGATGTACAGCGGTCGGTCAGCTTGCCCTTGCTGCGTCGAGAAAAAGACTACATTCAAATCCTGTATCTGATTGCAGTTTAAATCCGTCGCCTTGACGTTGATCGTCTGAAATTCTTCTGTCAATGAGATGTCTTCATAAGCCACTTCATTGGTATTTGTAGGCGGATTCACCGGCATCGAAGTCGATGTATTCGGATTTCGAGTTTCGTACTGCTGCATTGGAGTTTGCGACTGCTGCGTACTAGTTCCCGACTGGTTCGTAGTACCTGGATTGGTAGCAGGCACAGGCACATTGGTATTGGAGCCAACCTTGTTGCTATTCGCCAAAGCCGTTCCATCATTGGCTTTCATCCAAAAAGCACTCATCGGAATACCCTCAGCATTAGGATTTTGCCGCGCATAAGCCACAACCTGCATCGTATGAATATTGCGCCCCAGATCACGATCATCCAAAGGGATTTCAAAAGGAACGGAAGCCCCCGCAATCAGAGCAATCGGGCGCGTTGCAACATCGCGGTGCCCCGGATGCACATAATGTACAATGGCATACGGATAAAAAGCTCCACAGGTAGAATTATTCGCCAGTTGCAAAGTGCCTTTCAGTACCTTGCCTTGTACCGTAGCTTGTGCCCGCACTTCACACGTATCCGGTAAAGTAGGAATGTCTTTCTCCACCTCAGGCGTCACCATCGAACTCACTGAACGCTCCTGCATCACTGGATTATTATTGTAGTTCCGATCTGCAATGGTGACGAAACTACTGACATTGTGCGTGATCGGCGTGGTACAATTCGCGCCCTTGGCTAGCACGCGCACGTAATAAGTGCCCGGCTCCAATGTGCAAAGCGGTTCAATACGAATACCACCGCCACTCGCCGCCTGGCTGGTGCCATCCGCGCGCAGTGAAATCCAGCCCGTTGTAGCTGTGCGCAGTTGCACATCAAACTCCCACGCTATGCCCTCGCAGTTCATACACTGAATTTGTATCGCCGGACGGTCCTCATTACCACAGTAACCGCTGGATTTTACCTGTACAAACAGATCAGGATTTTGACAAGGCGCGCTGACAGGCTGTTGCGTGACGGCTTCATTCGTGTTGGCAACTTCAGTGTCTGCGTTATAGCGATAGCCACTCTTGAGAATAGCCGTTTCAAATTTGGAAGAAATGAACCCCGGCGAGCGATAATCGACGCCAAAGGTGTAAAAATGCTGATCCTGCAAGCCCGTAATCGTAATGGTATCCTGCTGCCGGTTATATGCCTCCTTCAAGCCTCGAATCAAGACGTTGCCACCCTTGCCTGACATGCCGCTGCCTTCGTCGCGCAACCAAAAGGAAGTTTCAATCGAACTCGCTTTGCTATGCGTAAAGTAATACACCAGTTTCACCGTGCCCCGCTCAGCCGTTGGCAGAATGGAAGCATTAAAAACAGGCTCTTCTTTTTCAAACAAGCCTTTGATTTGCGCATTCACCTGGGTACCAAGCAATAAACCGATTGCCGGAATTAAAATAGAGAAAAATCTTTTTTTCATGTACGGACATTTTTGAATAAAAAACGGTTGCACCTTTATTGATACGTGTAGTTTTCAACTTGAAATAAGCACTACCAATGTGTAAAAGGCTTTGGAGAAATAGCTGAATACGGGCAATGGAGTTCTGATTTGTACTAGCGAGCTGGTTTTCCGGCGGGTGTCGCTGCTTTTTTTTACTGCGTATGCCCACCTTGAAAAATCAGGTCAAATTTATAACAATTCTGCACGAAAACCGCATTTTAACGCACTTTAACAATGTTAAACCCAGGCATTAGTAACAGGTCTGGCTGGTATTTTTTTTACTTGCCAACTTTAGCGTTTTAGTTCCGAACTAAAGTCAGGTAGTTTTAAACATTTGCCGGGTAGTGCAGCACGGTTATTCGCTTGTACAGTCGCCTTCTAACGGTCTTCACCGCTTATTTATTTTAAAAAATCATTATTTCTTCTTTGCCTATTTACAGCTTCGCAATATTCGGCAGGCTCAGGCTTTCCGTTTTATCAAAGTTTACCCTACTTTTGTTACCGACGCAAATCTTTATTAACCATCATTCTCCGTAAACCCTACGTCGCTAATGGCAAAAATTGCAGTATTTCCCGGCTCTTTCGACCCTATCACCATCGGTCACATGGATATTGTGCAGCGTGCCTTGCCACTGTTCGACCAGATTTACGTTGCCATTGGCGTCAACTCGCAAAAGCAGTACCTCTTTGGATTAGAACAGCGCCTGGAATGGCTCAAAGCGGTGTTTCAGAGTGAACCGAAGATTGTCGTCGATCAATTTGAAAACCTCACCGCGCATTATTGCATGCGCATCGGGGCAAAATATTTGATTCGCGGTTTGCGCAACGCCTCCGATTTTGATTACGAAAAGACCATTTCCCAATTGAACAACATCGTCGGTCACGGCATTGACACGGTGTTTTTCATTAGCCAGCCCGGCTATTCTCACATCAGCTCCACCATTGTACGCGAGATCATCAAAGGTGGCGGCGACGCCTCTCCCTTCTTACCCCACGAGGTCATTTTATAAGAACCGCTTTCTAACAATATATTTTTGTAGTTCCGAACTTCAAGGGAGTAGTTCGGAACTTGAAGCCTTTAGTTCTGAACTTCAAGCTGGTAGTTCCGAACATCAAGGAGGTAGTTACTCAACTAAAGTGTTTTAGTTCAAAACTTGAAAGCTTTAGTCCAGAACTTCAACGTGGTAGTTCAAAACATCAAGGAAGTAGTTACCCAACTAAAGGCTTTAGTTCAGAACTTGAAAACTTTAGTCCAGAACTTCAACGTGGTAGTTCAAAACATCAAGGAAGTAGTTACTCAACTAAAAGGTTTTAGTTCAGAACTTGAAAGCTTTAGTTCAGAACTTTAACGTGGTAGTTCCGAACTTCAAGGAGGTAGTTATTTAACTAAAGTATTTTAGTTCCGAACTTGAAGGCTTTAGTTCAGAACTTTAACGTGGTAGTTCCAAACATCAAGGAAGTAGTTATCCAACTAAAAGGTTTTAGTTCAGAACTTGAAAGCTTTAGTTCAGAACTTTAACGTGGTAGTTCAAAACATCAAAGAAGTAGTTACCCAACCAAAAGGCTTTAGTTCAGAACTTGGCGGGATTCTGTGCGTTCGTGCTTTAGTGGCGGATTTTACAGATACGTAAAGCTAAAGCGTTGTTGCCACTACAAAAAATCGCCGTCGAATGCCAACGGCAACAAGTCTTTCCCCGATTTTAGTTTGTAAATGATGCCGGTTTCACCTTGCAGAATAAGCTGGATGGGTGTTTTATAACGATGTTCGGTTTCGCAGATTACCTGGCGGCAGGCACCGCAGGGCGAAGCGGGTTCGTCGATTACCCGGTTTTTACTTTTCACCGTGATGGCAAGGGCTTGCACCGGCACACCGGGAAATTGGGCGTGCGCAGCTGCCAATGCGGTGCGCTCGGCGCAAAGGCACATGGGGTAAGCGGCATTTTCGTGGTTGGTGCCCACTAAAATTTCACCGTTGGAGAGTAAAACGGCGGCGCTGACCTGAAAACCGGAGTACGGCGCAAAGGCAGTGGGCAAGGCTTGTTTAGCGCGGTGCAGGAGATTTTGGTCAGCTGCCGGTAAATCTTCCACCTTTTCATACACTTCTATTACTGCATTCAGGTTTATTTCTTTTTTCATGTTGTAAATATGAGGATTATGTCGCAAATTTCGTTAGACGAATAATTGTTTGTCAAACGGCGAGCCGCGTGAGGGATAGCAGCGGTTCCGTCCCGCAGGGCGGAAAGAGCGGATAGCCCGACCCGCAGGGGCACGCCCGAATGAAAATAAGGTTTAAACAGAAATTCTTTTGCCCGGATCGGCTACAATTTGTAAAAAATTAAAGAAAATTGCGCGAAATTTAATTCGCCTTATCGGAAAACCAAATTCCTTATTGACTAAGCTTAGTAAAAATGAACAATATTCTCATCATTGGAGCGGGTCGCTCGGCTACGGTACTGATTAAATACGTGCTGGATAAAGCCAAAATGTACAACTGGTATGTGACGGTGGCAGACTCCAATCCTCAGTTGGCAGAGCAAAAAGTAAACAACCACCCGAATGGTCGTCCGGCCTGGCTGGATGTCACTAAGGTGAACGACCGTCGGGAAATGATCAGCCGGGCGGATGTGGTGGTGTCACTCTTGCCGGCGTATCTGCACATGGAAGTGGCATACGACTGTGTGAAGTTGAAAAAGCACTTGATCACTGCGTCGTATGTGTCGAAGGATATGTATCGCCTAAGCAATGAATTTCGCGACCGCGAGCTGATTTTTATGGGTGAAATGGGCTTAGACCCAGGTATTGACCATATGTCAGCGATGAAGCATATCAATGACATCAAGGAGCGCGGCGGCAAGATTACGGCGTTTCGTTCGTACACGGGGGGCTTGATTGCACCGGAAAGCGACGACAATCCCTGGCATTATAAGATCACGTGGAATCCACGCAACATTGTACTGGCAGGGCAAGGCACGGCGCAGTACATGGAGAACGGCAAGTTTAAATATGTGCCTTACCATCGCTTGTTTCAGGAGTATCATGTAGTGGATGTGCCGGGCGTGGGGCAGTTTGAAGCTTACGCCAATCGGGATTCGCTCTTGTACCGGGAAGTGTATGGCTTGAGTGGTATTCCGAATATCCTGCGGGGTACGTTCCGTCCGCTGGGCTACTGCGATGCGTGGAATGCCTTGGTGCAAATCGGGATGACGGATGGGTCCTTTCCAATTGTGGACTCTGGGGAAATCACTTTCCACGAATTGATGGAGGCTTATACCAGCAATAAAGCGACGGGTGGCTCAGTGAAAGAGCGCGTGGCAAATATGATCGGGCAGGATTCGGAATCGCCAGTGATGGAAAAACTGGAGTGGCTGGGCTTGTTCCGCAAAAAGAAGATCAAGCTGCCGAATGCAACGCCGGCGCAGATTCTGGAGGATTTGTTGGTCGATAAATGGCAGTTGAAACCTAAGGATAAAGACCTGGTGGTGATGCAGCATGAGTTTGAATATGAACTGAATCGGGAGAAGAAAGTGCTGAAGTCCACCTTGGTGATGAAAGGGGAAAACGAGATAGAAACCGCAATGTCGAAATCGGTAGGCTTGCCGTTGGGCATTTTTGTAAAACTGGTGATGCAGGGAAAGATTACGTCTTCGGGGGTGCATATTCCGGTGACGAAAGAAGTGTATGAGCCGGTGTTGCAGGAGTTGGAGGAGTATGATATTGTGTTTAGGAATCAGGAGGTGGGGGTTTAGGTGTATGGGGTATTTGGTATTTAGTACTTGGTAATCAGTATTTAGTACTTGGTATTTAGTACTTGGTACAGGTTATTTGGTACGAAGTATTTGATAAGTAGAGCGTAGTAAGGGATCTATTATTGATGAAAGCATAATGATGGACGGTAGTCCAAAGTGGTTTCGTTTTTCTAATACGCAATCGTTACAGGTCTTTCACTTGTTGCGGCAGGGGGCGATGATCGGCACGTCGGTGTTGCTGGCGAAGAGTCGGCTCACGGTGGCAGATATCGGGGCGTATGAGTTGCTTATGTATCTTGCTTACACGCTGAGTTTTTGGTGGGTAACGGGCTTGGCGCAGGGCATCCTCACGAAGTACCCGCGCTTAGCGGCGATCGAACAGAAACAGTTGATTTTCAATGGGTATCTTTTATTTTTGAGCATCAGTACATTGTTGTTTGTCTTGCTTTGGGGTTTCCCGAATACTGCTTTGCAATGGCTCACCGGACAAACGGAAATACGCTTTTTTGATATTTTATTAATATTTGCCTTGTTAAATTTTCCGACTTTTTTATTGGAAAATTATTTACTCTTACAAAATAAGTCCCAACAAATTATTATATACGGCAGCATTGCGGCGATATTACAACCCATCGTGGTAATTATTCCTGTGTGGTTAGGACTTGATTTTCAATGGAGTATCATTGGTTTAGTTGTATTGGCAGCTTTCAAGCACAGCTGGTTATTCGTAAATGTATGGCAAAACGGCAGTTGGCAACTGAATATTCCTCTATTAAAAAATATCATTTACTTATCCTTACCGCTGGTGGCTTATTCCCTGCTGGGTGGTTTTAATGTGGCATTTGACAATTGGCTGGTCAATTTTCATTATAATGGTGATCCGGTGCAATTTGCCATTTTTCGCTACGGCGCACAGGAATTGCCTTTAACTCTCGCCTTGACGAATGCACTAGGCACTGCGCTGTTGCCCGATATTGCTAAAAATTTAAGCGAATCACTGAGTGCCATTAAGACAAAATCCCTGCGTTTATTTCATTTATTATTTCCATTAACCATTGTTATTATATTAACCGACCGTTGGTTATTTCCCATTCTATTTAATCCTAATTTTATAGCCAGTGTACCAATATTTAATGTTTATTTACTTATTTTAATCAGCCGACTGGTTTTTGCACGCTCGGTGTTGGTGGGCTTGCAAGCCAATCGACAAGTACTGGTTATTTCGGTGATAGAATTGATTATCAATGCTTTATTAAGCTTTTGGCTGGTACAGTATTGGGGCATGGTAGGTATCGCCGTTGGCACCCTGATCGCCTATTCAGTCGAAAAAATACTCCTCTGCGCTTACTTGTATGTGCGCTTTGGCGTGCCGATGGGAGCTTACACGGATATAAAGTGGTTTGTAATTTATAATACCTTATTAATAAGCGCCTTTTTTATTACATTTCTTTATTGATTTATATAATGCAATCGACAAAACTTACCGTTTTCTAAAACAATTGGATTTTCATTAATCCAGTTGACAAAATGCTCAAATTTACTTTTATTATTTTCATAAAATGTATTGAACTCTTCTTCTGAGCCATGTGAAAAAAGCCAATAGGTATAACAATCAAAAAAATCTTTATCTTTTAGCGTCTTTTGAAAATCAAATAAAGTATTCGGGTAAGTTTGATTATTTTCATTAAACCATTGGTCTAAAAATATTTTACGCGCTTCATAAATACCTGCCAACTTGATATTTTTTTGTAAAAACAATGGTGCTGCCGTGGAAAACGCCATTGCATAAACGCCTTCAAAAGGAAGTAAATGGAATTGTTCTCCTTTTTCAATTTTATTTAGTAGCGCATCATCCATTCTGATGGTGAAGCCACGTTCGGTTAATTTAAAATTACCGGATGTGTCAGTTTCCGCTTTATAAACATTTTGATAAGTTTCATATAATAAAGCGCTGATTTCCTGCGATCTACGGGTGCCAGGTTCCAGATTTAAAAAAATTTCACCATATAATAACGCCCAAATTTTTTCGGTGGATTGCGCTGTCATCCTAGCTGCCCAGTAATAGTTGGAAGCATGAGAGGGGTCGCGTAAAATGCCGGTTTCCCAGGTGAAAAGTGCTGCGGTATATTGTTTATCCATCATATTTACCAAGCCCAGTTCCAGGTACAAAGGACCATAGTCCGGATATTTTTTCAAGCCTTCTTTATAGGTATCTTTTGCTTTTTTGCGATTGCCAGATAAATCATACGTGTTGCCCAGCATTTTGAAATAAAGCGGTTCATTATCAGCTCTTTGCGTCAGTTTTTTAAATATTTTTAGAGCTTCTTTATAATTTTCCTGCATGTAATAAGCCAATCCGATTTCATAATCATAAGTCTGATTATCCGGATCAAGTGCTTTGGCTTTATTTAAAATAGCGATAGATGCTTCAAATTGCCCGATGTCCATGAATTCAATGCCTTTTTTGCCCAAAGAATCGGCGAGCGCTTTATTGTCCAACTGCGCATGTAACGAAGTGTAAATAAAACACAGTAGTATAATAGATGACATTTTCATAATATGATATTTATACTATATAAAGTTCCAAATTGTAAAAAAAATGCTTACTAACAATGACGTGTCAGAATTTTGTATGTTAATTTTTTTTGCTTTATTATCACCGCTTTAGAATAAAGCCCGGCGCAGAAATACGTTTCATTTGATTTCACCGTTTATACTGCAAAAATCTCCGTTATGAAATATACGCTTTTATTATTTGCATTTCTTATTTGTAACAATCTGATACACGCACAATTCGGCGTCACCAGTGGCTATCGCTGGAACAACGCACCCAATTGGAAGCTGGAAAGTTCGGCTTTCTCAGGGGGCGGCGACATTCTGGGCGACGGCTATTCGGTGGGGGTGGACTACTGGTTCCGTTTGAAAAATTATCGGGTAGAATTTCAGCCGGAGTTGAACTTTAGTGCTTTTACGAATAATATTAGTATCGGCGAGGTGCTGTGGCGCGATATTGACGTGCAGACTTATAGTTTTTTCTTTAATACCAATTTGTATCTGTTTGATTTCATGGGCGATTGTGACTGTCCCACCTTTTCTAAACAGGGCGACGCCGGTAAAAAAGGGTTTTTTGTGCAGATTTCACCGGGTGTGAGCTATTTTAAACAGGAATTTTCGACGCCGAATGCCGATTTTTCGGATAATTCCGTTGCGGTCAGTCTAGGTGCAGGTATTGGTTTTGATATCGGTTTGACAGATTTGGTCACTTTGACGCCGCTGCTGGGTGCCCGCTACTATCCCAACGTGGAATGGAGCACTTTAGCTGATTTTGGTATTGAAAATGCTTTTAGCGTACGCGATACAGAGACTAGTCTTACGCAGTTGTTTGCCGGCGCACGCCTGGGCTTTCGCTTTGATTATCAATCCAATAGACGGCGCAGATAAATTACATAAAATTTTTTCTTCTTTTTTGTGACTTGTGATAAGGTTTGACGTCAAAAGTATAAACACTTTAACGAATAACCTTATTAACAGATGAAAAAGACAATATTTGCACTGGTTGTAGCACTTACGGTTGCATTTACATCTTACGCGCAGTTGATTGACAAAGGAACGCTGATGGCAGGTGGTACGTTGGAATTCACCACTAAAAATCAGGACAACGTGTTCATTCTCAATCCCATGTTAGGCTATGCCTTTGTCGATAACACAATGTTAGGGGCATCGGTGGCTTACTCCTCTATTACCAAATTGAGTTCATTTAGTGTAGGTCCGTTTGCGCGCTATTACTTGAATTTTGGCTTGTTTGGGCACTCAGGGCTGAATTTTTCCCACGTAGAAAGCGCTGAACGCGAAAATGATTTTGACGTAGTGTTGGGACTAGGGTACGCGGCTTTTCTGAACGACAACGTCGCACTGGAACCGCTGTTTACCGTCAATCTGCTGGATGGCGAAACTTACACTCGGCTAGGCATTTCTTTACAGGTGTATTTCGGGAGGTAGCACCTGATTATCAATACTTTATCCTTTAATTTTTATTTCGTAGAGAAAACACATACTGCACACTTTACGGAGTGCTGCTGAAAAACTACACTTTTTATTTTGGATCGGGCGCACAACATATTATGAGAAAACGTTCTTTTTAAAAATTTGGCTGTAAATTGCCACTTTGTTTTGCCAATCACTAGCATTATATTCCCATGAAGACTTGCTCCGGACACATCTACCCCGGAGCGTACCGGGGCAGCTTCTTTCCTCATAGAAGTTGCTTCCGGTATTCTTTATAATATAATAAACCTTTCATCTTTTTATGGTCTTACTTTGGGTAATTTCAACCTGACTCGCTTAGCCTGTTGTCGGAATAAGGGCGTTCGTTCTGAAGCAATATAAACGATTTGCGGATCAACAAAATCTAAGGATTCGTACTGCGTTGGGATTATAAATTTGCCGACCCGCTTCTGCTGTTTTTTCCCCTTAAAAAAATGATGCCCGGTGAATTCGCTAAAGGTGTAGATCGTCGCACGTGAAATAGGAATAATGCCGAAAATAGTCCGAAAATAGTAAGTCAGCAAGGAAATCCTTTGATTATCAGGGCTAATAGCTGCCGCCGTTACGACTCGTTTTTTTAATAAAATGCTATCCTGTAATATTGCAGTGGAAATACCCGCCCGGGCTGGCAAAATATAATGTTTGGTGTAATAATTACCCTTTAAAAGGCGGTTTTTAGAAAAAAGATGTAATGAATCATTATACCAGAAGAAGCCTTCCATATCATAGTTTGCTTGCTTGGGTGGTGGTGGAAAAGCTTGCTGATCGGGATAAGCGAACTGAATCGAATCCAGTATCCCGTCATTAACATTATAAATATAAATTTTTAAATCTTTACGTTGGTTTAAATTATTACCAAAATCACCTATATATATATTTCCTTGATTATCAAAAGTAATGTCTTCCCAATCTTTACTTTGTACGGCTAATAAAACTTCTTTTTTCATATTGCCCTTTACATCCGTCAGTAACAAACGAGGCTGGTCGCCGCTGTCATTATGCCACCACAAACTATCTGGAGTAATGTAATACAGACCCGAAACCTCCCGCAGGATATCAGGTAATTTAATCTTTTTTGGTAATTTATTCTGAGCTGATAGCGAAGGTATAATAAAGATAAACAAGCAATAAATGAAACTATACCAGTAAAACTTCCGGCGCATCTTTTTTGTCGTAAATGTAAGCGTTTTTTAAACCAAATCTCAACTTCAATTGTTCAATGTTTAAACATCAATCATAAAAGGAGCACCTATGTCAACAAAATTAATCAACGGCATCCACCACGTAACTGCAATGGCGGATGATCCCCAAAAAAATGTGGACTTTTATGCCGGCATTCTTGGCTTGCGTTTGGTAAAAAAAACCATCAACTTCGACGCGCCGGATGTCTATCACTTCTATTATGGCAATGAATTGGGTGCGCCGGGCACCATTATGACTTTCTTCCCGTACGCAGGCATCCGGCCGGGACGCAAGGGCATTGGACAGTTGACGGTAACATCCTTCTCCGTACCGGCGAATTCATTAGGCTATTGGGTGGATCGTTTGAAGAAATTCGGACTGAATCCTTCCGCACCTCAACGTCGTTTTGACGAAGAATTTATTACATTTCAGGATTTCGATGGCTTAATGTTGGAATTAGTGGCAACCAATAAAGATGAGCGTCCACCTTTTACTTACGGGCATATTGCGGAGGAGCATTCGGCGCGCGGTTTTTATGGTGTCGCATTGTCAGAAGAAAATCAGGAATATACCGGCAATTTATTGACCGAAACGATGGATCATCAGTTAATTGCATCAGAAGGTAATCGCTTCCGGTACACTGCCAGTGGCAAACCCGGCGATTTTGTCGATGTGTTACACAATCCTGGAACCGTGCGTGGTTTGGGTGGCGGGGGCACCGTCCACCACCTGGCGTTCAGCACGGATGATGACAATACGCAGGTGAGTATTCGCAGCAAAATTGCCCAGCAAGGGCTAAATGTCACGCCGGTACTCGATCGGCAGTACTTTCATTCTATTTACTTCCGGGAGCCGGGCGGCGTGCTGTTTGAGGTGGCGACCAACCCGCCGGGATTCGCCATTGACGAAGACAAAGCTCATTTGGGAGAAGCGATTAAATTGCCGCCCTGGGAAGAGCCGAACCGCGCCGAAATTGAAGCCGGTTTGATTCCGGTGAAAGTAAATGTAAATGATTTTAAGTAAAATATCATATTTCACCATTACATTATAATAGCTTATTAAATAATTCTTGCATTTATCACATTTTTATAGCTTGATTTTTAGGTAAAAACCGGGAATCAAGCTATAATTTTTTACTTACTTTTGCCATATTCAACCCGACGCAAGATGAAACCGCGAATTTTAATCTTTTTTGCTTTAAGTACATCTTTCATGCTGGCTTGTCAAAATACGCCAGTCGTTACCGACACCCTTACAGAAGCTGAAGTGCTTGATTTTATTGCCCGCTACGACCAAGCCTGGAATGCGAAAGATACCCAAACCGTCAATACTTTACTCAGTCCGGCTTACCTGTATTTTGATTCGCAGGGTGGCTTGACAACGCGTGAACGTAACCTGGAAATTTTGGGCGCCGATTACTATCAGATTCTCTCAGCTCAACGCAGTGAATTACAAGTAAAATTGGACGGCAATGTAGCAACGGTAAGCTCACGCTGGGAAGGCAACGGCACCTGGAAAGGCGAGGAATTCCGGGATAACCAACGCTGTGGCTTGACGCTGCTCAAACAAAAAGGCAAAATCCATTTACTAAATGAGCACTGCATTCCTATAAAACAATAAAATTATTAATAAAATGTAATAATTCTTTATAAACTTTACTACCTTGTAATAAAATAGGGTTTCCTAATATCACCACATGCTCACGCGCGCGGGTAAGTGCAACATTCAGCTTGCGATCAATGCCTTCATCAGAAAGAGAAGAAAGTGCTTCGAGTTGATATAAATTATTGGTACACAAGGAGATCAATATGATATCCCGCGCTCCACCCTGGTAACGTTCCACCGTATCAATAGTAATATTATCAATATTTATTTCTTTACTAATCAACACACTACGAATTTGAGCAATCTGTGCCCGATAAGGGGTTATAATTCCAATATTTAAAGATTTTACATCCAATTTCTGATTTCCGATTTCCGACCTCAATTTATAAAATGCCAATATTACATCCGCTACTAATTCCGCCTCATGTCGATTGGTTTTCATGGTAATACTTTGATTATCAACATTGGTCGGCAAAAATAAAATACGTTTTTGGCATAATAAACATTCCAACTCCGAGGCATTACCATTTACCTGAAATGTAATGGAATTAACTTGCCGTAAATAAGCAGGCGTTGTTTCGGGTAAAATTTTAAGCGAATTATTATAAAAATGAATATTTGGAAAAGCCATAATATCGCGGTGCATACGCCCCTGATGGCTCAACTGCGCATACGCCCAATGCCAGCCCTGCTGCTGACAACGCTTGAAAAGCCGCTCAAATAAAGAGTTTCGGAGATTGGTTAAACCCAGATTTTGTAAATCTTCATCCTGCACCGCCGACGCTTCTACGTCTTGCGTAACAACCGCCGGCAATTGCTTATGATCGCCGATTAAAATAAAACGTTTAAATTGTGGTAAAAGCCCCGCCAGCATTGGCTCTAAAATCTGCGAAGCTTCATCTATAATAACCGTATCAAATTTTTTAAGTGAAAATAATTCTGGCTTGGTACCGATGGAGGAAACCGTTGCAACGATAATCCGATGACTATCAATCACTTGCTTCAAATCCTGACGAGTTATTACCTGCTCGGTTTTAGTTTGTAATAAATTGGAGTGAAAACGCTCATCCGTTGCATAATGAGAGCCGATTCGGAAGTAATGATTTTTAATGTCCCCGCCAATCGCTTCAATGGATTCGCACATTTCATCCACCGCGCGATTCGTATAAGCAAGTAATAAAATATTTTCCTGGGTATTATTTAGTAAATGTTGGACTAAATGCTTGAGCATGACACTGGTTTTGCCGGTGCCAGGCGGTCCCCAGAGTAAAAAATAATCGGGCGTATTTAATATTTTACATAAAATATCATGTTGTTCCTTCGTTAACTCCGGGTCTTTTAGTAAATGTAATGGTTCGGCTTGCTGCGGCGGACAAATGCCTAATAATAAATGCTTTTTAAGTGAATGACTTTTTGCAAATTCATACAAACCGCGATACATCGCCAAAAAAGAACTATCGAGCAAATCTGGTTCTAAATTCCAATACGTAAACTGCTCAAAAATAGCAACATTGAACTGTCGGGAACGCAAACGCACCGTGACCGAATCCGGTTGTAGCTCAACAATCGTGCATTTAAAAATCTGCTGGGCGAGCGGCGCATCGCCATGCGGATATAAAACTGCAATATCGCCTTGCCGGAAATTAGCGAGCGGATTCGTTAATTCCGTTTTGCTAAAAACCAACAACGGTTCATCTTCTTTCGACTGATTATCAGCTAATTTCAAATGACTAATTATACAAAATTGTTCTTGCTTGCGTTCAAACGTATCGAGCCAGAGCGAAGCTTGTCCGTTGGCAGATTCTAAACCTTGAATGCCGGTTTTCGCCAGTTGATGTTCTCGTGCAATAAATCCGGTAAATGCCGTGTAATATTTTCGCTCGATATGATTTAGTCCGCTCCAGATTTTTTCAAATTCGGTTAAATCTTTTAGTGCAAATCCTTTTAAATGAGGGAAATGTGCGGGATTTAATTTGCTAAATAAACGCTCGCCCTGGGTTAATAAATCTTCTTTTTGCCCGATTTGTATTAATAACCATTCTAATGCGACTAAATGATTGCGTACCTGCAAAGCATCATATTGCTGCGCCTTTACACGCGGGGCAAAGCGCAGGGGCGTATCCTGCTGGCTGGAATATAAAATATAATTAGCAGGGTCGGTATCTTTACCAAAAGTCGATTGAATTAATAAATCATATAATAAAGTTTGTACAAAATGATTCGGACTAATCCCGTAAACATTGGGCTGGAAAGGTCTGCCGCTTTTTAATTCTATGATCGCATTTTTATGATCTGATTGATGAAAAATATCCAAACGCCCCTGTAAACCATACATTTCCGAATAAAAAGTCGGCTCCAGAAAGCAATTATTAATATCCAGTTGCTGCTCGGTTAAATCTTCTTTTACTAATTTTTTTAAAGTAATGTAATGTTTTCGACTTTCGTTATGAATCTCCCGCAACTGCGCATCATCAAATAAACAAAATGCTAAAGGATTGATTTGGAATACTTTAGGAAATAATTCTTTAAAGCTGACGTCGGGCTGATGCATCAATTCATCCAAAAAGAAGTTGGCGATATTACCCAACGCTAAATGTTTACTTACATCAAAAGGCAGAAATTTTTTAGTCAAATGTAAAAACGGCTCTACCCTACCCTCCCGGAAACATTCAGCGACCGCCGACACATCCACTAAATAATCCGGCTCCACCACAAAAGCCCTGGGGCGATAAATACCGGCTTCATCCACCTCCACATCCAGTAAATTCAACGTCACCGGAAAGCCAAACACCCGGCGAATGGCGGCAATGGTCGGATCGAAATTATCATTATACCCGGTGATACTATATTGCACCCGAATCGTCGTTTCTGGCTCATCTTCTGATTTGACAATCAATTGCTTATGCTCTTTAATATCTTTTAAAGCAACGACGCGTAATTTTGACCGAAATGCCCGCACTTCAGAAGGGGTATAAACGTATTGCCATTTTTCAGGAATAAAATTATTTAGTTCGGATGTAATGGGCGTTTGTAATAAAACCGAAATCGACTCTGCAACCACCTTTAAACCAAGGAGATACACTTCTTCTTTTTCCTGATTGGTGCGAAAACTATTTTCGGCTAATTTACGAAAGGCGTGAATATAATATTGCAATTGTCGCTCGAGCTGATGCTGGTGTGCCACGTAAGCAATGCGCGCGAATAGCGTGGAGAATTGAAGCCGTTCCGCTTTGGTGACTTCAAAAAACAAGAGTTGCAGCAGGCGATACAGCGCAGCGATTTTGCCTTCCGGCTCCGGGCGCTGCGCAATTTTGCGTAACTCATTGAAAAACAGGTGTGCTAATGCTTCATGTATTGTGTTCAAGTGTTCAAGTGTTAATATGTTAAAAGATTGGGGCACTTGAATTTGAATCCTGCTGCTGTATGTGAATGAACATTATATAAAATGTAATATTTTATTAAAACAACTTAATATAATAAACAAAAATTATATTATAAGACATTATTCTCTTTACTTAAATATTTATCAATTTCCATTTACAGCTACTACGCCCATGATTTGCGGCAGCTTGCTACGGATGGCTTGTTCAATGCCGGCGCGCATCGTCATAACGGACATGCTACAGCCTTCGCAAGCACCTAACCATTTGATTTTGACAATATTATCATCGGTAACATCTACCACTTCTACGTTGCCGCCATCTACGGCGAGGTGCGGGCGGACGTCGTCAAGGGCAGCATCTATGCGTTCTAATAATTGTGATTTTTCCATTTAATTTAATGTTATTTGTTATCTGTAATTCGGGGGATTGTAAAATAAGGAAACTACGAAATTACAAAATTTTATTTAGCACATTGGCACATTATCATTGCATCATCTTTACAATTTGCGTTGGTTCGAGCATTTCATTGCGGATAGCGACCTGCCGGGCGACGTTTTTAGCAACATTCATAAAAGCTTCTTTTGTAATATTTTCATCGCCTAAAATTGCCGGTTTGCCCGCGTCACCACCTTCTCTAATGCCCTGAACGATAGGCACTTGTCCTAATAAAACGGAGCGACTCAGTTTCGCTAATTTTTTCCCGCCGCCTTCGCCGAACAGTAAATATTTATTGTTAGGTAATTCTTTGGGGGTGAACCAGGACATATTTTCTACAACGCCTAAAATCGGCACATTGATTTGTGGCAGCAGGAACATATTCATGGCTTTGACCGCGTCCACGACCGCGACTTCCTGAGGCGTTGTCACGATCACCGCGCCGGTAATCGGCACCGTTTGTACCAACGTCAATTGAATATCGCCGGTTCCCGGTGGGAGGTCAACAATCAGATAATCAAGTGGTTGCCAGATCGTATCCTGTACAAATTGTTTGATAACCCCAGATAAACGCGGTCCGCGCAGCACTACCGCCTGCTCCGGCTCCACGATAAAACCGATGGAAATGACCGGCATGCCGTAGGCTTCGAGCGGAATCATTTTGGGCTGATTGTAAACGTATTCCACTTTGGGGCGCTTGCCTTGCAAACCCAGCATGGTGGGAATGGAAGGTCCGTACAAATCTGCGTCGAGAATGCCGACTTTAGCGCCGAGTTCTTTTAAACCTAATGCCAGATTGACCGCCACGGTTGACTTGCCAACGCCGCCTTTGCCGGAAGCGACGGCAATGATATTTTTGACATGCGGTAAGACACTGGTGCTTTGCTTCGACTGCTCGGTGCGGGACATCAGGTGAATGTTGACGTTTGCCTGGGGGTAAATTTCCTGAACGGCGGCGATGCAAGCGAAGTTCATGTCAGATTTATACTCGCTGTTGAGTGAGGGCAATTCGATGGTAAAATTGATATTATTGCCTTCGACTTCGAGGTCGCGAACCATGCTGCGCGTGATGATATCCTGCCCGGTTTGCGGGTCGATTACTTTCGTTAAGGCTTTTACTATGGCGGTTTTGTCAAAATTCATCGGTGTAATATTATTTTGGGCAATTAAATTCCCTGACAAATGCGAAATATGATAATGTTTTTAACAAAATTATTTACAATATTATGTGAGCGACTAAAGTCACTTAGCCAAAGCAGGCTAAAGCCTGCACTACGGTACAAATTTACAAACAAATTGGTGGAACAAAGAGTTTTTGCAAATACGATTTACGAAGGTTGAAGTACGAAGTGCGAATGTTGGAAAAGAAACCTACCTTTGTGGTACCATGAGAGTGTTTACTGACCTGACTGACCTCCCGTCGTTTCGGAACGCCGTTGTTACGATTGGTTCTTTTGATGGGGTACATTGCGGACATCAACAAATACTGGAACAGGTGAATGCGCTGGCACAGCGGCTGGGCGGCGAAAGTGTCGTGATTACATTTCACCCACATCCTCGTCAAGTACTTGATCCTCAAGACAATACACTGCGATTACTTACAACGCCGGAAGAAAAAACCTTTCTGCTGGAAAAATATGGCGTGGATAATGTCGTGATTGTGCCGTTCACAGTGGAATTTTCACAGCTGTCTGCCGATGAATATATTGAAAAATTTTTGGTAGAAAAATTTCAGCCACGTTGTATTGTAATCGGTTACGATCATCGCTTTGGTTTGAATCGGCAGGGGGATATTCACTATCTGCGCTGGCATGGCGATAAATTTGGCTATCAGGTGGTGGAAATCGAAAAGCAGGAGGTGGACGATATGGCAGTGAGTTCGACCAAGATTCGCCGCGCATTGGAGCAGGGCGATGTAAAGACGGCGGCAATATTACTCGGAAATTATTACATGCTAAATGGCGAGGTGGTACACGGACAAAAAATTGGGTCAAGTCTGGGCTTTCCTACAGCGAATGTCGAGATTAAAGAACGCGAAAAATTAATTCCACCCGATGGTATTTATGCCGTACGGGTGATGCACCAGGGCAAACGCTACGGTGGGATGTTATATATTGGAACCCGCCCAACTTTAAAAAAATATAATAATCGAACCATAGAAGTAAATATTTTTGATTTTAATACAAGCATTTATGGTGATATTATTAAATTAGAACTCATAGATTTTATCCGGCATGATACAAAATTTGAGAATCTCGAAGGGTTGAAAAAGCAATTGGGAGAGGACCGCAAGCAAACGCAATTATTACTAAAAAATTTATTTTATGATCCGCAGCACTCCGAAACGCTGCCGATGACGGCGGTCGTGATATTAAATTATAATGGCAAGAAATATTTACAACAATTTTTACCAATTGTACAAAAACATACGCCGGAAGCGACCATTATTGTAGCAGACAACGGATCGACGGATGATTCGGTGGCATTTCTGGAGCAGTTTTATCCGGAAATACGCTTAATCATTTCTCAAACTAATCATGGTTTTGCCGGTGGATATAATGAAGCGCTGAAACATTTAGTAACTGAAGATTGGGAATATTATATTTTATTAAATTCTGATGTAGAAGTGACCGATCAGTGGTTGTCGCCACTTTTAGAATTGATGGAAAATGACGATACGATTGCCGCTTGTCAGCCGAAAGTAAAATCATATCTTCGAAAAAACCAATTTGAATATGCCGGAGCATCAGGCGGTTGGCTCGATGCGCTGGGCTATCCATTTTGTCGGGGTCGGATTTTTGCCATTACCGAAGCGGATGAAGGGCAATATAATGATGTAACAGAAATATTTTGGGCGACGGGTGCGGCGATGATGATTCGGGCAAAATTATTTCATGCATTGGGCGGTTTTGATGCGGATTATTTTGCGCATTTAGAGGAAATTGATTTGTGCTGGCGGCTGAAACGCGCCGGTTATAAAATTATGGTGCAACCCGATGCCGTGGTATATCATGTGGGCGGCGGCACGCTGGCATATAATACGCCGTATAAAACTTATTTAAATTTTCGGAATTCATTATATACTTTAGTAAAAAATGAACCTGCTACGCGCTTGCTCTGGCTACTGCCCTTACGATTGTTATTAGATGGATTAGCGGGCATTTTATTTATTGCCGAAGGGAAGTTTCAACATTTGCGGGCGATTGTAAAAGCGCATTGGACTTTTTTTCCAAATCTGCCCAAAACATTACAAAAACGGCGGTTATTATTACAAAAGGTAAATGAAATAAAAATTGGTGCATCCAGAGTGTGGCGCGGACGATTCACGGGGAGCATTGTTTTTCGTTATTATTTAATGAAAAAGAAAAAATTTCAAGATTTATAGCGTAAATTTTCTTTATATCATTAGCATAATTCCTGAATAGGTTAGTAAATGAAATCAAAAATTGACATCATATACGAAGACGAAGCATTATTAATTGTAAATAAACCGGCGGATTTATTAACCATTCCCGACCGTTTTGCGTTGGAAAAGCCGAATTTATTAACCGCACTCTCGGAATATTATAATGATAAAATCTGGGTGGTGCATCGGCTAGATCGGGAAACGAGCGGAATTATTTGTTTTGCCAAAACGGAGGAAGCACATAAACATTTATCGCAGCAATTTTTTAATCGTACCGTGGACAAAATTTACCTCGCACTGGTGGACGGCAAACCCGGCACCGATACAGGCACCATTGATGCACCAATTGGTCCACACCCTACCCTGCCGGGGAAAATGACCGTGATCCGTTCAGGAAAACCGGCAGTAACCGATTATAATATAATAGAAATATTTAAAGCGTTTTCTTTAGTAGAAGCCAATATCCATACGGGTCGGACGCATCAAATCCGGGTGCATTTCAAACACATCGGGCATCCACTGGCAATTGACCCCTTGTATGGCAAACGAGAAGCCTTTTATTTATCAGAAGTAAAGCATCGCGGGTATCAGTTAGGCAAGGAGCAGGAGGAGCGCCCACTGATGTCGCGCACGACTTTACATGCCTATCAGCTTTCGTTGGCGCATCCGTTGAGTGAAGAAAGGCAGACCTTTACGGCACCCTTACCCAAGGATTTTCAGGCAGTGTTGAATCAATTGCGAAAGTGGGGAAAGTGAAGATAAATAGACTTGCGTCAAATTGATTATCAGCATATTAAAAAATTCCAAAGACCGGCACAAATACCCAATATCATATCCATATCATATTGGTGCTTCATTCTGATTTGGTTGTAAATAATCC
>JBKBWT010000062.1:0-12049 GCA_046314415.1 Saprospiraceae bacterium
GATAATCCCCAGCGCCCCAGACCGGACGGCTGCCGCGCGCATCATATCCGTGTTCCATTACATATAAACTATCATTTGGTGCGAACGCCAAACCAAAGGGATTGCGAAAACCCCAGGCGACTACTTCTAAATTGCTGCCCGTCAAAGACATACGCATTACTGCACCACAGCATGGTACGCTGCCGCGAATGACCTGATTTGGCGAAGTGTTGGTGCCATACGGCACAAATGCCCCGGTAGTAGCTTTATCATTTTGGGCATCCGTTATTACATTCGGTGTTGTAAAATTTTGCCCGGTAAGGGTAATATCTTTACATGGTATATCATGGAATTGTGGAAAGCGCTTGAGCCAGCCAAAATCATAATTATCATTGCCCACTACGCCGGAATTCGTCGCTGTGCCTTGCGCAAAATAAATGTTATTATCGGGTCCGATTAATACGGCATTGGTATGATGATCGCCGAAGCCCGGCAGGCTGTCGATCAACGTTGTAATCTGACCTTGTGGACTGATTTTCAATATCTTACCACCTTCCAGCTGACCGCCTTCTGATACATAAAAATTACCATTATGATGTACCACATTCGTCCAGGGACCATTTTTTTCACCTGTAGCAATCACTTGTTGGGTGCCATCATTATTTAATTTTATCAATCTGGGTTGTAAAAATACCTCGCCATAGGAGTAGCCGGTTTCAATAACATACAAATTACCAGCCTCATCGAAGGTAACCGCGGAAGGAAACGTTAAATCCGTGGCAATTGCGTCAATTTGATAGCCGGGGGCGAGCACTACATCGCCGATATCGAGCGTGCGAACGGCATTGTCGGTTTGACCGCCGCCATTGCTGCTACGCATATTATAACAAGCGGAAAAAATGAAGGTAAGCAAAAAGAAAATGTAAAACCTGTTCATAGCCAATGGTTTAAAGGGATGCTATAAAACAGGGGCTAAGCAGGGATGTTCAGGTTGTGTTTTAACAATTGGATGATATTTTAGAAATCGGTTATAATCAGTATTTGTCTAATCCAAAACTATTTACATAATATTTAAATGTTTTAAGTTGTTGTTCTTTAACAAATTGATCTAAAATTATTTGAAATTTTTTAAGTATAAATATCTCTTCTTCAATGCTTAAAACGCTTTCCGGCTCAAAAACGGGTAAAGTCATTTCATAATTATATCCATTTCCTTGTTGATCTATATAATTGCAAATGATAACCATTCCATCATTTAAATAAGGATTATCAATATTTTTTAATTTTGATTTATTTACCAAACGAATATCATATTTAAATTTTTCCAGTACTTCATTGCTTAATAAGATTGTATCAATCGTTGGTGGTTTATCATTGCTTAACCAACCGTCTTTTATAATTAATAAATCATGTTCACAATCGTCTTTTATTTCAAAAGCATAATATTTACCCAAAGATACCATGTAATATTCTACGCTAAATATAAAATCGCTGCATGGATCGCTAGCTTGGGTATGTTGTAATAAGAAGAATAATATCAATAAAGTGAAACTCAGCTTCTTCATTTTATAATTAGAAGATAGTAATAATTCACATAATGCTTGTACGGAATAAATAAATTTTAGTATGTATTGTACTTATTACATCAAACAGATGATGTGGCTCCGCTCTTTCGCGCCTGATGCTGACTACCCCAACGCGCCATTTCATTGAGCAGCGTGCGCAGCGTTTTGCCATACTCCGTAATACCGTACTCCACACGCGGAGGTACCTCGGCATACACTTTTCGCCAGATGATACCGTCGTCTTCGAGTTCGCGCAGTTGTTGGGTGAGCATTTTCTGGGTAATGCCTGGAATCGTACGTTTCAACTCGCCAAAGCGCAGCACGCCACGTTCCATTTCCCAAAGGATGACCGGCTTCCACTTGCCGCCGATGACGGTGAGCGTTTCGATGACCGGGCAAGTATCATAACAATTTTTTTCGGCGTTTTTTGCTTTTTTCATCCCTTATAACTATTTGAAAAACAAAAATAGTATCTTTTTAGATACTATACAACTTTCAAGTATCTACTTGCTATAAAAACATCTACCCCCTTACTTTGCAGTAAAAAAGGAAATATGTCAGCAAACATTTTAGTAACCGGCGCGACCGGCACGATTGGACAAGCATTAGTAAACGCATTGCAAGCACGAGGTGCATCCTTCAAAATTGCTGCCCGTGATGTGGCAAAAGCACGAGAAAAATTTGGCAGCGAGGTATCCATCGTTGCATTTGATTTTGCCGATAGCAGCACTTATGCCCCGGCAACAGCGGGCGTAGATCGCGTATTTTTGTTGGGTCCGCCCTTGAGTCTGGAATTGGATACTTTATTACAACCTTTTATTCATTATTTAAAAAAACATGATATTCGGCGGGTTGTGTATTTATCGGCATTTGGTATGGAAAGTATCAGTGATAAAATGCCTTTTCATCGCAATATCGAGCAGCAATTGCGGGCAGATGATTTCGAGCTGACCGTGCTACGCCCGACTTTTTTTGCACAGAATTTTAAAAATTATGAGTGGGATAATGTAATAGAACGTAAAATTACTTACATGCCCGCCGGTAATGGAAAAACGGCTTTTGTAGATGTGCAGGATATTGCGGAAGTAGCGGCAACAGTGTTGTTGGAGGACGGGCACAACGGCAAGGACTACGTACTTACTGGTTCTGAAAGTCTCTCGTATTATGATGCAGCGGCATTATTATCAGAAGTACGTAAAGAAAATATCATTTATCCGAATCCGTCGCCGGAAGAATACGCTCAAACCTTGCAAGCTGCCGGAGCGCCCGCGTTTATTGCGGATTATATGAATACGGTGTATGGCATGATCCGCGAGGGACAAGTAGATCACGTCAGCCCGCATGTGGAGCAATTGCTTGGTAGAAAGCCCGGTACACTGAAGAATGTCCTGGAAAAAAGCTTTGCTTAAAGCAATCAGTCAAGGTGGCGCATTCATGCGTGTGCCACCTTGTATTCTTTACCGGTCTGCTTGGATGGTTGCCTTTACACCTTCCACATAGGGTGTCGGCTTAAAATTAAATCGCTGTTCAAACTTGCTGCTGTCGAGCAAATAATCGCGGTCCCATTGGTACAACATTTCATGCGTTTCGCGCATAAAAGGCACGAATAAACCCAGAAGCCCGATGGCAAACTTCGGAATCACATTGTATTTCGGTTTTACATTTAATTCCTTCGCAAACAATTCGACCCACTGCTGCTGCGTCAGTCCGTTCGGATCAGTTGGCACATGCCAGGTTTGATTGTAAGCGTCGGGGGTATTCCCCAAAATAGCGGTGGCTTTAGCTGCATCAGGGGTATAGGTGTACGTATGTTTGTGCTTGGCGGACGCCAGGATGGTAGCGGCTTTCCCTTGTTTCAAGGGTTTGTAAATGGTTTCGATGAGAAAACTCGTGGTATTTTTTGGACCGTAAAAATCTGCGCCCCGCGCTACCAAGGCTTCAATGCGCCCCGCCTGCACCGCGTCAAAAATCATCTTAAGTAATTCCTTGCGTACCGCGCCTTTTTTACTCGGCGGATTCAGCGGCGACTCTTCCGTCATGTGAGGAATGGCGTTGATATCATAACTATATACATTGTCAAAAAAGACAAGCTTCGCCCCGTGCTTTTCGCAGGCTTCAATGGTGGCTTTGACCACCTGGGGCCAGGTTTTGCGCCACACTTTGATATTATATTCGAAGCCTACCGTGAGATAGACCACGTCGGAGCCGGCTACTGCCTGGTCAAAATTAGCCGGGTTGCTCAAATCTGCCGGATGGAGTTCGTCGTCGGCGTTGATGGCTTGCGGATGGCGACTGACGAGCCGCACTTGATCCGTATATTGTTTAAGTTCTCTTGCTAAATCGCGCCCGATCGCGCCGCCGGAGCCAAGAATCGTTTGCATATCTTAAGTTTTAATCGAATAATGGAGTGGCTAAAAGCGCGTGGCTGGTATCGTCTCGCCATTGCGCTTGATAGGGTAAGAATAATCAATTTTTACCAATCGTTCGGTAAAAATGACTAAAAATTATTGCGGTTTTTCCTGGCTATTTACGAATGTAAAGTCCCATCCTGGCGATGCTTTTTTCAATCCCTGGCTCTTAATCATTGCAGTGTGTGTTTGTTTTATTCAAGCGCGTGTTTACATTTTATAAAAGTGTGTTTACATTATTTAAAAGTATGTTCACTTTTTTCAAAAGTATGTTTTCATTTTAGCAATGCGTGTTCTATTTGTGCAAATGCGTGTTTTATTTATATAAATGTGTGTTCTAATTTTTAAAATGCGTGTTCCAATTGTATAAATGCGCGTTCTATTTTTATAAATGTGTGTTCTAACTGTGCAAATTTGTGTTCTATTTTTATAAAAAAGTGTTTAAACCTTTTAAAAGGATGTTTATATCCTGACGCTGAATGGATTACCCGCAGGCGTATCTAAAAAAATAGTGAAAGTGGAGGGGCGCATGCGAGGCGGGTTAGCGTTGAATGAAAGCGGCGTACATCTTGCCCTGATAGCGCGAAGCCATTTCGCCGATTTTTTGCACCGAAGTGAAGCCATGCTGCATAAACAGTTTTTGTAATGCCAAAAAGCGAATGGGGTAGGGCACCCAGCGGTTGGCGTGTTCGGTTTCGTATTCTACGATGATAAAGCTACCATCCGTTTTTACATAATCATTTAGTTTTTGTATAAAATCCGCCTGATTCCTTACATAATGCAGGGCATTTGCCATCAGGATACCGTCAAGGTAAGGCAAATTCAGGTCGTCGTTGATAAAATCTGTCGTTCGGGTTTCGATGGTAATCTGCCCATGTTGTGTGGGAACCTGCCGGAGTGCTGCTGCATCCTGGTCAAGTGCCAGGATAAGCCCCGGTTGCGCTAATATTTCTGCCAATGCCAGGGTAAAGGTACCCGTGCCACAGCCCAAATCTGCCCAGGTTTGCCCCGGAAGCGGAGAGAGCGGAGCGGCTTGGAGGAGTTGGACGGCTTGAGCGTGCTGCATGGGTGACGGTTTTTAGGTTTGATCGCCGACTTAAAAAGCATTTATTACCACTGAATGGCTGGGTTGCCAGGCATTTCCAGCGCTTCTCCCTGTAGCATTCAACGAATGTCGGGTCAAAGGAAGGTGTTGTATCGTTACTGCAATCGCTGAAACGCAATCTTATCGCCTTCCTTGATGCCATGCTGTTCGGTAAAGCCCGCGTTGACTTCGACAACGTACAGCGCCGGGGCATTGGAAGTGACCTGGTTGAGGGTTTGGGGTTGAGTATTGGCGCGGATGCGCACGATTTCAAATTGATCGTTCACATAAATAATGTCGAGAGGAATGTAGGTGTTGCGCATCCAGAACGCCTGTTCTTCCTGCATATCCATAATGAAAAGCATGCCGTGGTTGTCGGCGAGTGAGCGACGCCACATCAGTCCCTGCGTACGCGTCATGTCGTCGTCGGCTATTTCAATGTCAATCGCTGCCAGGGTTTGCCCGGAGGCAGCGCTCAGGAATTGGAGGGTTCCTTCCTTACGAAATTGCGGACCCTGCACCTTCGTTTGTTTAAAATTGGGCATTGAAGAAAAAACAAATCCGACCACAAAAAGGATGATAATAATGGGCACTGCCCATACTGCCCAACGGCGGGTGGGAAGTGGCTTGGCGGAGCGGTTTTTACCGCCAGCGGTGGTTTTTTTACTTGCTTGTTTTGCCATAATGCAGCGGCTTTGCGCCAAAATTAAAAAGAAAATGGCGCTTCCGATCATCGAAAGCGCCATTAAAAGTCGTTTTTCTTAAAATGACTAGTAACCTACATTTTGGGTAATGACACCACCACTGACTTGCAACTCGCGTTCGGGGATGGGCCAGAGCGCGCGGAAGGGTTGGGTAATACCGATGGCACTCACCCGATTGAGTCGGCGCAGGTCATACCAATAGAGTCCTTCGTGGGCAAATTCAATGCGGCGTTCCTTCAAGATGGCATCAATTAACTCCTCGGTGGACTGAGCTGTGGCGTCAGCCAGTCCGGCACGCTTGCGTACGATATTGAGATCCGCTCGGGCGGCGTCGCCTTTGTTGAGTTGAGCAGCGGCTTCGGCGCGAATCAGGTACATTTCCGCCAGGCGGATTACCGTGAAGTTGTCTTCACCCGATACCCGCGTATATTTCTGCGTTCGAGCCGCAGGCGTAGTCGTGTAGTTTACCGCTCTGCGAATGTCGTTGGCTTCGTGGGCATCGCGTAAACCTGCGGAGGCATTGACCTCATTGCGACCACCCAGACTGGTTGGGTAATAAAAGAAAGCGTTGGAGCCGGAAGTCACCGCATCAAACTGGTATTCCCAGATGGATTCGCTGGTGTTTTCCTTCAGCCAGATGTCGGCATAGCTTGCCGTCGGTACCAGGCTGTAGCCTCCCTTGGTGATCACTTCGTTGGCTTCGGCTTCGGCTTCCGCCCATTCGTTGCGGTAGAGATGAACGCGGGCTTTGAGCGCACGGGCAACCCGTTTATTGACGCGCCCGATACCGTTGTTGTCATTCATGTTTTGAATGCCAAAATTCAAATCTTCCAGAATCAGCGCCCACACTTCTGCTTCCGAACTACGCGCTTTAGGGGCAGCCTCTTCGGCAGTGAGGGTCGGTGTGGTGAAAATGGGTACGCCGTTGCCGTTGCCTTTGTTGAAACCTTCATTAGAACCACCAAATAACAGCAGCAAATTCAGGTAATTATAGGCTCGTAAAAAACGCGCTTCGCCAATGGCATTGTTGGCATTAAAGCTGGGATCGCTTATGCCGGGCGCTGCCGCAATAACGGTGTTAGCGCGGTTGATGCCTACATACATTTGTGCCCACATGGCGCGCAGGTCGGTATTGTCCTGTAAAATATTGCGATTGGCAATCTGTGCGAAACTCGGGAAGGTCCCCGTATGGGAAAGCGTGCCCGCATACAAATCTGCCGTAATCGGTAAGCGTGCTGCGAAAATGTTAGCACTGGAGAGTGCACTATAAACCCCATTTAAGGCGCCTTCCAGGTCTTGTTTGGTTTTTAATCCACTGGATCCATCCAGAACCGAACCCGGCGTCACTTCCAGATTCTCTTCGCAGGCACTGAATGCGCCCATTATAAAAACCAGGATGATAATTTTATACCATTTATTATTCATAAGTTGAATGCTTTTGATGAATGAGAAAATTTAGAAACCGACATTCAGACCAAAAATGATCACGCGTGCCAATGGGAACGTGAGGAAGTCTGTGCCCGGTGCCGTGTTAGCCGCCTGACCTACCCCTTCGGCAAAGGTGCTGACCTCTGGATCGAAGCCAGAATAATCGGTGAAAGTCAACAGGTTTTGACCGGTTGCGTACACGCGCAAGTTGGAAATCCGCAGTTTCTTGGAAATGCTGCTAGGCAAAGTATAACCCAGCGTGACATTTTTCAGGCGCAGGTAAGAACCATCTTCCAAATAGCGATCGGACGTACGGCGGTTGTTATTCGGGTCGCCCCACACTGCCCGCGGATAGCGGGTATCTTCAGTAGGGTTACTTGGCGTCCAGCGATTGCGTACGCTTGCCAACTGTCCAAATACCCCATTCATCCCTTCGGCGAATAAGCGCGTGTGATTCCATACTTCATTGCCGTAGGAGAATTGCAGAAATACCGATAAGTCGAAGCCAAAGCCGCGCAGGGTATTGGTCATACCTCCGAAGAAAGTAGGATTGGCATCACCAATGATTTTTTGATCGGCACCCGTCACAGTTCCGTCGCCATTCAGGTCGTTGAACATCAAGTCACCCGGACGAGTCAGTGTAGATTGGTACACGGCGGCTGGGTTGCCTGTCATTTCTTTTGCCTTGGCATTCAATGCATTGATTTCATCCTGGGTTTGGAAGACTTTTGCTACTTCGTAACCCCGGAATGCGCCGATGGGGTAACCTTCTTCTACCCAACTGGCAAAACCCGATGCAAAAGGCGCGCCAGCAAGCTTTAGTACTTCATTTTCAAAGAAAGAAATGTTGAAATTGGTGGACCAACTGAATTTATCCGATTCGATATTATAAGTGGTCAAGCCAATATCAATACCCCGATTGCGGATAGAGCCGATGTTTTGATTGATACCGGTGTAACCACTGGCTTCACTCAGCGGGCGATTTAACAATAATTCGTTGGTCGTACCCTGGTAGGCTTCTACGGTCAGGTTAATCCGGTCGTTGAATAAACCTAATTCCAACCCTAAATCAATATCTTCTCGTTCTTCCCAGGTCAAGCTCGGATTGCCCAATTGCGTAGGTGCTAGACCAGCAGATTGGTTATAATTGAAGCCCGGTTGAATGATGGACAATGCTTGGAAATTCGCACCATTGATGCCAACCGGTAGGGCAGGGTTAGGAAAGTCCTGATTGCCGCGCAAGCCCCAACTGGCTTTAATTTTCAATTCAGAAATTAAGGAATTATCTTTCAAAAAGCCTTCTTCGGAGATGCGCCAGGCGACAGAAGCCGCAGGGAATAAACCCCAACGATTGTCAGCCCCAAAGCGGGAAGAGCCATCCGCCCGAGCACTGGCAGAGAGGAAGTACTTTTGATTGTAACTCAAATTTACCCGGGAGAAATAGCTGTTTAATCCCCAGCCAGTGCCGGTAGAGGAAATGTTTCGATAAACCGAAGATGCATTCAGGGTACGAATTGAATTGCCTGGGAAGTTATCACCCTGCGCAGTAAAACTGCGGATATCCGTATTTTGGAACGAGGCTCCCAATAAAGCATCCAGATTAAGATTATTAAATGCTTTGCGGAACGTGAAATAATTTTCGGTGATCCAACTTACATTTTGTGATAAAGCCTCTGTTCCTGATCCTTTAGTACCTGCCCCGGTATTGGTCGTAGTAGGGCTGAATCGGAATTCCCGGAAGTTGATATAATCAAGGCTCCAGGAAGAACGGAAAGATAGTGCCGGAAAAATCTCGTATTCACCGAATATATTGGTCAGAATACGGTCATTGATATTGTCATTGGTTGGTTCCCTTGCTGCCGCAATGGGGTTTTCGGTCGAAGAATTCGGGTCTTTGGCATAGGTGCCGTCTGCATTATATGCTGGAATATGTGAACCGAGCAACACCGCTGTACTTAGTACCCCATTAATATTATTATCATTAATAATGCGATTACTTTTGGAACGCGATAGCGAAGTGCTGGTACCAATTTTAAATTTATCGGAAATCAAGTTATCCAAATTGATACGGGCACTATACCGGTCAAAATTTGAACCAAGAATGGTACCTTGCTGGGTGAAGTAGGAAGTACCTACAAAGAATTTGGTTCGTTCATTTCCTCCAGAAAATGAGAGATCGGTGTTGGAAATGGGCGCGTTACGAAATATTTCATCCTGCCAATTCGTGTTTGGGTAAGACTGTGGGTCGCGATTAAGAATACCTAGGGTTGTTTTTAGATTTCGGTTTGAAGTTGTATCCGTCGGAAAGCGATTATTCACCATTTCATTCAGAAGCGAAACATACTCTGGTCCGGGGAGCGGCTCCAGATTTTTCCAGGCTTCCTGCGTGCCATAATAGGTGTTAACATTGATAGAAGTTTTCTGTTGTTTGCCGCGTTTAGTGGTAATAATTACCACGCCATTGCTGGCACGAGAACCATAGATGGCTGCCGCAGCGGCATCTTTCAGTACTTCGATGGACTCGATGTCGCTTGGGTTGATGTTTGCCAGCGGGTTGTCTTGTTGGTTACCAAAATTGAGTTGCGACAAAGAAACGTTGTTGAGTGGAATTCCATCCACTACGTACAAAGGCTGGTTGCCGGCAGTAATAGAAGACGCTCCGCGAACCCGTACCGATACTGCACCACCCGGCGTACCTGAATTTTGTGTAACCTGAATCCCCGGCGCTTGTCCTTGTAAAGCCTGATCAACACCGGTGATCGGTAATTTAGAAATGGTTTCTCCCGATACTTTGACCACTGAGCCGGTGAGCTCGCGGCGGGAAGCTGTACCATAACCAATCACCACGACATCTGTTAAGGCGATGACCGAAGTTTCCAGCGTCACATCAAGCGTGTTCGAGTTTCCAATATTCACTTCTTTAGGTTGATAACCAGTGTAGCTAAATAGCAGGATCGTCACGTCATTGGGAATACTTAATTCGTAGGCTCCGTTTTCGTCGGTAGTTGTACCCGTGCTGGTACCTTTGGCTAATACAGTGGCGCCGATGAGCGGCTCGCCGTTGGTGTCACTAACAGTTCCGGTGATGGTTCGTTGCGCTAGAAGCACACAAACCCCACCCATCACTAGTGCTACCACTAGTGAGAGCTTTTTCATAAACATAGGTGAGTCTTTTTAGTTATACAATAGCTTTATGCAAAAGTCCTTAACAAAACGTTAAAGGTTGCAGCATCGCCGTCTGGGCTAAGATATTAAAGTCTTGTAAATGTATTGTTAAATTGTCGGCTGGATAGCAAATTCCTGTCTTAGTGATTAAAAAGCATTTTTCGTAAGAAAAAACTTATGCCAGGTTTGAAATGAGCAGGCGTAAATATGAAAATATCAAGCACTTGAGAATGAGGTTATTCGGCAATAATCAATACACCATTATCAATTATACCAAGGGCATCCTCCAAAGGAGTCCTTTGGACATTCGAGAAAATGGTATGAAATGTAAAAACCCAGTCATTATTAGTTTTGAGATCAAATGATCTTTGTAAACATGTTCATACAAAAAAAGCTCTTTGGTGATTTCACCAAAGAGCCACGATAATTTAAAGTATTCTTTTATTAAACTTGGTTAGTAGCCAGTGTTTTGTGCTACTACACCAGCAGCAGTATCGATTTCACGTTGCGGCAGTGGCATTAATGCACGGAATTCCTGGGTAATACCGATTGAAGCGAGCATACCGGTACGGCGAATGTCGAACCAGCGCAAGCCTTCGTGTGCAAACTCAATGGTACGCTCTTTCAGAATGGCGGTAATGAGTTCGTTGGAATCGGTAGAAGTAATTTCCGGCAAACCGGCACGCTTGCGAATGACATTCAGATCGGCACGGGCAGCTTCACCTTTGTTCAGGCGCGCAGCAGCTTCTGCACGGATAAGGTACATTTCGGCTAAACGGAAAATTTGAACGTTGTCTTCACCAGCAACACGGGTATATTTCAGTGTTTTATTAGCTGGTGTACCCGTTGTTACATTGACTGGAAGACGCAAGTCGCCCATTTCATGCAGGTTTCTTAAAGCGGTAGCAGAAGTAATTTCGTTACGTCCACCCTGGGCAACCGGGTAGTAGAAAAAGGCAATAGAGTTGACGTTATTCGCATCAAATTGCAATTCCCAGATGGTTTCGGTTGAATTCTTCGACAAGAAAATGTTGGCATAATTTGCACCTGACAACAGGGTATAGCGGTTGGTAGCAATCACTTCATTCGCTGCCGCTTCGGCTTCCGCCCATTCCCCACGAGCCTGGTGGATGCGAGCTTTCAGAGCGCGGGCAACATTTTTGTTGATACGACCAATGCCGTTGTTGTCATTGAGATTCGTCAGTGCAAAATTCAGGTCATCAAAGATGAACGTCCATACTTGTGCTTCGGTGTTGCGTGTTTTGGGAGTAGCATCGGCAGCTGACAGCGTTGGCTTGTCGAAAATAGGTACACCTACGCCATTGGGTTTGTTAAAACCTGCCGGTGAGCCGCCAAACAAGTACAAGAGGTTGAAGTAGTGGAATGCCCGCAGTAAGCGTGCTTCGCCCAGCGCATTGTTTACATTGAAACTTGGATCATTGACGCCCGGTGCAGAAGCAATTACATTGTTGGCGCGGTTGATGCCAACATAAATCGTATTCCACATACCTCCGATTTCTGCATTATCCGGCAGAATGCTACGGTTAGCAAATTGCGCCCAGCTGGGGAAAGTACCCGTATGTGTCAATGTACCCGTATAGACATCGGGCAATGCCCAGATGCGCAAACCATAATAATTGCCGCTTTGCAGGGAGTTGTAACAGCCCAGTAGCGCTGCATCTACGTCTTGCTTGGTTTTAAAACCCGTGGAAGCAT
>JBKBWT010000062.1:12059-17495 GCA_046314415.1 Saprospiraceae bacterium
ATCCAGTGCCGTTTCCAAATCAGCCTGTAGGTTATCTTCGCAGGCTGGGAAGAAATTGATGATGGCAATCAGTGCTAATATTTTAAGCAAATTATTTTTCATAATGATTCTGCATTAAGTTTTGATAAAAATTTAGAAACCCAGATTCAATCCAACAATCATCGTACGTGCCTGTGGGAAAGTCAGGAAGTCTGTACCTGGTGCTGTATTGGTATTGGCAAAGGTACTTACTTCAGGGTCAAAGCCAGAGTAGTCCGTGAATGTCAGCAGGTTTTGACCACTTACATAAATGCGGGCTTTCGACATATTTAATTTCTTCAGCAGGCTATTCGGCAAGTTGTATCCCAGACTGATGTTTTTCAGACGCACATACGAACCATCTTCGATGAAACGGTCAGAAACGCGGCGGTTGTTGTTCGGGTCACCAAATACTGCACGCGGGAAACGGATGTTTTCTTGCGGATTATTCGGCGTCCAGCGATTGCTTACGGAAGCAAACTGACCAAATACACCGTTCATACCTTCAGCGAAGGAATTGGTGTTGTTGTAAATTTCATTGCCAATGCTGAACTGGAAGAAGAAAGATAGATCAAAACCAAATGCGGAAATATTATTTGTGATACCACCATAGAAATCAGGATTAGCATCGCCCAGAATTTTCTGGTCAGCACCAGTGATCACACCGTCATTGTTAATGTCTTCGAACATCAAATCGCCAGGACGGGTCAACGTGGACTGATAAACTGCGTTCGCGTTACCCGTGCGTTCTTTTGCCGTTGCATTCAAGGCATCAATTTCGGCTTGAGTCTGGAATACTTTCACCACTTTAGCACCCCGGAAAGCACCTAAAGGCTGACCTTCTTCTACCCAGCTGGCAAAACCAGCCGCAAAAGGTGTACCTGCCAGTTTCAAAATCTCATTTTCAAAGACCGATACGTTCAGGGTAGTGGACCAGGTGAATTTTTCTGCGTTGATATTCAGGGTATTCAAAGTGACATCTATGCCTCGGTTGCGGATAGAACCGATGTTTTCAGTGATACCGGTAAAACCAGATGCCCCTACCAGCGGACGGTTGAGCAACAATTCATTTGTGGTACCCTGGAAGGCTTCTACGGTAAGTGACAAGCGGTCGTCAAACAAACCTAATTCTAACCCAAGGTCAATATCTTCCCGTTCTTCCCAGGTCAGTGCCGGGTTACCTAATTGCGTTGGTGCCAAACCTGCACGCTGTAAGTAGTTGGTACCCGGGCTGATGAGTGCGCGAGAAGCGAAGTTACCGATTTCCTGGTTACCGCGGATACCCCAGCTGGCTTTCAATTTCAAGTTAGAGATCAAACGGCTGTCTTGCAGAAAACCTTCTTCAGAAATGTTCCAAGCTACGGAAGCTGCCGGAAATACGCCCCAACGATTGTCAGCACCAAAACGCGAAGAACCGTCAGCACGCACACTGGCAGAAATGATATATTTCTCATCCCAGCTAAAGTTGAAACGCGAGAAATAACTGTTCAATCCCCATTCGCTACGTCCGGAAGTCACATCGCGCTTGATTGAAGCGGCGTTAAGGGTCTTAATGGTATTACCCGGGAAGTTTTCACCTTGACCGAAGAAGAATTCCTGGCTACTGTTTTGGAAAGAAGCACCTAACAAACCATCAAAATTCAGTTTGCCAAGGCTAGTGCGATATGTAAAGTAGTTTTCATTGACCAGGTTCAATTCAGCGTTGAGGGCTTCAATACCGGTACCACCGGTACCTGCACCGGCGTTGGTAGTCGTAGGGTTGAAACGGAATTCACGGAAGTTGATGTAGTCTGCGCTTACCGAGGTACGGAAATTCAGCCCCTTCAAAATGGTGTATTCCCCATAAACACTTGCCAGTAAACGATTGCTGAATACATCATTCGTAGGTTCCCGATAGGCAGCAATCGGGTTTTCGATGGAAGCGTTGCGGTCGCGTCCGTAGGTGCCGTCGGCATTGAAAGTCGGAATATGCGAACCCAATAAAACGGCGGTACTTAACACCCCGAAGATGTTATTGTCATTGTTAATACGAGTGCTGACTGAACGAGAGAATGAAGAAGTTAAGCCAACCTTGAATTTGTCTGTCACCAGGTTGTCCAGGTTGGTACGGAAGCTGTAGCGGTCAAAGTTAGAACCTTTAATCGTCCCATCTTGGGTAAAGTAAGAACCGGATACATAAAATTTAGTACGTTCATTACCACCACTGAAAGACAAGTCCGTTTGTGACATCGGTGCAGTCTGGAAAATCTCATCTTGCCAGTTGGTAGTTGGATACGTACTAGGATCAGCGTCCAAACCTTGTAAACCAGACTGGCTCGGCAGACGACCTGCTCCGAAACGATTGACAATAGCTTCTTGTACGAGTGCCACATACTCCGGTCCGGTAGTCGTAGGAATCGTTTTCCAAACATCTTGTACCCCGTAGTAAGAATTCAATGAAACCTGGGTTTTTTGTTGACGACCTCGCTTAGTTGTGATCAAGACTACCCCATTGCTGGCGCGCGAACCATAGATGGCTGCTGCTGCTGCATCCTTTAGGATTTCCATTGATTCGATGTCCGCAGGGTTCAGGTCGGCTAGTGCGTTGGTGGTTTGACCACCGAAACCCAACTGAGAATAGCTGCCCGTGTTGATTGGAATACCATCAATCACATATAAAGGCTGGCTGCTGGCGTTGATCGAAGATGTACCGCGTACACGAATGGATACCGCCGAACCAGGCGTACCAGAAGTATTAGTAACCTGTACACCGGCTGCTTGCCCTTGTAGTGCCTGGTCTAAACCAGTAACCGGCAAACGAGAGATGGTCTCGCCGGAAACTTTAGACACAGAGCCGGTCAATTCCTTGCGCGTAGCAGTACCATAACCGACCACAACAATGTCCTGCAACACGGCTGCTTCTGTTTCCATGATGATGTTGTACGTGCTTTCGCTGCCCAGTGCAACGGTTCTAGTGGTAAAACCGGTGTAGGAAATCACAAGCGTCGTACCGCCATCGGGAACATTCAAAGTAAATTCGCCATTGACGTCGCTGGCAGTACCGGTACTCGTACCTTGTACCAGAACCGTAGCACCTACGAGTGGCTCATTGGTTGGATCGGTAATTTTACCGCTGATGGTGCGCTGAGCCAATAGTGTTACAACACTGAAGAGTATCAGCGTCAGAACTAGTGAGCGTTTTTTCATACTAATGAGTTTTGAATAGAGTTTTAAAAATTAAATATACATCACACTAATTTTCAGAAGATTGTTTTCAAGCAGGCAGAATGGGGGGAAACAATTAATTAGAAGATTTCAACTTCGACAAACAACGAACATCCAAAATTAAATTGTGTTCATGTAAAAATTGAAAATAATAACACTAAATAGACTAAAAAAGGCTCCTTTTTGCAAAAGGAGCCTTCCTGAACAGTACGTCAAAAGCTAAAATGTACGCTATTTTAGTAACCTGGATTCTGTACAATGTTTTGATTTACATCTACTTCCCGACGCGGAATAGGATAAACAATCAGATTTGAAGTAGCTTCAATTGTACAGGGCGCAGTCAACTCTACGCCGGTATTACATTGGTCTCTTACCAAATCAATGCCATTGCGCCATAGGTCAAACTTGGTATGTCCTTCAAATGCCAACTCACGACGGCGTTCATCGAGTACTGCTTGTAGCAACGCGTCACCGGATAAACCGGACAACGAAGTAGCGCCACGTTTGGTGCGAATGGCATTCAGGTCAGCTAATGCCTGGGTGCCTTTATTCTGACGGGCATTGGCTTCGGCACGGATCAGATACATTTCGGAAATACGCAGGATTTTGGGGCTGAATAAACCCGGTACATCATCCTGGGCAAAGAATTTACTTTGGAAAAATTCGCCTGAAGTGGGTTCTTCATAAATAAATTCCAGTCGGTCGTCGCCTTCTTCATATAAATCAATCAAATCCTCGGATACCCGAATATCGCCATAACCTTCCGGATTGTAAATCTGCCCCAGATTGTCAGCTCCATTTGTTTCAGTAGCAACATAGCGCAGCGTAAAAATTTCCTCGGAAGAGCCTGGTTCGGCAAAAGCTGCTACAATATCTTCCGCAATTGCATAGCGCCCACTGTTAATAACGGTAGAAGCCGCCTGTTCGGCATTGGCATAATCACCTTTGTACAAATAAACCCTTGCTAATAGCGCATCGGCAGCATCTTGCGAGAAGCGATAAATACTTTCATTGGTAAGCAGCGGACGAGCCGCATTCAGGTCCGCAATGATCTGCGTATAAACCTCTTCGATGGTGTTGCGAGCTGGTTCCTCTACACCAGGCGTGAGTACCAGCGGTACACCCAGGTCAGTCGTTGGCGTGCTCTGCGTGTAAGGCTTGGCAAAGGCACGTACCAGATCAAAATAAATCAGTGCCCGTAAGCCCAAGGCTTCGCCTTTGATGCTGTTGAGTTCTGTTTCATCTCCCTCAATGTTATCAATCCGAGCAATAATATTATTGGCACGGAAAATCGTGGAATATGCAACGTTCCATAAATCACGAATATCGGTATTATCTGCATTCCAGGTGTATGTATAATTGGTTACAAAACGGTTAGAATTGGCAATCGACAAATACACCAGATCGCCTTCTACTTCCGGCATTACCAAATAATTTCTACCATAATAGGAAACCGACTGTAATCCATTATACAAACCTAAAATGGCAGCGCGCGCGCCGCTAATATCATTCAATGCCTCGTCTGTTGGCAATGCATCCGTTGGCGATAAATCCAGTTCATCCCCACAGGAAGCCATTATGATAGATAAGCAGCACAGATATAATAATGATTTTAATTTTTTCATGATTATTCATTCATTTGTTAAAAATTAGAAAGAAACATCCAAACCGAATGTGATGGTTTTACCTACCGGATAACGGAAGAATTCCTCGCCACTCTCGTCCATCTCGGGATCGAAGCCAGTGTAATCGGTAATAGTGAGCAGGTTTTGTCCTTGTACGTACAGCAATACATTCGAAAGTCCAATGCGTTTAGCAAACGTATTAGGAAATGAATAACTCAAGGTAACATTACGTAAACGAATGAACGATCCGTCTTCGAGGTAGCGCGAAGAGGAAGCATTGGAGCGACTGTTACCACCCAACAGCGGCTGTGGGCGCTCGGCAACATCACCTGGCTGTTGCCAGTAGTTTTCACCGGCTTGTATAATATTATTAAATTGCCCAATGCGTTGTCCGTCGCTTTCTACAAAAGCACGCGATGAATTGTAAATTTCGTGTCCTTGCGCTGTGTAAAAAAATGCGGATAAGGAGAAGCCACGGAAAGAAAATGTATTGTTCAGACCGGCAATAAAATCAGGTTCGGCATTGCCGACAACCTTGCGTACCGCCTGGCGATAATCGCTGGTGGTGCCTTCTTCGGTTTCCCACAGC
>JBKBWT010000062.1:17505-20378 GCA_046314415.1 Saprospiraceae bacterium
CCCACAGCGGTTTGCCATTAGCCGGATCTACGCCTGCCCATACCTGCATGTATTGAGTACGGATGGGTTCGCCTTCGCGCCAAAGCTGACGAGGAATATCCGGATTGATAATGTCTTCATCATTCGGAAGTTCCAGAATTTGATTGCGGTTAGCCGAGAAATTAAAATCAATATTCCAACGGAAGCCATTCGGACTACTAGGAATAAATGGTGCAGTAGAGAGGGTTAACTCCACGCCGGAATTTCTGATTGCTCCAACATTGCGTAAGGCAGTGGTGAACCCGGAAGTGGAAGAAACCGGTACATTCAGCAGCAAGTCTTCGCCCCGGCGATTGTACCATTCAATCGTACCGCTCAGGCGGCTGTTTAAGACAGCAAAATCCAAGCCTACATTCAAATTTTTGCTGATTTCCCAGGTCAAATCCGGGTTAGCAATCTGCGCTGGTACGCTACCCGGTTGATTATTATACCCTACACTACCCAGATTATAAGGATCGGTAGCAAAAGAGTATAACTCCTGTGATCTAAAGTTTTCAATATCGGCATTACCGGAAGTACCGTAGCTAGCCCGCAGGCGCAGGTTGTTAAAAAAGCCATTTTGGAGAAAATCTTCGCTCGTCAAAATCCAGGAGCCGCCGACTGAATAGAAGGTTGCGTATCGATTATTAGCGCCAAAACGCGAAGAACCATCATTCCGCGCACTTACTGTCAGGAAATATTTTTCCCGGAAGTTATAATTCACTTGTCCTAGTACCGATACAAACGAATAATCGGTGGAAAAACCGCCCACCGTCTGAGGCTCGGCAGCAGAACCCAGGTACTTCAACTGACCCGAAGCCAAGCCAATACCCGTAGCGTTAAAATTGGAACGATTAACGCGTTGAAATTCAAAACCCGCCAGTGCATCGAGATTATGATCGGAACTCAAGGTGGTAAAATAGCGCAACAAGGACTGCGTGGTCAGGGTACGATTCTCATTATATGCATCGGTAATCGCTCCGTTCAGCGGTGCACCGTCAGCAGTGGTTGGGTCAAAGAAATTATTTTCTCGAATATTAATGAAATCAATATTAGCGGTTTGCGTAAAATTTAAATTCGGTAAAATTCTATAGCGTGCCGACACCTTAGAAATAAGGCGCAGGTTGCGGTTGACGGAGGGGTTAAGTGGCGCAGAGTACAAAAAGTTATCGCCGGTGAAAATTGTCCAATCTGGCTCCAAGCCAGTGTAATATTCACCCGTTGCCGGATTAATAGGCGATTGCAGCGGCGTATTGACAAATGCACCCAACAGCGGTGAGGAGAAGTTATTACCCGCACCAGCATTGAGATTGTCGGTATAAGAGGCATTAAAATTAAGACTAAAGTCTAACTTATCCGAAGCCATATGATCAATATTACTACGAAGCGAAAGCCGATTAAAATCCGATTCTATCAAGATACCATCCTGTTGAAAATAACCACCGGATACAAAAAAGCGGGTCTTCTCATTGCCACCCGAAGCTTGTAATTCCAGATTGCTGGTTTGCCCTTGCCGGAAAGCCGCGTCCACCCAGTCAAACGAGGTATTCAGCAAGGATTGCGGATAGAGTTCGTCAATTTCTTCCGGTGTGTAGCCACTATTTGCCAGCACCTGACGTTCGTAGTTCCAGATTTGCTCACCGTTCATCAGGTCAAAGTTACCCGTATTGGGCTGTGTAGTGCCATATTGCGCTTTGGCAGTAATGACGGTAGCACCGGCACGACCACGTTTGGTGGTAATCAGGATAACCCCATTCGATCCACGTGCACCATATAAAGCGGTAGCTGCGGCATCTTTCAAAATAGAAATGTTTTCAATATCATTTGGATTGATATTCGCCAGTACATCATTGGTGGTAGTAGTGGTGGTAAGGTCACCTTGTTCAATAATAACTCCGTCAATGACATACAATGGACCTCGACCAGCCGTAATCGAACCGGTACCACGAATGCGAATGGCTTGTTGGGCACCTGGTTGCCCGGAAGGGGCCGTGGTAAGTACGCCAGGGGCTCGCCCTTGAATTAATTGGTTGACATCCGGTAGGGGTACATTCTCAATCGCTTCATTATCAATGGTAGACACGGAGGCAGTCAAGCGGCGGCGTTCCACCTCTGAATATCCGGTGACTACTACTTCGCTCAATTGAGCGACATCGGTAGTGAGCGTTACATCTATTACATTGGAAGCACCAATAGGAATTTCCTGCGTGGCATAGCCTGTGTAAGAAAAGATCAGCGTTGTAGCATTCTCTGACAAAGTCAGTGTGTAAGTCCCATCTGCTTCAGTAACTGTACCTATCGTAGTACCCTTAACTAAGATGCTGGCGCCAATTAGTGGTTCATTGGTTTCATCCACAACGGTGCCCGTCACTGTTCGCTGAGCTAGCAGGGAAACAATCCCCATTAACACCAGCGACAGAACTAGTGAGAATTTTTTCATAACTGAATTAGTGTTTAAGTTAAAAAATAATAAAGCCTCTTTGCACCGGGGCAAAGTAGTGTAAATACACAGGGCTCGGAGTTTGCTGGGGAATGATCAGCATTCAAGATGATTGGCGCTAGCTTTACTAAAGTTGGATAGTAAGCCTGGGGAGAGAAAGTAATAATGATTTAAATGTTCGCAAGCATGCTGTAAAAAAACAGAAACTCAGAAAAATGTCTGGTTAAAGGCGTTTATAGGCATTTATTATTTTGTAATGATTACCCCTTAAAATAAAGATCGTACATAACAAATGTATCGCTGCTTTAAAAATGTTAAATTCCTGCTTAAATGCAAATGAAACTTTGTTGAAACTTCTTGCCATTCCATGCTGTTTATTTGCCAAAAGCGAAGCAACTTTGTATTGTTAACTGTT
>JBKBWT010000063.1:0-17597 GCA_046314415.1 Saprospiraceae bacterium
AACCTTATCCAACCGGCGGTATTGGTTTTTTTGAATGTATTGACAACCAGGAATATGCGTTTGAATTATTGGCGCACGCCGAACAGATTTTAAAAGCCAAAGGCGTTAAAGCGATTGATGGGCCCGTTAATTTTGGTGAGCGCGACAAGTTTTGGGGCTTGCTGGTGAAGGGTTTTGAGCATGCGCCACTCTATCAGGAATATTATCATCCACCGTATTACCAGGCGTTTTTTGAAAATTGGGGCTTCCGACCCTATGAGCAGGTACTGACTTTGCGCGGCACTAACAAAGCCGTTCCAATTGAGCGTTTCCGTCCTTTGGCGGCAAGAGTAAAAGAGCGATATAATTTGACTATTCGGCATATTGATACTAAAAATCTGGAAAAACTCGCACTGGAATTATCCACTTTTTACAACGAAACTTTCCATTTTCAGCCTTATTTTAAACCATTGGAATTCAAGCTGGTACACGCTTTGCTGAAGCAAATTCGTCCAATTTTAGATCCAAAATTGGCTTGCTTTGTGTATGATGGGGCGCATCCCATCGGCTTTTGTGGCTTACTGCCGGAAGTCAATCCTTTTTTAAAACATGCGCATGGAAAAATGAATAAGTTGAAATTATTATGGTTTATTATAAAATTAAAAATGGCGAAGCCAAAGCCAATGAAAGGCTTACTTTTTGGCGTACACCCTGATTATCAACGCAAAGGCATTTTTCCGGTACTGGTGGATTTTTTATATACCAAATATTTAACGGATCATTATCATGATGTTTTTTTAGCGACCATTCGCGGGCATAATAAATTGATGGTGGAGACTTGTGCCAATTTGAATGTAAAACCCGATCGGGTTCACGTTGCATATCGCAAGATGCTGGATGAAACGATTGAATTTAAGCCGTTAGAGTTTATGGAGGTCTGAAGTAAGCGTGAAAAGTCAGAAGTCGGAGATCAGACTAGTAAAACGTGAAAAAATCTGATTTCCCACTTCTGACTTATTAAAAAATTATCCTTTCAATTGTTCTTTTTTCTTCAAGTATTTATCCAGGAATTCCAATACTTTACTATAAGCTTCGATCTGATTTTCTTTTTTTACAAAACCGTGCCCTTCATCGGGGAAAAGGACATACTCGACCGGAACGCCATTTTTCTTAGCCGCCGCCACGATTTCATCCGATTCGACTTGCAACACCCGTGGATCTTTAGAACCTTGCAGCACCATTACCGGCTTGGTGATTTTTTCCGGGTGAAATAAAGGTGAAATGCGGTACAAACGCGCGGAGTCTTGAGGGTTGTAAGGGTCGCCCAATTCATCGTACAGCGCTTTGCGATTCGATTCCCACCAGGGTGGAATGCTTTTCAGGGTACGAATCCAATTGGTTACACCAAAAATATTAACCCCCACGTCAAACGCTTCGGGCTGGTGCACGAGTGCTGCCATTACCATGAACCCACCATATGAACCGCCAATAATGCCGATTTTGCTGGAATCAATGTATGCCTGCTGCGCCAGCCAGTTTTTACCTTCTACGCAATCTTGCAAATCTTTTTCGCCATGATTTTTATTGTCCATGTTGAAAAAAGTCTTCCCGTAGCCGCTGCTACCGCGATTGTTTACACCCAAAACGGCATAGCCATGATTAACAAGGTATTGAATCTGAGCGCTATACGTCTGCCGGGTTTGACCACCAGGACCACCATGCACCCATACCAGTGCCGGTACTTTATTTTGCGCGGAAGCTTGTTTGGGCTTGTAATAAATTGCCGGAATTTCCACGCCATCAAAAGACTTGTAACGCACGACCGTGGCGGTGACTAAATCTTCTGGATCAATCTCAGGATTCAATGAATTCGTCAATTGCTTCGACTCGCCGCTTTCAATATTATACACGTATAAATCGCTGGGCGTGCCTGAGCCGCCGAGATAAAAGGTCATTAATTTTTCCCGGTCGGAAATATTCACCGAAGTGATGTCCACATCGCCAAAGTCAGGAAAATCAACGGCATCGCCAGTTTCCATATTCATAATGCGCACCACTGTCTTGCCGTCTTCATTTGTGCCAATTACCTGATACTTCCCATTTTGGGAAAAATAAGCATACGCGATATCCCATTTTTCTTCCAAAGCTTTTTCGCGTTTGCCGGTGGCAAGCTCATATTTGACCAAATGTGCAAATTCACTGCCATCATCCGTCAGATAATACATGAACTTTCCGTCAGGGCTAAAGTCAGCCAGGCTGTGTGCGGCTTGGTTTTGCGAAATTTTTTGCATGGTTTTCTTCTGAAAATCATACAGATACAGATCATTATCATTCGTAGTAATGGCTTTGCCGAGCACCATGTATTTTTTATCAGGTGAAATGCCGTTGAAGTCGAGCGCTTCTTTCATTTCGTACAGCAGCTTGGGTTGCAAGGTAGCAATATCCATTTCAAACACATCCATCATACCCGGATTGCGCTTGTTATAGCCGTAATAAAAACTTTTACGATCGTACGACCAGCCGTAAAACTGCGCACGGGCTGCCGAATCGGGCGTCAGTTCTACCGAAGAGCCGTCGGTATTGCGTACAAATAAATGCAGGATTTCATTGCCATTGTCATCTTGTTGGTACAAAATGCGGTCATCATTTGGAAAGTAAGAGATCGCAAACACCGAAGAACCAGTTGAATTCGTCAGCGCTTTTGGCTCGCCGCCAGTAACGGGAATTTCGTAGGCATTGAAAATACCGGATTTGTTGCTGGTCACCAGAATTTTGCTGTCGTCGTGCGAAAAAGCGCCCCCATTGTAGCTTACATTGTTCATAAATTGTTCGATGGTGTACTGCTTTACATCGGTCGCGTCCTCGGTAGGTGCTGCTTTTTTACAACTATACAGGGTAGTAAAAAGGATACAAATGAAAAAGAATGATTTTTTCATGAATGTGGGTTTTATTTTGGTGGAAATTAGATGTAAGGTATTAGGTGCCAAACTTTGCTGCTTTTGATTTCAAATCAAACGTCCCCAAGTCTATATTCAATTGAATTTAAAATCTCTTTTAATAAAAATTTGTAAGCATCACCTCTTTCTTTAAAATAATTTGATGAGTCGTAAATTAGTCTTTCTTGAGATGGTTCCCCAAATTTATTATAAGGATAAAATTTTAAATATGGTTGATAGCCTACCAATTTTTCGCCTTTAAAAATTAAATCAACATAAAAGGCTATACCTAAATTTCCTAAGCACGAATCAACAGCTCCATACAAATCATGGTTATATAATGGATTTTCTTTTAACTTTTTAGCAAAGTTGGGATAGTACTTTTCGATTTCCAACTCTCTTAATTTAGCGCTTATATCTTCTGTTGTATGCATTAAAATGGGATGATATATTAATTATTATTATTAAGTTCATGCTATAGTTCTCAGGCTAAAGCCTGATGGACGGGAGGCAGCCTAAAGGCTGCGCTACGTTATTTCCGGTTCCGCAAATCCCCCAAGTACCGTTCCAACTCCATTTCATCAAAAATCAAGACCTCGCGCACTTTGCTGCCTTCGCTCGGACCCACAATACCCATCGCTTCCATTTGATCCATAATGCGCCCGGCGCGATTGTAGCCGAGCTTGAGGCGTCGCTGAATCATGGACGTGGAGCCATGCTGGTTTTGTACAATGAGGCGAGCGGCATCTTCAAACATTTCGTCTAAATCACTGTATTTCAATGGCGTAACGCCTTGAATTTCTTCATCTGAATGGAATTCCGGCAGGAGATAAGGTTCCGGGTAGCCCCGCTGATCGCCAATAAAATCAACCACTTTTTCCACTTCGGGCGTATCCACAAATGCCGATTGCAGGCGTACCATGTCGCCACCGACGGAAAGCAACATATCGCCCCGACCGATCAACTGCTCCGCGCCACCAGCATCCAAAATCGTACGCGAATCCACTTTCGACGCCACTTTATAAGCGATACGCGCCGGGAAGTTGGCTTTAATCACACCGGTAATAATATTCACCGAAGGGCGCTGCGTGGCAATAATCAGGTGAATGCCGACCGCCCGCGCCAGCTGCGCCAAGCGCCCAATCGGAAGCTCGACTTCCTTACCGGCAGTCATAATTAAATCGGCAAATTCGTCAATCACCAACACGATAAAAGGCAGGAAACGGTGCCCTTTGAGTGGATTGAGGACGCGCTGCACAAATTTTTCATTGTACTCGCGGATATTTCGTGCCGAGGCTTTTTTCAACAAATCATAGCGCTGATCCATTTCAATACAAAGCGAATTCAGCGTGTGAATCACCTTGCTGGTTTCGGTCGTAATCGGCTCATCCTGACCAGGTAAGAACGCCAGAAAATGATTTTCCAGCTTGCTGTACGGGAATAATTCGACCTTTTTCGGGTCAATCATCACCAATTTTAACTGCGAAGGGTGCTTTTTGTACAACAAAGACATCAGTACCGCATTGATACCCACCGACTTACCCTGACCGGTTGCCCCGGCAATGAGCAAGTGCGGCATCTTCGCCAAATCCGCCACAAATACTTCGTTGGAAATAGTTTTACCCAGCGCAATGGGCAGGTCCATCTTCGCCTGTTTGAATTTCGGTGAAGCCAGCACCTCCCGCATTGACACAATCTGCTTGCGCTTATTCGGCACTTCAATACCGATGGTACCCTTGCCGGGAATGGGCGCGATGATACGAATACCCAATGCCGACAAACTCAGCGCAATGTCGTCTTCCAGATTCTTTATTCGCGAAACCCGTACGCCCGGCGCCGGAACGATTTCGTATAGTGTCACCGTAGGACCAATGGTGGCGCGGATTTTGGTAATTTCAATTTTATAATTTAAAAGCGTTTCAATGATTTGATCCTTGTTCGCTTCGAGTTCTTCGCGGTCAATTTCAAATTTCTCCTCGGCGTATTCTGGCAACAATTGCAAAATCGGATGCTCGTAAGCCGACAATTCCAGCGTGGGGTCATAGGGTTCACTGTGATCCTGATTTTCTTCAGTCAAGGCACTGGCTTGCGAGGGCGGATCAATTGGTTTAATAACGGTTTCTAATTCAGGCACTTGCTCTTCCGCCACCGGCGCTTCAATTTCCAGTTCAGCTTCACCGGCTTTCAGTGGCGTATTCGCTTGACGTTCCGCCAGATTTAAGGCGAGTTGAGCTGCTTTTTCTCGGGCAAGATCGCTCTCTCCATTTTGCAAAGGCGGTACAATAGGCGGTAAATTCTTGATGGGGGCACTGCGCTCCGTAGTTGCAGTAGGCAAGGACGGCATACTGCTTGGCTGTCGCTTTCTACGCCAAGGCAGGCGACCATAAAACCAATCGAGCACATAATTTCGGGCTTCGTCGAATGCCTGTTGGAAAGTCATTTCGCGGAAATTAGGATTGAAGGTCCAAATAATCATGCCCGCTAACGCTGCAAGGATTAATACAATCAATCCCAGCGTTCCCACAAAATGAATGATCCAGTCGCTTACCGCTTGTCCAAAAGCGCCACCCCAAGGAAATCCAAAACTTCCGAACACAAACTCCAAGAGTACCGACAAGAATAAGGTCCATAACAAAGCCGAGCGCACCCGATGCCAATATTGTCTCAGGGGCGTGCGGAAAATCATGCCCAGCCCCAATTGCAGCAAAATATATACAAAGAAAAAGGAGGGAACCCCAAAACCCCAGTAAAAAAAAGCATTGGACACCACTGCGCCCAAGCGACCCAGCCAGTTTGCCATTTGAAACTCGCTTGCCAGCAACTGTTGCCAGGAAAAACGAAGCACCTTATCCTGGTCAATGTACCACGTAAACAGATAGGAAAAAAATGCAATAAATAAATAAAAGGCTAAGAACAACAGTACCACGCCCCCCAGTTTGGGAATACGCTCGTCGTTCAGCCCAATGTTCAAAGAAAGTTGTTTGAGGTTTTTTTTCTTCTTCGCTGCCATGAAATCACATTATTGTTACCGGTTATTGGTTATATAGGCAAGTGCAGAGTGCAAGTTCAATTTGCCGGATAACAAATAACAAGTAACATAATTTTTACAAAAATAGGGTTATCTAATGGAAAAAGTAAGTTTTTGTGTCAGTATGTTTATTTTGTTTATCATTAAAAACAGGAAAGTTTTATCAATTATTTGTTGATTATGAAATTGTAAATCAATAATTTTTTAAAGCCAGGGTAAATGCAACCAACAATAGGTTTAAATTATCTTTGCATGTTTAATCCTCATTAAACGATTTCAGAATACCCGGAATAGCTCGGATGATTTTGCAATGTGAAGTCATTCAGCTACTTATTGCTAACAAAAAAACATATGCGAGTATGTTGACGCTACATCCCATTGAAAAACGTTCAGGACTTACACGCGAAACCTTTACTCAAGAATACCTCCTCCCCGCCAAGCCAGTCGTGTTTACCGATTTAATTGATGCCTGGCCCGCCAAAACGAAATGGACGATTGAGTATTTCAAAGAACATTATGGACACTTGCAGGTGCCGGTGGTATCCGACAACTATTCTAAGCCCGGAAAGGGTTACATGACGCCGGATATGGAAATTCCGCTGCGCGAATACCTCGAAAAACTCGAAGCCGGACCGACCGATCTGCGCTTGTTTTTGTTTAATATCTTCCGTCATGCGCCTGATCTGGTGCACGATTTTTCGATACCGACCATCATGGACGGTTTTATTAAAGAATTTCCGTTTATGTTTTTCGGGGGCGAAGGCTCCAAAGTAGCATTGCATTATGATATTGACTTATCCCACGTTTTTTTAAATCAGTTTCACGGTCGCAAACGCGTGGTGCTTTTCTCGCCGGAGCAGTCAAAGTACATTTACCAGCATCCGTTTACCGTGGCAAGTTATGTAGATGTGAATAACCCCGATTATGAAAAATATCCGGCGTTACGCAAGGTGCAAGGGTTTGAAACTATCCTGAATCCTGGTGAAACGATCTTCATGCCCAGTGGCTATTGGCACTACATTGAGTACACCGATGGCGGCTACTCCATGTCGTTGCGGGCAAACGAATCGTATGTGCGGCGCGCGAAAGGTCTGTGGAACATTGCCCGGCATTACGTGGTGGACAAAGGCATGAACAAAATTATGGGTGACGACTGGCGCAAGATCAAAGAAGACATTGCCAAACGCCGCGCCGAGGAAATGCTGGTGTAAACAAAAATGCTACCGATGCTTTTGATATTTAAAGATACTGTGTATGCTGGCTGGGCAATCTTCTTGTCGCTATAGCATCCATAACATCCACAGTATCAATAGTATCCACAGTGTTAAAAATAATTACATATGAAAGCATCACTCGAAATCAGTATGTATCCGTTGAGTCAGCAAAATTACGACCAGCCGATTGAAGCATTTATTCATCGTTTGCAACAGTACCAGAACCTCGACGTGCGCGTCAATATGATGAGTACCCAGGTTTTTGGCGAATACGAAGAAATCATGGCAGCGCTCACGCAGGAAATAAAGACCTCGTTTGAACACGAACCGGCAACGATTATGGTGATGAAATTGTTGAACCTTGACCGATCGGAAGGGAATAACCAGGATGCTGCGGTGTGAAGCGTGACAGGGAGACGGAATGACCTAGGGAATAAGTGACAAATAACATTCAATAAATAACTGCTAACAATATTCCATGACTCCAGCACAAATTGAGCAATTCCGCTTGGAAACACCCGGTACGAAAAATCGTATGCATTTTAATAATGCTGGTTCAGCTTTGACGCCACAACCCGTGATTGACGCCATTCAACAACATTTTCAACTCGAAATTGAAATTGGTGGTTACGAAGCCGAAGCCACAGCACACCATAAAATAGAAGATTTTTATAATGTAATGGCGCGGTTTTTGAACTGCCAGCCTCGCAACATTGCCTATACCGGCAGCGCTACGGATGCTTATAATCGGGCATTATCCGCCATTTCATTTGCAAAAGGCGATGTGATTCTCACCACTAAAAATGACTATGTTTCCAACCAAATTGCGTTTCTGGAATTGCAAAAGCGCTTTGGCGTGCAGCTCATCCGCGCCGAAGATTTGCCCGAAGGCGGCGTGGATGTTGACTCCGTTCGCGGTTTAATTCAAAAACATCGTCCAAAACTGGTGGCGGTCACGCATGTGCCCACCAATTCGGGTTTGGTACAGCCGGTGGCTGCCATTGGCGAAATTTGTAAAGCGGAAAATATTTGGTACCTCGTGGACGCCTGCCAGTCTGCTGGACAAATGCCTCTGAATGTGCAGGAAATACATTGCGATTTTTTAAGTGCGACATTCCGGAAGTTTTTGCGCGGACCCCGTGGAGCAGGCTTTCTCTATGTTTCAGACAAGGCATTGGATGCTGGATTGGAACCTTTATTCCTGGATTTACTCAGTGCAAACTGGACCGCCTCGGATGGCTACGAAACTCGTCCGGACGCCCGGCGCTTTGAGCTTTGGGAACGCCCGCACGCCCTCATGCTGGGCAGCAAAGTTTGTGTGGAATACGCCATGACGATTGGCTTGTCACAAATTGAAACCCGTGTAAAATATCTGGCAGATTTATGCCGGGAAAAATTAAGCGCTATTCCGGGCATTAAAAATCTGGATAAAGGAAAAGCGCGCTGCGGTATCACTACTTATGCCATAACTGGCTGGGAATCAAATGCTTTGAAAGCAAAACTACAGGAATTTCGTATCAATACGTCTATCACCACCCGGCTGGGCGCACAGCTTGATTTTGCCGAAAAAGGCGTGGATTGGGCACTGCGCGTGTCGCCGCATTATTATAATACCGAGGAGGAAGTGGTACAATTGACAGAAAGCCTTAAAAGCTTAATGCATTTTTAATATGGGCCCTACTTTTATTATCTTAATTGCATTGTGGTTGTATCCTATTATTAATTATGTATTAATAAGAAACACATTAAATAATATTAAATTACAAAGACAAGTAGCTCTTGCCACTGTTTTCTGTAGCATTATTATTATATTATGTATAATATTTAAAATTTCTACAATATTGCCTACGCTTGACTGGTGGCTTTTTACACAAATATATTTTACCATTTCACTCGTGCTTTGGCTAGGTTGGTACCAAAAAATAAGGCTATTAAAGTGGATAAGTGGAGCTGGTATGTTGTGTATTTTCGGGTTTGGTTATTTGTCAGCTACAGTAGGCATTTTAGGTATGGGCTTCATAATGACAGAATATACGCCAACGTTCAAAAAAAACATTTCAGACAAACTTGTGTATGCGGAAACTAGACTGGGTTCGGCGGTAAGCGATTATCGAGGAAAGAAAGTGGAAGTCTATCAGCAATTGGCTTTCCCGCTGTTGGAGCGTCAAATTTTACAAAAAAATTATTATGACTGGCTGTTTTTTGCAGAAGAATGGAAGATTCAGTATAATCCTGCCGAACAGAAGATTTATTTATCAGCCGTACGAAAGCAAAACGATAAAATTTATTCGTTTGCGGATATACTTCAAGTAAAAATGCGATAATCAAAAGAATATCATTTAGTTAGCGTTCCTACGCCTATCCCACAAAAAATTTCTTCAAAAAATCTTTTCCAATAATTTGTTGTATGCAATTTTTTGTTTTAATTTGCAGAACCAAAACATTGATTTTTGTTTTAAACCGAAAACACTACACTTTATGATACGCGAAGACCGGCTCCAATTAAATGAGCGATTTATCAAAGTATTCCAGTTGCTGGAAGAGCGCGGGGTTATTGTCAAGAATGACCGGGGCGGCAAAGGCATGGGCGATTTTGCAGAGAAGATTCTCGGCAATCGGGCTTATGGGCACATCATTCGGGCTTACCTCAATCCTGATGATAAACGCTGCATTGATTATAGTCAGGCGCGTATTCTGTGTCGCGAGTATGGGGTGAATGAAGCCTATCTGATTGATGGCATTGGCACACCGTTTGGGTTTGATCTGCCTACCCTGGAAATGGGTACCGATACCAATGTGATTTTCGGGAAAGGCAATATTTTATTCACTTCTACAGAGGCGTTTGCCGGGGTAGCTACCGGTGAAGTGGACGGTTTCCATCAGGAGGATAAAGAATTTTTCAGCATTCCGGGGCTGTCCGGGGGCGGGTTGGTGGCTTTTCCAATCAGCGGTAATAGTATGGAGCCGGTGATTCAGAATGGCGATATTGTTATTTGCCGACGTCTGGAAAGTATCAATGAATTGAAAGACAATAAGATATACGCTGTCCGAGCCAAAGGTAGTGTTTGGGTGAAATATGTTCAAAAACTCAAAGATCAAAAGGGCAGAGTAACCCGTCTTAAATTGATTTCTGCTAATCATTTGGAACATGATCCATTTGATCTAGAACTAGATACATATAGTGATTACCAAAATCATTATATTGATTTGTACCAAGTCATCCGCCGCATCAGCGATCTGTAAGCATTTTTGTTGAAACAAGGAATTTACTTTTGTTTGAAAAATTGACGATGTTCAATATTTCACTGCTCATATATTTAAATTTTTAAACCCAAGTTTTATGGAAACACCTAAAATCGGAAAAGTGATGTGGTGTGATCTCACAGTGGAGGATGCAGAAACTGTTAGCGATTTTTATAGCCAAGTAGTGGGCTGGGAAAAATCGCCAGTTAGCATGGGCGATTATAATGACTATGCAATGATTGTGCCGGATACACAGGATGGGGTAAGTGGCGTTTGCCACGCCCGCGGTCCAAATGCCTACTTGCCGCCGCAGTGGTTGCTCTATGTGATGGTTACTAACCTGGATGAAAGTTTGGAAAAATGCAAAAGCCTTGGTGGAAAAGTGATAGGAGAAAAAAGACGGATGGGTGAACAGGGGCATTACTGCCTCATTCAAGACCCGGCTGGGGCTTATATGATGTTATGTGGTTGAAACGATTAGAAATGTGGTACGCTTCAAAAGGCTACTACATGCACTCAAGATATTATCCTGCTGTTTTTTGATTATTGCCTCCCGCGTAAATAGTAACGTCGGGAGTTTTTTTTGTTGTAGCACCGCCTTCAAGGCTGTGCTACGTAAATGCAGCCTTTAAGGCTGCACTATGATAGCCGCTGCCGCATGGCTTCATACAGGATAATGCCTGTTGCGACCGAAACATTAAAAGAATCTGTGGTGCCAACTTGTGGAATTTTAAATAAAGCATCCGCTTCGCGCAGCAGTGCCGGATTTACGCCCTCGCCCTCGGAGCCAATAATAATTGCGGTAGGTTGTTGAAAATCAAGCTCATAAATCATTTTTGTGGCTTGTAAATCGCTGGCTAAAATTTGAATACCCGATAGTTTCAGATACTCAATTGCTTTTGCCAGACTGGTTTCCCGGCAAACCGGAATTTTTGCCAAAGCGCCCGCTGAGGTTTTCATCGCTTCCGCATTGATGAGCGCGCTACCTTTCAAAGGTACCACAATCGTTTGAGCACCAGCCACTTCCGCAGAACGAGCTATCGCTCCAAAATTGCGTACATCCGTCACCCCATCCAGCAGCAGAATCAAAGGCGTTTCCGATTTTTCAAAAATGCCCGGCAGCACATCTTCCAAGTGAAAATATTGCACCAGCGACACAAATCCCACAATTCCCTGGTGATTCCCTTTGGTAAATTGTTGTAGTTTTTCCTTAGGAACTACTTGTACCGGAATATTATACGCTTTACTTAAATGTCTAATCTCTTTCTCGAAATCGCCCCGCGTACCTTGTTGTAATAAGATTTTATCAATGGTTTGCCCCGATTGGATGGCATCTATAATGGGGTGCCGACCATATATAATATTGTTATTATCTTTCATATAATATGCTTGCTGATTTTGGAATACTCTAACAAAGTTCTTACGAATTCTATATATTTTTGCCAAAATAACGATTCATTTTGTCGTACACCAGTACATCTTCATTTTTTCGGTGTAACCTTCCTTTGCTTTTGCATTATCTTTGAAAACTTAAAAATAAAGCAGTATATGAATTCCCTCTCTACCAAAAAAGTGCTTATTAGTACACTATTCATTTTGTTGCTCGGGAGTGCCTGGGCACAGCAACAAACGCCTTTGGATATAGCCCTGCGCTACCTGGAGCAGGAACACCATCGTTGGCAATTGGATAAAGCCGATGTCGCCGATGTGTTGGTCAGCAATCAATATCAAACGCGGCATAACGGGGTTACGCATGTTTATTTTTTACAACGCCATGCAGGGATTCCGGTGCACGATGCTATTTTGAGTGTTCATATCACAGTTAACGGGAAAGTAGGATTTGCAAATAGTCGGTTTATACCGCAACTTGCCAGCAAGATAAATGCCAAAGCTCCCTTGGTAACACCCTTACAATCAATTATTTATGCAGCCCGGCAATTGGAACTGCCCGGTAAAGCCGCGCCGGTTTTTGTAGAGCAAACCGAGCAAAATGAACTAATTTTTGAGGATGAAAACATTTCCAGAGTGCCCATCAAAGTAAAACTCATGTATCAAGCCATAGCTGATGGAAGTGTGCGACTGGCTTGGGATCTGGCAATTCGACAAGTGAATACGCCCGATTATTGGAGTGTGCGCGTAGATGCTTTGACCGGTGCGTTGCTGGCGAAAGATAATTGGACGGTGTATTGCAATTTTGATGCAGTGGAAGGGCATCAACATCATGAAAATTGTACAGCAGAAGCTCCGGCACTGCGTTTTTTAGAAACAAAACAGGCATTATTACAAAATCATTATACACCAAATGGCGTAGATGATGCACAATATAATGTTTTTCCGATTCCGGTGGAAAGCCCTATTCATGGGCAACGCCAACTGGTAGTGAGCCCGGCAAATCCGCTCGCTTCGCCTTATGGCTGGCATGATACGAATGGCGTGCCGGGCGCAGAGTTTCGTATTACCCGAGGGAATAATGTGCATGCTTATCTGGACTTGAATGATCGGGATGTGTCTTCACAGAACGAGCCGCAAGGCGGAGCAAATTTGCTTTTTGATTTTCCGTTTGACCCCCGGCAGGAGCCAATTGGATTGCGCGATGCGTCGGTCACGCAATTATTTTATATGAATAATATCATGCATGATTTAACCTATCATTATGGTTTTGATGAAGTAGCTGGTAACTTTCAAAAAAATAATTATGGACGCGGTGGCAATGGCGAGGATTATGTATTTGCGCACTCGCAGGATGGCGGTGGTACAAATAATGCGAACTTTAGCACCCCCGGTGATGGTAGCAGCCCAACTATGCAAATGTACTTGTGGAGCCGAGCGCCCAGTACGCCTTTAATCATTACCCAACCAAGTGCTATCGCCCGCACTTATCCTACCAGTACATCCGACTTTGGGGTGCAATATGGCAATGCGCCGGTGACAGGTCAAATCGTGGCGGCGTTTGATACTTCGACCACTGCACCGCAGCGACTCTGTTCTCCAGCCATAAATGCCAGTGAATTAGCCGGTAAAATTGCATTGGTAGAGCGCGGTATTTGCACCTTCAAAAGTAAAGTACTACAAGCCCAGCAAGCTGGCGCAATTGGCGTTATCATTTGCAATACGGATAATACCTTTCTTACGATGGCAAATGATACCAGTATTCCGACCAATCCTAGTATTCCGGTGGTCATGCTACGCGCCTCTGACTGTGTGTTGATTCGGGAAAATCTTAATAAAGGTGTTACGGCTACCATCCAATTATCCAGAGCGCCCCAGCCTTTAGTATTAGATGCGTCTTTTGATAACGGCATTGTAGCGCATGAATATGGGCATGGCATCTCCACCAGGTTGACCGGTGGTCCGGCGAATTCGGGTTGCCTGAATAATGACGAACAAATGGGAGAAGGATGGAGTGATTTCTTTACCCTGATAACGTCCGTAAAAACAGGTGACACTGGGGCATTGGCACGTGGTATTGGCACTTATGTAGAAAACCGCGATCCTCGTGCGCGCGGTATCCGGCGCTATCCCTACTCTACGGATATGAGCATTAATCCGCAGACGTATGATGATATCATTGGGACTACTCGCCCGCATCCGCTCGGCGAAATCTGGGCGGCTACCTTGTGGGATTTGTATTGGAAAATGGTGGAAGTATATGGTTTTGATGATAATCTTTATACCGGAAAAGGCGGGAATAATCTTGCTATTCAATTGGTAATGGATGGAATGAAATTGCAAAGCTGTGATCCTGGCTTCATTGATGGGCGGGATGCTATTCTGGCAGCGGATTTTATTAATAATGAGGGTGCGAATCAGTGCTTGATTTGGGAAGTTTTTGCGCGGCGTGGTTTAGGTTGGAGTGCCAATCAAGGTAGTACCGTAAACCGCAATGATGGAAGACAGGCATTCGATATTGCGCCGGAATGTACAAAACAAGTGCTTGTAAATAAACGGGTTACGCCGCTGATTGATGCCGGGGATACCATTGCCGTTGCCATTGAAGTGACCAATTATAAGGATGAAGCGGTGACAACAATGGTGGTAACCGACGAATTACCGATTGGGACCAATTATATTGCCGGTTCTGCCAATGCCCCGGCACAGGTAAACAATGGCGTGATTCGCTTTACCCTGGAAGCGCTTGAACCTGGTGAATCAAAGATTTTCACGTATCAACTCAGTACGTCAGCAAACAATTATTCGCTCCGGCAATTCCTGGATAACCTCGAAACGGGTACGACGAATTGGCGTGTTGATAGTTTATTGGGCGCTGATTTATGGCGTATCAGCAATCAACGGGCTTTTAGTGGTCGGCGTTCCTGGTTAGTACCTTCTACCATTCGCCGCAATGACCAAACCCTACAACTGAACACACCTATTCGCGTAAGTGGTGTCCAACCCGTACTGCGTTTTTATCATAATTTTGATATTAACCCGGGTTTAGACGGCGGTATTTTACAAATTTCTACCGATGGCGGCACCACCTGGCAGAATACCGATAGCTTATTTTTCCGCAATGGATATAGCGGTCGGGTCGCGCCTAGCACCTTCGCAATGAGCCCTATTCAGGCGTATTGGGGTAACAGCAGCGGCTTTACCGATAGCTATTTGGATTTACAATCTTTCATCGGTCAGGAGATTCTGGTAAGATTCCGTTTTGCTAGTCTGGAAAAACAATTTGCCAGCGGTGCCGGCTGGTGGATAGATGATATAGAATTTTTTGATATGTATAATTATAATACTGAAGCTTGTGTCGTTACTAAAGAAGGCGACCAGGCTTGTGCTATGGCAAGTTCAAGGGGTACGATTGTACAGCCACAGACCTCGCTGACAGATACGGATGAACCGCAATCCTTGCCCTTGCGGGTCGCACTCTATCCCAATCCAGCAGATGATTTGGTCAATATTTCGATCACAGCCACGCAAGCTACAGAAAATGCTGCTATCCGTATTTTAGGTACTGATGGTCGCTTGATATCTCAACAAAATATTAACTTACTGTCTGGAAATCAAACGATTCCGCTGCGCATTCATCAGCTCACTGCGGGATTTTATCTGGTAGAAGTGAAGACGGCTGACTCCATCATTACCAAAAAAATGATTGTAAAATAACCGAATATAACAAAGATCACTAAGTGGCAAGGGAAGCGCTCATTCCCTGAGCCGCTTAGTCACACTTAAAGTGATTGCAATTGCTGTAGCAGCCAGCCTTTTGTGTAGTACAATAATTTTCTGATATAGCTTCAAATCAGTTTTTTGTTATAAAACAAAAACGTACCAGTTTTTTTTGGTATTTTAATAATTTAAATATTATTTTTTTTCTTAATGCAAAAATCTACTTTTGCTACTGATAGATTTATTGTAAACCTCAAATCTAACAACCATGTTAACTATCATTCTATTGGCTTTGGGTGTTGTTATCCAAGACATCCTTCTGTAAGGACTATTGCGGTTAGGTTGAATAATTTTTCAACCTAACCCTAAATTTTATCCAATTGCTTCAGTAGCCATGGGCGCTCAGGCAGGGGATTTACATTCAAAATTTCTTGTCGCAATTTTTCTTTTCTTGCTTTGTCATAAGGATTCAATCGCACTAATTTTTTTGTATAGCGAATGATATTTTGATAAATAGGACGGTAAGAACCCACTAATTCTTTTCTATTGAGATAAGTACGCATACTCTCCAAGAGCGATTCTAAGGCATCAATTTCTTCTAGTTCGTAGTAAATTTTCAACAGCATCGTTTTAGCGCTCAGATGAATCAATACATCATCAAAATCGGTTGCCGCTAGCAATTGAATGGCAGAATCATAATTATTCTGTTCAACGCGCAGCCTAGCTAAATTAAATTTAAAAAAGTTTTCACGATGCTCCTCTACTAGGTAATCTTTGTAATTATGAATAAAAAAATCTACCCAAGTGAATTCTTTTAATTTTAAACCCACAGCGGTTACATTTCGAAATAGATAAGGATCAATGGTATTATTGGTCAGTAATATTTTTTCTTCAATACCTTTTTTGTACAGCTCAAATGCCTTTCGGAAATAAGCTTCCTGCCCGGAATTCAAACGGACAATGCAGTAATTGATGGCATGTAAATAGATACCGCGCATTTCTTCTTGTGGAAAAAGATGAGAAGCAACCTGAATTTGTTCATTCAGCGCCTCAAAGTGAGTTGCGTTGTCTTCTTCGGTAAGTGTTTTATAGATGTAGTAGTAAAAACCAATTGCAGGGTTATCGGTCAGCTGATTATCTTCTATATAATGGAGTACTGCTTCTAGCAAGCCCATATTATAAGAAGCTTTATAGAGCATTTGGTGAGCAAGCATATTACAGCTTTGTCGCAGTTTATCTGCTATAAATGAAGCATCTAGGGCATCTGATACCTCTTGCAGATTCATTTTAATTGTACGCTCTTTACCTTCTAGAAAAAGGTATTTTTCCTGTTGTAACAAGTATTCACTATGTAAATACTGCTGATTGCGGTAAGGTAATTTTGTTTGTAATTCTTCTACAATTCGGACAGATTTTTTAAATGCTTTATCTAGCTTGCGTTGGCGATAAATACTGGCGAGTGTAAGCTGGCTTTGTGTCACATCTTCTTGCATTTTCTGATAAATCAGGAACTCTTCTACTGCCTTGAACAAAAAATGAATGGTTTGTCGTAGCTTGGCATCATCAAAAGGCTCACGGGGAAAAATTTTTCCGTAAATTTTCTCTTTCTTTAAATGTTTTTCACTGTCTAGCGCATCATTAGTCGCAAGGTATTGAAAGAGCGAAAGCACGTCCTGACGCTGATTGTGACTCGGCGATTCCAGCCATTTTTCCAAATCTCGCAGTTCCTTTTTGGAAAAGGTCTTTAAAACGACAATTAAATGGCTGTTTTGCATAAGAAAATTTTTTTGATTTTTCAACAAATTGGCTTAAATGGAATGATTCATAATTAATTGATAACCAAATACATATTCAATGATAAAGGCAAAATACACGCATAAAAATACATTATTTTTCGTCAACAAACGCTTTTTTTTGTCTTTGTTTTCAGCAATAAACCAGTGCATTTTTGTACTGTCAACGGAAATTAAACGAGAACGACCTAAACAACCTGATAAAATGTCAACGAAGCAATTTCATCACGCGGTCTCAAGTCAGTTGGCGACACTGCTGTTGATGTTTTTTTTGCTAGGAGGAGCGAAGGTAGGT
>JBKBWT010000063.1:17607-20377 GCA_046314415.1 Saprospiraceae bacterium
GGTCTCGTTCGGTGGCGCAAAATCGGATCTTGCAACGGCACTGGTTCAAACCAATGATGGCGGTTTTTTGACGGTAGGTTACAGCGAATCATTCGGTTCGGACAATGATGTGGATGTTTACGTCGTTCGCACCGACCAGGATGGTAAGCTCTTATGGTCACAAATTTATGACGAGGCAAATATTGAACAAGCCTTTGACGTCATCCAAGTTGAAAACGGGGATTTTTTAATTGTCGGTTCAATCAAAAACAGTGTAGGGGAGCAAGAAAATGTTTACCTGCTGCGCATCAACCAGAACGGTGGTTTGGTTTGGAGCAAGCAGTACGGCAAAGTTGCTACCTACGAACAAGGCAGATCGCTGGTAAAAGCACGGGATGGTGGATATGTGATTGTAGGAAGTACCAATGATACACCAAGTGGCGAGGATAACATTCTGCTTATCAAAGTAGATGAACAAGGTAACCAGATTTGGTCCAGAAACTACGGTGGCGACAAGGATGACAACGGCAGAGCTATTACTGCATTTCGCGATGGTTATGTGTTTGTCGGATCATCTGACAATGTAGCGCCGAACGCTTTTGATAAAGACATCATCGTATATCGCATCGATGCTCAAGGCAACAACTTCTGGAGCCAGCCGGTAAGAATCAGTTCACCGGAGCGAGACGAAGCAAATGATGTCATTGCTACCAGAGATGGCAATATTGTCCTGGCTGGTGTCACCAATGGAGAAGGCGATGCTTACGTAGTAAAGCTGAATTCAAATGGTGGAATACTCTGGAAAACGCCTGTTGTTCGCCCGTTTGGACAGGAAGCAACCGCGGTTGTGGAAATGCAAAATGGAGACCTGGTAGTTACCGGGGTGAATGAAATCAGTAGCCAGAATGTTGACATCCTGTTTGCAAAACTAAACTCTTTAGGTAACGAGCTGATTGTTAATAACTTAGGCGAAAGCAACCGTACGGATATTGGCGAAGATGTGGTCATAACGACAGATGGAGGGTTTGCAATTGCCGGTTATACTTCTTTAGTACTCAGTTTTATAGATGATTTATACTTAGTTAGAACAGACCCACAAGGAAACACAAAAACCAACTACATTTCCGGACAGGTATTTTTCGATCGTGATGGTGCCTGTGATTATGACTCCGGAGACCCGCTGCTAAAAGAGTGGCTGGTAAAAGTGACAGGAGGAAACAAAACCTATTATGGAGCAACCGATGAAAACGGCAGATACCGGATTCTGGTAGACACCGGCAGGTACAACGTAACTGTACTTCCTGCCAGCCAGTACTGGGAAAGCTGCATCGCGGGTGGGTATAATATCAACCTAACCAACTTCTACGACACAACGAGCCTGAATTTCCCAATGACCGTAGCACAGGCTTGCCCATACTTAGAGGTTGATATTTCCACACCATTTCTTGCAGTTTGTTCCGGTGTTGAATACACCGTATCCTACTGCAACTTAGGGACTGCAACGGCACAAAATGCTTATGTGGAGGTAACGCTAGATGATAAACTGACTTATGTCTCTTCTGGCGTTCCCTTCAGCAGTCAAAATGGAAAAACCTACACCTTCCAACTTGGTAACATTGCAGCTACTCAATGTGGTAGCTTCAAGATACAAACCCAAATGGCATGCGAAGGCATTGCCCAGGGACAATCGGCACTGGTTAAAGTTCACATTTACCCAGATACTTTATGTCTCGAACCCGGACCTGAATGGGATGGAGCAAGCCTCCTCGTAAGTGGAGAATGCAAACAGGACTCAGTCCAGTTTAGAATCAAAAACGTTGGTAACGGCAATATGAGCCGTGTTCAACGCTACTATGTGGTTCAGCAGGATGTGGTTTTTATTAACAAACCATTCCAGTTGGGTGTCGGTCAGGAATTGAAAGAAAATGTGGCTAAAGATGGCAGTACCTACCGCCTGATTGCCGAGCAAAGCAAAGACCATCCGGGTAGAAGTTACCCGACCGTAGCCGTCGAGGGTTGCGCATCAGATGGTCAGGATCCAACAACGGGTTACGTAACCCAGTTTCCTGAAGACGATCAGGACAACTTTATTGACACGGATGTTCAAGAAATAATCGGTTCGATTTCAGCAGCACAAATGAGAGGCTATCCCAAAGGCTACCGAGATTCAATTATAGCTGCCAATACCGAGATCACATACAACATTGTCTTTAAAAATGCTGGAACCGATACCGTTAGAAGAGTGGTCATTCGGGATACCTTGTCACCCAATCTGGATTTCAGTACGCTGAAGCTGGGTTCAAGTAGTCATCCTTATAAATTTGACTTCACCGGAACCGGTATCCTGAAAATCACCTTCGATAACATAGAGCTATTACCGGATGGTAGTGCGAACGGAACTTCAAATTGGGGATACATTACTTTCAAGATCTCCCAAAAACCGAACAACACTACAAATACACGCATTACTAATCGTGCTGCCATCTTCTTTGACTATAAAGCTCCGGTAATGACAAATGAGGTTCGCCACGTAGTCGGTCAGTTTCCTGACTTTATCACCGTGGATGTAGATGAACCCAACGTACCGGGCTTGAAGATAAAAGTGAGTCCTAACCCGTTCGATGAAGTAGCGAAATTTGAAGTGGAAGGACACACATTCAGTGAGTTGACATTACGGATCTTCGACAGCGTTGGTCGTCAGGTGTCAGTTCAAAAATTCTCTGGTAATCAAATTATGTATTATCGCAACCAAATGATCTCTGGTCTGTATTTCTTCCGAGTGGAATCTGAG
>JBKBWT010000064.1:0-20326 GCA_046314415.1 Saprospiraceae bacterium
CAGCAGCGCCGGATTGAAACGTTCGACGTGTCCTACCTGAGCTTTAACGTTGAATTCCTGGGCAAGTTTGATCAATTCTTCGGCTTCTTCTACCGTGCGGGTGATGGGTTTTTCGATAAAAATATGCTTGCCCGCTTGAATTGCCTGGCTAGCCATGGTGAAATGCGTGGTAGTCGGCGTCACAATATCCACCACATCCACTGTTGCGAAGAGTTCTTGCGGTGTTGCAAAACGCGTAATGCCGTAATTATCAATGGCTTGTTGCGCAGCGCGATCATCCGGATCGTAAAAACCAACCAGCTCGTAGGCTGCACTTAATTGAATGCATTTGAGGTGAATCTTACCCAGGTGTCCGGTGCCCAATACCCCGATTTTTAGCATAGACCTTGATTTGTGGGATGAAATCGAGCGATTTTCCTGATTTTTAAGAATTTATAACAAAATTTAAACGTCAGAAAATCAGTTAAATAGCTCAAAAATGACTAATAATAGCAAAAGTATTAAAAAAAATTGAGAAATTACTTGCAGTCGTAAAAAATGGTAGGATAAATGACAAATTTGGGGAATAGGAGAATATGGTAGTGGTGTAGTAGTTGTCGGGCTCAAATTTATATAGAGTGACCCCAACTTAATAATAAGTTTCGGGTTATTTTATTCACGAAATAAAACGTTTAGGTGCATAAAATTATTTTAAGCTGCCCGGATATACACTAAATTTTGAATGAGAAAGCGTAATGTTAATATTTAAATAATTGTAAATCAGATGCTTAATTGATAATTAATACGCCGGTATCAATCGAAAATAATATCAGAATTTACGACAGAACCTTAGCGTTGTACCCGTTATAAACCCTGATACATCATATGTACCCCATAACTTTCCTGCTCCAGAATCGGATTCCACTTGGAAATCAATTCTTTATAAGCTTCGCCGACTGGTCGGATTTTGCGATTCATGTCGTATAAACCCAGTGGATTGATGTTGCCGTTGTCTTCGCGCAGCGCAGTGTCCCAATCGACCTGATCGATGAGGCTGTACCAGGTAAAGCCTACCACCGGCACGCCGTCTTTCTTGAGGCGGTAGAGGTTTGCCCATTGTTTTTTAAGCCAATGTACGGCATTCGGCTCCCAGATATTGGTTTCGGTGTGCATAACCGGCAGGCGGTAGCGATTGAAGTATTGTTTAGCAATGACATAAAAACCAAATATCTCACCTGATGCCGAGGTGTGTTCAGGCGCGTGTACCATGTGCTCATTAGTCACATAATAATCATTGCCCATAATGCAACTGGCTTTTACCGCATTGCTTGCAAACCAAGCATACTCCTCACGGGTCATCCCATTGTCAAGGAGGTACTCGTACATCGTCACTTTTACGGGATAACCATACGTCAAGTCCAGAGATAGAAAGCGTTTTTGATTGAGAAAGTTAGCCAAGGGGATACAGTCCGGTTCGTATGCATGAAAATATTCACTCGATTCACTTTGAATGAAAACTGCGCCTGGTTGCACTTCCAAAATAGCATTCATCGCCATTACATTGGCTTTACAAAGATGCTTCAGCGCTGTTACAAAAGCCCGGTCACTGCGCAGGCGTTCATTCCACCAGCCGTATTGTGCTGAAAATGTAGCAGTTATAAATATTTCATTAATGGGCGTATATAATTGTAAATAGGGGAAACGCTCAGCAAAAGCCCGGGCATACTGCGCGAAATAGGCTGGAAAATCAGGATTCTGGAAATTTTCAATCCAATCAGGTACCCCAAAATGGCACAAATCAACAATAGGTGTAATATTTAGTTCCTGTAATCTTTTGAACGTAATATCGGTAAATTCCCAATCATATTTATTCGGACCTTGATGTACCTGATAATAAGGCGGTCCGTAGCGTAAAAACTCAATACCCATTTCTTTCACCAGATTAAAATCTTCTTGCCAACATTCGTAATGTTTGGCTTTTTCCATTTCATCTACGCGCTTGGTGGTACCGTTGGGCAGTAAAATCGTCGGATAGCTATTCTCAATTCCGGTGGCAAACATAAATTTATTCATAGGCGCTAACTACAAGGTAATAAAACCCTATAAGGTTTCGGAAAACCTTATAGGGTTGGTAATAAAAATATAAAAGAATATTACGATAGGTGAAGGGCGCTTGCCCGTGTTTAGCCGTGCACCCTTCTAAAAATTAAAAGTAGTAGCTTGAAGAATGTTCAAATTTCGCGTAATTCCACGCGTGCGAGCGAGACCACCCGATTGAGTGCCCGCTTCACTACTTCGGTGTCGGTATGCCGCAGAATGATGTAGCCTTCGCCCTCGTAACTACTGCTGGCTTCTTGTCCTGGCTTGGGAATTTTAGCGTCGGTGACCAAATGCCCTACTTCCCGATTGATTTCCTCCAAACCATGCACTTTGAACACCCTGCCTTTGCCCATGCCCCGCAAGTAAGCCGCACCGACGGCGTATTTTCGTTGCGGGGGTGTGAAGGTATCATACACCATCAGGTGTGCCCAGGCTTCGAGGGCATTGAAATCATTGGCACGGGAGATAAGCGTCGGAAATTGTGCGCCGGGCGGACGTGCAGCAACTTCAGAAATGGCGATACTACCATCGGTACGGCGAAACCACTCCAGGTGACTAATGCCCGTGCTCATCCCCAGGGTATCAAGCGTTTGAAACGCATATTGGCGAATATCATCGTATTGCGGCGCTTCAACTTCGCGTGGTAACACCACCTGCCATTGAATCCAGGGCTCACGCACTACTTCGATGGGATTGGGATAATAATGCGTCAAGGAATGAAAAACCGGCTTGCCCTGCAAAGAAAAGGTATCGAAAGAATGCTCGGTGCCGGTGACAAATTCTTCCAGTAGTATTTCGGTTTGCTGTTGTGTTAATTCGGCAAAAACTTTTTCTAAAACAGATTGATTTTCAATTTTATACGTTGCCTGCGAACCTGCCCCTGCCGGTGGCTTGGCAATGATAGGAAAGCCCACTTTAGCTATAAATGCTTCGGCTTCCGCCAACGAACGCACAGTTTGGTGTCGGGCACAAGGAATACCTGCCTGCTCAAACAACCGCTTCATCCGGTCTTTATCCCGAAAATTTTTAGCGGCTTCGACGCCCATGCCAACAATGCCAAAACTTTCGCGTACTTGCGCCATCGGCACCTGCACCTGCTCTACCGCTCCAATGATGCGGTGAATGCTACCATGCTGATTGGCAAAGGTTTGGGTGGCAGCGCAAAGTTGCTCTGCATCAAATACATCCTCAATTCTGCAAAACGCCGTGAGGCGATTGCGTAAATCCTGGCGCAGCCACTCCACCGGCTCACCAGCAATCAAACCCAGCGTTACGCCCGGTACATTTAAAAAAGTTTCAATAAAACGTACGGCATTCTCCGTATAATTGGGCGTAGCATAAATTACGAATGGCATAGGCGTGAGCAATTACAAGTTGAATAAGTCGCTTTTAGAAGGAAAGATAATTAATATTTTGGAAATTATCATTGTCAAAACACGATGACTGTTCTAGAAGGGCTTATTTGCGCGCTATGCTCATGTGCATTTAAATTGGACGCTCGCTCGTATGATAGCAAGCGTCCAAGTAAACTAAATTTTGATCTCCTGTATGCGTTTAATCTCTCTTGAAGAAGCGCCGGATTTTATAGCATATACGCCTTTTTCCAGTGCCCAGCCGCCGCTTTTTTCATCCCAGTAACGCAATTCCGAAATGGGGATTTTGATCAGAATATCTTCTGTTTCTCGCGGTTTTAAGTTGCGGGTTTTTGCAAATGCTTTCAACTCTTGAATCGGACGATCAATGCTGGAATTTGGTTTTGCTACATAAAGCTGCACCACTTCTTTACCTGCCAGATTACCCGTATTTTGAACGGTTACAACGACACTTAACGTGTCATTTACTAAAGTAACCGTCATATTATTATATTCAAAATTGGTATAGGAAAGTCCGTATCCGAACGGGTAAGATACCTGCAAATTAGCTTTATCAAAATGTCTGTAACCAACATAAATGCCTTCTTCGTAAAGCGTATAGTCTTTATTACGAACCTGTTGTGCTGCCGATTTTTTCTTATTGCCAGCTAGCAAACTGGAAAAATTCATTGGCTCGCCATCCAAGGGGAAATTGGCATTGGACGCATGGTCATTTAGTTGAATGGGGAAAGTCATTGGTAACTTGCCACTCGGATTCACTTTTCCGCTGAGGATATCCGCCACTGAGTTGCCACCCTCCTGTCCGCCCTGCCAGGCGAGCAGAATAGCATCGGGTTGGGCTTTCCAGGAAGCGGTTTCAATCACACCACCAATATTCAACACCACCACTACTTTCTTACCTGCGGCATGAAAAGCCTTGCAGGTATTTGCAATCATGTCCTGCTCTTGCTTTGACAAGAGGAAGTCATCTTTTTCTTTCCGATCGCCCCCTTCGCCACTGTTTCTGCCGATTGTAATAATGCCAATGTCCGTGCTGGAAGCGATTTGCTGCAATTGTTCGGCGGTATAAGTCATTTCCGGTGGATCATATGGTTGAAACATGGCATTTATACCTTGAGGCTTCACAAAAGCTTTTTGATTAGCTTCCTTATGTTTTTCAAAAATATTTTTAGCAATGGTATTCATTTCAAACCCCACATTTTTCAAGCCTTCTTCCAATGAAACGGTATAAGCTTCATTCACATCGCCGGAGCCGGTGCCGCCAGCAATGAAATCGTAAGAGGTAACCCCCAACAGCGCCACATTTTTTACCTGCTGCATGGGAAGCGTTTGCTCATTTTTAAGCAATACCATTCCTTCGGACGCAGATTGACGGGTAATTTCGGTATGTGCTTTCAAATCTGGATTGTTGCCAAATTTATACGGCTGCATTTTCCTGGATTCCAGTATCAATTTCAGAATTCTCTTAACGGAAGTGTCAATATCTGCCATAGACAAAGTGCCATTTTGCTGCGCTTTTATCAAGGCGTTCCACTGTCTTTTCGTGCCTGGTTCCAACAGGTCATTTCCGGCACTAACCATAGCCGGCGCATTTTGTCCACCGAACCAATCGGACATGACCAATCCTTCAAATCCCCAGTCTTTTCTTAAAATATCGGTGAGCAGCTTCTTATTTTCCGAAGTGTAGGTGCCATTCACCAAATTATAAGAAGACATCACCGTCCAGGGCTGCGCTTCTTTCACAATGATTTCAAAACCTTTCAAATAGATTTCACGCAAGGCTCGTTCGGAGACAATGACATCGTTGAAATTTCGATTTGTTTCCTGATTATTCGCTGCAAAATGTTTGACAGAAGTGCCCACGCCATTGGATTCTATACCATTGACCATTGCCGCGCCAATGCGACCGGTCAGCACGGGGTCTTCCGAATAATATTCAAAATTTCTACCACATAAAGGATGCCGATGAATATTGACACCAGGACCCAGGATGACATCTATCCCATATTCCAGTGCTTCATTGCCCATGGCTTGCCCCACTTGTGCCACGAGTTCCTGATTCCAGGTGGAGGACAGTAAAGTGCCAATGGGAAAAGCCGTACAATAGTAGGTTCTATCCTCATTTTTACGGGTCGGTTGAATTCTCAAGCCCGCCGGACCATCCGATAAATAGACCGTCGGTATGCCCAATCGAGGCGTCGGAACAATGGTACCTGCGACACCCGGAATACCTTCTCCCGGCTTGGCCATACCAAGACCAGAAGCCATTCCCGAACCTTTGAGTAAATGGATTTTTTCATCCAGCGTCATTTGTGACAAAAGGTCTTCCACTCTTTCATCCGTCGTTCTTCTTTCATCTTCATAAATATCCAAGCGTCCGTTTCCATTTCGATCCAGAAAGGTATATCCATCAATTGTGATTGCTTGAATGTCGGAATGCTCGACATATGCTTTTTCAAAATCGAGGAAGGTTGACTTTACCCATAACCAGCCTGCAATTCCGGCAGTAGCAACTAACCCCACGATGGAACCCAGGATAATCAATGCGACTTTAAGCCATTTTTTCATATCCATTTTATTAATTGTGACAACTTGCCATAAATATATAAAATAATTTATTGCGTCAAAATGACACAAATCATTACATCGAAATATCTATTCAAAAAGCTGCTTAGAACATGGATAGGATTATTTTTTGCCTCTATTAGTACAATAGTTTGTGTACTGGTTTAAATTTATAAATGTTTGATAGTTAATTATATAAATAATGTAATAAATTAATTATATAAAATTTGAAATAAGAAGGCGTAAATGTGAGAATCTTAAATTGTTGAAAATCAAATTATTAAAAATGATCAATGCGCCATCATCCATTAAAAAAGGTATTAATTCCTACAAAGCAAAAGTTAAAAAAATATCCACACTGCCATTTATCATGGCACCATACCAGGAATAGCCTGTAATTTGAAGCAAAAAACATGATACGCGTTCTTTTAATGCTGTTGCTTTTATTTGTTGCGGTGTCAGCAATACCGAGTGGCATTATGTTGGTGACCGCCCCCGATGGCTCGGCGCTGCAAATGCCGGTTTCCATGCTGGAAGGTACCCCGTTCTCCAATTATCTTATTCCCGGTATCGTGCTATGCGTCGTAGTAGGTGGGTCGGCGCTGGCGGCGTTGATAGCCATTTTAATCAAACATGCCAAAGCCCGATTGCTGGCAATCTTTGCCGGTATGATGCAGGGCGGCTGGATTGTGGTGCAAATGTGGATGCTGGGCATGGTCGCTAATTTGCAGTTTGTGTACATTGGAGCCGGTGCTGCTATTTTGCTTTTAGCTTTGCTTTGGAAAACTAAATAGTACACGCGGATATATCATAAGTAAAATAAAATATCTTCGTAAGATTTTGTAAATTATAAAATTATTTTAAATATATTGTAAATTAATAATATTAATAATCTTTAAAGATTATTACATGTCAGGATTGCTTTGCCGTACCCGACAAATGCAGCAATAACATGTTAATCATTTTATAATCTATAATTTACACTCAATTTACATTAAAGATTCAACTTGCACCCGATTTTGCGATACTGGTATAATTATTTTTGCATTACCCCTTCTTCGAACTGGGACAGAATGAAAAGAGAACTCGATATTGTCATCATCTCAGATGTACATCTTGGAACATATGGCTGCCATGCCAAGGAACTCCTCAATTACCTGAAAAGCATCAAGGTCGGAACCCTCATTCTGAACGGCGATTTTATTGACATCTGGCAGTTTCGCAAGCGCTACTTCCCCAAAGAACATATGCAGATTATTCAGCGCGTGTTGCGCATGGCGGCGCGCGGCACCAAAGTATATTATATCACTGGTAATCATGACGATGCGTTGCGACGCTATTCCGATTTTTCTTCCGGCAATATCCACTTACGCGACAAGCTGGTTTTACAATTAAAAAATAAGACCTATTGGATTTTTCACGGCGATATTTTTGATGCCTCTATCAAATATTCTCCTTTTATTGCCAAATTGGGCGGAAAAGGCTATGACTATTTAATTCTTCTGAATCGTTTTATTAATAAAATTCGCCTGGCAATGGGCAAATCGCGCATGTCTTTTGCTAAAAAAGTGAAAGACAGTGTAAAAGAAGCGATTAAATTTATCAATGATTTTGAAGATACGGCGATCCAACTCGCGGCGGAGCAGGCGTATGATTATGTGGTGTGCGGGCATATTCATCGTCCGCAAATGCGCACTGTAGAAGCCAAGGGTCGCAAGGTGATTTACCTGAATTCGGGGGATTGGGTGGAAAGCCTTACCGCGCTGGAATACAAGTGGGGACGCTGGTCAATCTATGAATACGATGAAGCGGACTACGATGCAAGCCACCATTTGCAGGTGGAGGACTCCGCTGACGAAGACGACGACCTAGGTAAAGAAATACTCAAACCGGAAACCATGATACACCTGATGACAACTCAGGCGACACGAAGATAGAATCAATCATTTATTAAAGCCTTAAAATCAATCTATTAATCTGAGGTGAGTTATATCTTTTAAATTATTTTTTAATATTATATAATTGCTGAAATCATTACATTTTTAATATCATAATATCCAGCATCTAATATCTAAAATCTAATATCTAACACCTATCATCCTAACTTGCTCTTACCCGCAACAGCTCGCCGAGCCGCTTAAACCCCTCTTCCCATTCGGGGCTGGCAAAGACCCATTCCTCATTCTGGTAGCCGCGCAGCATTGAAAAATAAAGGTTTTGGCTTTTCCAAAAATCCACCTGCATACCGGTTTGCTCAATGGCTTCGAGCATCGAAATCAGATTCTCCAGCGAGCGCAGTTGTGCTTGTCCAACTTCCAGGTTCCGGATTTCTGCAAAAATGCGTTCACTTGCCGCCAGGCGGAAGGACTGCTTGTTGGTGAACTTCAAATTCCATCTTTTCGATTCGCCATTGATGCGCTCCAACTCGCGGGTATTGAAATTACCATTGCTAAATAAATTCTGAATGTCCTGATTCAGCAGGAATTGGGCAACGTTGAGAAAAGCCGCCGGCAGCGGGATGTCCGTTTGCTCAATAACCGTCATCAGTTGATAATTGTCGTTGTAAATTTCGCGGAAAGAAGCTTCGACCTGACGCAGGCTGTGATTGGTAATCTGATTAATGATTTTACGTTTTTCATCCTTGAAAAGGTGGGAGATATTAAAGGTTTCAGCGTGAAAATATTTTTGCATCACCCCGATGGTGGCACTCAAATCCGATTTGCGAAAAGCTACAACAATTTCGTCCGCCATTTTTTCAAAGGTTTCCCGGCTCATATCCAGCGAAATATTACCAATAATATTCAACTGTCCCAGGTACAGCACAGCAAAGCTGAAATGCTTGTCGGAGTAAGTGATTTTGGAATGCACGGTGGTTCTGCCAAATGCCAGGCGCTGATTCCCGGCTTCATGGCGTTCAAATGCTTCACTTTCAGCGTGATAGTTGAATAAATCCAATTGTTCCGGGTACTCTTCAAACAAGGAAGAGGCAGCATAATGCATCCCCACGCGTACCAGGTCAACTCTTGCCGGGGCTACATTGACGCGATAGCTGGCGGCGCCGTTTTCATATACATTGCTGGGGGCTTTCTCCAAATGCTGTATGAAGGCATCATGAAAATTGATATTGCTCACCTGATGCGCATAATAAATTGCCCGGTTGGCGTATTGTAAAATCTGATTGGTTTCAATACCGGAAATCTCGTCAAAAAACCAACCACAACTTGTGTACATCAAAATCGCATGCCGCTGCATTTCCATGAGCCGCATGAGGGTGATCTTTTCCTCAGCAGATAAATCTTTAATGGCATTTTTTTGAATGAACGCCTTGACAACCCGATCATTACGGTTTAAAATAACCTCAATAAAATCATTGCGGGCTGCCCATACATCTTTGACATATTTGGCGGCTTCTTTTTCATAAATAGGAATCAATTCATCGCGCAGCCAGTCCAAAGTTTCGCGCAGCGGCGCACGCCAGGTCTGGGTCCAGCCAGGGTGACCACCAGAATTGCAACCACAGTTGGAGCGCCAACGTTCCACGCCGTGTACACAACTCCAGGAGCTATTTTCGTGAATCTGTGCTTCAAATTTGGGGGGGAAGCGTTCTAAATAATCGCCGTAATTCGTAATGGTTGCCAATTCACTGGCTTCAATAAAATTCAAACAATCTGCCAGCGCCATTTCGCCATAGCGATGATGATGCCCATAGCTCTCACCGTCGGTAGCGATATGCACCAGTTGGGGTTCGTCGTTATCAGAGAAAGCACTGACCAGGCGGGCTGCAAAATTCTTCCCGTTATTCAGCAAGCCTTCAAAAGCCACGCCTTTCGCAATATTGCCATCGTAGAAAAACAGCGTAATGGTTTTGCCGGAAGGCAGTTGATACAAATAAGGAATGCGCGTATCAATGTTATTTTCATTCACCGGCTTCCATTCCTCGCGAGCCAGGCGGCGGATGGCTTTAGCCTGCCGGGGCGCAAGAATGGTGAACTTGATGTCGTTTTTTGCCAGCATTTCCAGGGTGTCAACATCTACGGCGGTTTCAGCAAGCCACATGCCTTCGGGTTTGCGCTTGAAACGGGATTCAAAATCGCGGATGCCCCAGATAACCTGCGTTTCCCGGTCACGCTGATTGGCTAAAGGCATGATCAAATGGCTATACACCTGGGCAATCGCTGAACCGTGCCCGTTGAATTTTTCCTGACTGAGCTGATCCGCTTCCAGGATGGCCTGGTAGGTTTCCGGGTCGGCTTTTTCGAGCCAGGAGAGTAGCGTAGGACCGAAATTAAAACTGATATTGGTGTAATTATTGACGATGTTGGTGATGAACTCCCGATTGTCCAAAATGCGAGCCGCCGCATTCGGTGCATAACATTCAAAATTAATGCGTTCATTCCAGTTGTGAAAGGGGGCAGCCGTGTCCTGCATTTCGATGGCTTCCAGCCAGGCATTTTCGCGCGGCGGCTGGTAAAAATGACCATGAATACAGATATATTTTTTTGAGTTATTCATAATTTACTGATTATAATTGCTAAAAGCGAGTTGTTTGGGGTTGCAAATACTTTCGCAAAATACTATTTATATTTTAGTGTAAAATAGACAACAAGACAACAATTTTCCACATTAGTCATTGGTAGTTGTTAAAAATTGATCTATACTCGCAATTCACAACAAATCATTACACCGATACAATCATGAATGTTCCCATCGGCTTAAAACGTACCGCAGCTATGGTCGTGCTGCGTCACGCCCAACAATTTTTATTGCTCAAGCGCATTAAACCACCGTTTGTGGGGCATTACCTGCCGGTAGGCGGCAAACTCGATCCGCACGAAGATCCGTATAGCGCGGCTTTGCGCGAAACCTTGGAGGAAACAGGTATTCAACTGGAAAGGTTGCAATATGGCGGCACGCTCGTCGAAACCTCGCCCATTGATTACAATTGGCAAAGCAGTATTTACGTCGCCGATATTGATTTTCGAGAGCCGCCGCTGTCAAATGAAGGTACCCTCGAATGGATTGCTTTTGCTGCGATTCCTAACATTCCCACCCCGCCTACGGATTTTATCATTTATCAATATTTGATGCGTGGACAGCCTTTTGCGTTCAATGCCATTTACGATGCCGACCTGAATTTGTTGCGCATGGTCGAAGAAATCGAGGGAAAGGTTTTGGTAAAACAATAGGTTGCTCCTCTCGCAGTCTTTCCTGGTACAAATCAAGCTTGGTCTATTTATAACCATATTCAATCGTTATAATCCCCTTGCTCATAGAATGAAACTTGCCTTTCATCTGCTTCACGCGTCTCTAGCATGAGTATGCGATTCCGTCGCGTACGATTATAACTGAACTTTGCCACATTATTTTTTTTCACCCGACAAACAAACATCATGAAAGGGAATTATCTGTTGTTATTACTTTTATTTACCTCATTCACCAATCTATTACATGCGCAGCAAGCGCTGATCGGCAAAACGAATTTTCCCACTTATATTGAGGAAGCGCCGGGCTTGCCCGCTACCCTCGAAGAAGCGGCTAAATGGTATTATGGCGCCAATCAATTTTTACAACCGGACCACACCGGTTTTCAGCAGCGATTTCAACCTTTTTATGATAAAATGGAGCGCATTGGCGAGCAGTATAAGCAAGCTTATGGCAATAAAATAGACGCGTTCAACGCACAGCAGGGCGAAGCCGGCATCCAGCAGATGATGGCAGCAGAAGTGAATAAAAATCCGATCATTGCCCAGATGGGCGGCATCGAAAAAGTGCAAAACATGTCGGAAGCCGAAGCCAAAGCCGCGGCATTGCAGGCTGCCAACCAATACATGCAAAATCCTGGCATCGAATCGGCAGGGATGACCGCTTTGTACCAAAAGGTGATGAGCGACCCGGCTTATGCCGCGCGTTTTGAGAAAATGAGCGACAAAGAAAAGGAAGCGGAATTGCGCAAATACATGGCAAATGACGCGCCCGTCGCTAATACGCCTCAACGCCAACAGGCGCTGGCGCAGCAGCAAACCGAACAGCAAAAAGTGCAAAATTCGATGGAAATCAACCAGTTCCTGACGGATATGCACGTGAAACTAAGCAATGTGCAGATGGCTATGGAGACGGAATTTGCAGCAGTGACCACCGGTGCCAACAATCACCACGCAATCGAGGAAGCGCATGGTAAAAAATTAAAACTGATTCCCATCGTAGAACTCGGCGAGTACGGTCACGACCATGATCCTGCTAAAGTACAGGCATTGCGGCTGGAAACGCTCACCAAACATCGTACGCAGGCAACGGCTGAATTGAAGCAGTACCAGGCACTGTTGAGCAAATTACGGACGCAGTACAAACTAATCACCACCGAATACCTGGCTTTCATCAAGCAAAACGCGCACAAAATCAATGGCAACCCCGAAGATTTGTACAAGGGTACGAATACCGAATTAGCCGTCGCTAGTTTTGAAATGTCACTCTTGTCGCTGGCAACGGATATTAGCAAGCACGCCGAGCAGCTTACCGCCGAAGTGGCGCATTGGGAAGGGGAATATCAGCGCGCTAAACAAGGAAAATAATAGAGTTGGTTAGTTAATAGAAAAATGTGGCACGTCTTCGCGACGTGTCACATTTTATTTTTGCTTAGAATCGCGTCTCCAGATAGTAGGGTAGCATCGCCCGCCAGGTGGGCCAATCATGTGCCATATCTGGTCCCCAGACATCCAATTCATGCGGAATCGCTTTAGAATGCAAGACCTCCGAAAAACGACGCGAGGCGTGCGGCGCTTCATAATCGCCAGAGCCGGTCAGAATATGGATTTTCTTATTATTACGCATATGCCCCAGCCAGTACTCGTCATTCAGATTGGGCAAGTATTGCATCGGCGAGTTAAAATACACATCTTCATCGTGGTAGCCCTTGGTATAAGTACCCAGATTATACACGCCACTCATCGCAATGACACCGCCGAATAAATCCGGACGTTTGAAAAATAAATTAGCCGAATGCAGTGCCCCCAGCGAAGCACCACTGAGAATAATCGGGGTGTCCTGACTGGTCTTGTGTTTGATAAACGGCACCACCTCATTGAAAACATAGTCGTTGAATTGCACGTGGCGAATCGATTTGTGACGTGGGTGCATGTGGCTGTTCAACCAGCTTTCATTGTTAATGCTGTTAATCGAAAACACCTTCACCTTACCTTCGTTGATGTATTTGCTAATGACATCAATCATTAGAAAACGCTCGTATTCCAGATAATCCGCTGCCGCCGTGGGCAACAGTAAGAGCGCAAAACCATAGTGTCCGTAGCTCACTACTTCCATGTACTTATTGAGCGAGGGGCTGTGCCAGCCTTGTATTTCACGTTGCATAAAGGTCTTTGTTTGGCACCAAATATAATAAGAACTCGGAATTTAATAGCTGATTTTTGAAAGATGGAGAATTAGAATGGTGGAAGATTACATGCTTCATTTATTTATTCTTTCATTTCTTCATTAGAAAAAAGAAAGTCCCGTCCAAAACTGAACGAGACCTTCCGCGAACGCACTCTATTTAAATTTGAAATTTGAAATGTGAAATATGAAAGAGTGGGTGTGAAAATTTCACATTTCCTATTTCACATCTCACATTTTAAACTTAATTCGCATTCACCACCCGCCCGGAGCCGCTCACGCGGGCATCTACGCGCGGATTGCCTTTGTAATTCACATCGCCGGAGCCACTGATGCGTACATCGAGTTCGTCTTCCACGCGCACGTCCACGTCGCCGCTACCGCTAATGGTTACGTTTGCGCTGCGCAAAGGCAGATTGAAGGCGCGAAAATCACCGCTGCCGCTGATGGTGAGTACCAGTTGGTCGGCTTCACCTTCGAGCAGGATGTCGCCCGAACCCGAGATTTTCGCATTGATATCGTCGGCGTCCAGCGCAGCGTCAATCGTCCCGGAGCCGCTGATACTCAGTTCAATATCGTCCACCACCAGCGTATTTTCACTTACAATATCGCCGGAGCCGCTCACGCGCAGCAGGGTAACATCCGGTACGGTAATGTAAATACGCAAGTCGTCGTAGCTGCGAATGCAGCGATCGGTTTCAATTTCCCAAATGCCATTGTCCACATCGCGTTCGATTTCGTCAATGATATTGCGTTGTCCTTCAATCACTACGCGCTGCTCGGCGCCCTGCCGTACATACACATCGGCGGAAATACGCAGGTCGATGCCGTCAAAATCGCGCAGATTAATTTCCTCGGAAACAATAGAGCCATCGCCATTCACACAGCCAAAGAAATCTTCGTCGTCGTCAAAATCAAACAAACAGCCCGGTGTAAAAATTAACAGCGAAGCGCTGAAGAGTGCGATTAAAATATGCTTGATCGTTTTCATGGTAATAAAGTGCTTTAAATGATTAAAATGGTTTTTAAAATATTGATTCTCAATTTAATGGTCAATGATGAATGTCAACGGGGCACCAATTTCGTAACACCAGTTACTAGCATTAGGCATTGAAAAGCATTCATCTTGAATTCGGCTAAAGCCTATTTTTGTTGTTTTGTACCCCCGTCATAAATGACGGGGTAATTAGTTGCCCTACCATAAATGGCGGGGATCAAATAGCGCGTCTGGGGCTTTAGCCAAATCTAGTTTGATTACTATATGAGTCGCTAATGCTCATATTTACTGATTGGCAAAACCATTTGCCAGGTACTGTCAATCTCAATTCGGAATGCCTAGGACTTAATTCCAGACGTCTCGGTTTCCATTGCGGACGTCCCGGATGGCGTTGCGAACGTCCCGGATGGCGTTGCGAACGTCCCGAATGGCGTCGCGGACGTCCCGGATGGCGTCGCGGACGTCCCGGATCGCATCGCGGACGTCCCGGATCGCATCGCGGACTTCTCGGATCGCGTCGCGGACTTCCCGGATCGCGTCGCGGACTTCCCGGATCGCATCGCGGACGTCCCGGATGGCGTCGCGGACGTCCCGGATCGCGTCGCGGACGTCCCGGATCACATCGCGGACGCCCAATTTTCAATTCTGGAAGCCCATCATTGCATCCGTGCGTTCCCTGGTCTTTTCCAGGGCGATCCATTTGGCGTTAAAAAACGCCTCCCTTTCAATCGGGATTGTCTAAAATTCTACCCGGTAGTTGAAAATTGGCAACAAACCAGTCTGGTAATATTTTTCAATATTCTGGGTATCCTCATCAAAATACAGCGTGAAAACATTCTGTCGGTTCAGCGCATTCTGCATGTCCAACATAATCGTATGCGTCACTTTCGGTGTATTAATTTTAAAACTGATGCCCACATCCAGACGCGAATAGACCCCGGCGCGTTCCGCAAAGGGACGTGTTTCGTCAAATACCACCTCGCCCTTTTCCCGCGAAGCTTCCAGGTCAATCGGGGTGTAACGATTGCCACCCGATAAGATGAATTTGCCGTTCAAACCCAGGATATTTTTCTGCCGACTGCCCAATTTCCACTCCTTACCGCCTAACATATTCAGCTGATAATTGCCATTGAAGCGGGTGTTGTACTCGATGCCGTTCTGCGGCGTGTATTTGGAATTGTACAAAGAACCTGTGACCATAAAATAATACTGCTGGGAAAAGAACTTTTCCAGGGTTAGGTCCAGACCGTAGTTGCGACCTGTGCCGTCGTTCGTAGCGCCCTCTGTGCCGATCATGTCCCAAATGTCGAAGGCATTGATGATAGAACGCGTGCTCGTTGGGTCGGCTTCTACCGGCACATCGTACAAGTGTTGGTAGTAGGCTTCCACCTTCAGGCGCATATTTTCACTCAGGCGATAGTCGTAGCCGAGCACCGCGTGCAGCGCCTTGGTCAACTCCAGATTGCGGGCAGGAATGTGCACCGTACCATCCGGGAAAGTGCCGTCGAACAGGTACACCGCCAGATGCTCGGGTTTACTGTGCAAACCGAGGGAAGCGCTGAACAGCTGGCGGGGCGACGCCTGCCATTGCAGGGCAGCCCGCGGCTCGATGGCGTAGTTGCCATTGAGTAGCAATTGGGTGTAATGCACACCGGTATTCAGGGTCCAGCTTTCATTAAGGCGGTGCCGCCATTGGGCAAAAGCCTGCACCAGTTGAGTGTTGCCCTTGTTGTCAAAATAGCGGCGCAGTCCTTCGCCGTTTTCATCCTGGTCTTCGGTGAATTGAAATCCTAACTGGCTGAGGATGAATCCAGTCCGCAAGGCGTTGCGCGCGTTTAGTTTGTGGTTATAGGTGGAGCTGAGGCGGTACGAGGTTTCCGTTGCACGAGTAATTTCCGTTACGCGTTGGCGGTAATTGTCATTGGCATCGAGCCAGAAATCGCTGTCCTGGGTCTGATTGTACGAAGCAATTGCCACTGTGCGCAGGTAACTTTTGTCCGACAATAAAATGCGATGCGACAGCCCGATGGTACCAACTTTTTGATTTTCGGTAAAACCTTCCCGATCGCTGGGGAATTCCCAAGCGAGGCTATCCGTTTCCGGCGAAAAATCAGCGCTGTTCAATCCACCCAGACCAAAGAGGGCAAAAGTGCCCCATTTTTTGGTCGGCAAATTGATTTTAAACGATACATCCTGGTACTCGGGCACTTGATCGCCGGTAGGACTTACCCCCATTGCATTCAGAATCGAAAGGGTAGAGTAACGATAGTTCACCAGGTACGAGCCGCGTCCGCCCTTGCGCAGCGGACCTTCGGTGGAAGCTTCCACGCCGAGCACGCCGAGCATGAAAGAGGCTTCGCGTTGTTCGTTATTGCCATTGCGCATGTTCAGGTCAAAAACGCCCGACAAGGCATTGCCAAATTCCGCTGGAAAAGCGCCGGTGTAAAAATCCGAATTGGATAAAATACTGCTGCTGAGCATGCTAATGCCACCGCCGGAATTGCCCAAAGAGCCAAAATGATTCGGATTGGGAATTTCAATACCTTCCAGCCGCCAGAGCACGCCCCGTGGGGAGTTGCCGCGAATCACGATCTCATTTTCGATGTCCGCCCCGGCACCCGTGGACACCCCGGCGAAGTTCTGCGCCATCCGTGCCGGATCGAAGGCACTCGCCGCGTAACGGCTGGTTTCCTCTACCGTGAAGGAACGGGCACTGACCGAAGCCATTTCATTGAGCACCTGGGCTTTGTCGCTCTGCGCTTTGACAACGACCTCCTCCAACTTAATGGCGGATTCTACCATGTCAATGTTCAAAACCAATTCCTTACCGGAAGTCACCATGATGCTCGAAAGCAGGAGCGGTTCGTACCCGATGTAGGAGACCTGAATATCATGGCGTCCTACGGGCACATTTTCCAGGCGAAAAGTACCGTCGAGGTCCGTTGTAGTACCGATGGCGGGGTCACTGTTCAGTACGAGTAGCGTCGCGCCCAGGAGGGGCATCTTCGAATCTTTGTCTTGCACCATGCCGCGAACCGTTTGGTTTTGCGCCGAGGCAAGACTGTAGATTGCGCTGTTTAGTAAAACAGTCAGGGTGAAAATTCTTACAAGTGCGTTCATTTTTAAAGTCGGGTGTTTGAAAAATTGTGTTTTGGTGTTATGGTTTTATAGGGTTATGGTCACTCGGTCTCCCAGTCTCCTAATCTACCTTTCTACCAGACACACCTCCGGTAAGGCTCCTGCCCGTTGCAGAGCAGAAGCCCGCGCCAGTGTATGAAACTTAGATGGTTGAAAGCGCTTTCGAGCGGTCGGTAGATTGTTCTAAATGGTTTACAAAAATCGGGTTACAATGTAATAACAGTCTTAATGCTTTAATCCTTCCTTATAATGCTTTAACTATTCATTATTCATTTGTTCATTCCCTAAAATCTTCTGTTGCCAAACCAGCCAAAGCGCAGGGTAAGGTTAGCATTCAGACCCGAGAAATCGTCGTCATCGTACAAATTCAAGCCATCGGTGCCGTTAACCCAGCGATATCCAACGCCGCCAGCTACCCGAAACCACTTGAAAATATTGAGTTCCAAACCCAATTCGGGTGTAAGAACAAAAACCTGGTCGTTCTTGCCATCGAAGGGATCAAAGTTGTTGGTATCAATATTCACCGCGCCCCAGCCTACTTTTACACTGGAGAAAGGGTGGATTACTTTGTACGGTTTGTACGTAAAACCGAGCCACAAGCCCCCGTGTCCGAGTTCGACCTCGTCAATATTCTGACCATCGAGTACGTCACCCAGGTTCACGCTGCCCAAGCCGTAAGCGCCAATAAATGCGCCGCCGATCACGATACCACCACCGCCACCGTAGGAAGTTTGCAGGTCATTGTTCAAGCCAAATTCGGTAATAGTGCCTCCGAAGCCGCCTACGACGCGGGCGTTGTTGAAGAGCGTTTCATGCTGTGCCCAGGTAAAAGTGGCTGCCAACATCAGTATGAGTGCAAATGATAACTTTTTCATGTTAGATAAATAATTTTTTAAGTTCCTCGTAAATAGTGTTAGTCGGGTTTTGAAAGATGCCGGGGTGATTTTAGGTGGCGCCAACCCTTGTCAATCCTGCATCAGTCGGATGATTTCAATTGCTTGATTTACACTTTATAGATGACAATTGCGGTTGTTCCCCCCTATTCATTTTTTGAATTTTTCTTTATTTTTTGAAAAATTATAATTGAAATTTTATTTGATCTTTCCAAAAGGTGACCTGTGGGAAATAGGATAATAGATAAAGCTAACTGCCCCTAAAGCAATTGGTTAAATATGATGATTTCGCAAATGAAAAGAATAGAAGATCAAAAGGGAGTTATGATAATCATTTACTAACGGACGGGCTAAGCCGTCAATAATTATATTAATTTAAAAGCGGATACCAGCATTGAAACCCACCCACATTTTCACATTCGTGTCGGCAGTCGTTTCTTCAAATTGAGTATAAGGCATGATGGTGGAGCCGATAACGCCTTCGCGATTGAGCTTTGAGACCATGATATTGCCCACCGGACCCGCGAAAAGACTGGTATGCCGACCCGTACGTACATCAAACAAAAGCCGCAATTGATTGAGCATATTCAGCTCTTCGGTCCAGTTTTCCTGTTCATTCACGTGCATAGATACCGCCTCGAGGTTCAGCAGGGTGCGCTTGCCAAAGCCAATGGTAGTGCCAATACCATAGCCCAGCGCCCAGGTGACGCGGGTTTCGCTGGTAGCAGCGTTAGGGTCATTGCCGGGGTTGGGTGGAGTAGTTGTGACGTCGTCCCAACGAGCGCCAAAATGGAAGATGTTATAGAAAGAGCGAGCGCCGAGTTTCAAAGCGAAATTTGCCAAGAGGGCTTCACTCGCTGAGAATTCTACGCGGTTATAACCTTTTTTGATAATATTCAGTAAACCGATAGGCACGCCGGAAGTAGAATCTGCGACATTGATCAGGGCAATCTGGAAGCCGTTTACTTTTTTGCCAACATTCAAAATACTGCTAACTTGTCCTACCTCTACATCTTTGGCAATATTGAAAAGGCTGGAAAATTGTGCTTTGGTTTTGCCACCCGCGATGTTAAACAACCCTGAAGCCTGCACGCCGTCCGCTTTTCCGTCGGAAACATTGAATAGTCCGGCTGCCTGTACGCCAACAAAATCACCGTCGGAAACATTGAATAGTCCGGCTGCCTGTACTGCTTTCGCCTCTCCGGAGAGATTAAATAAACCTGCGGTTTGCACCCCCTGCACACTTCCGTTCGTTGCGTTGAACAAGCCCGCAGCCTGGGTGCCCACTACGTTACCGCCAACGGTATTGCCCAGTCCGGCTACCTGCAATCCATTCACATCATATTTAATGGTATTGACAAAGCCACCCACTTCCATGCCATCTACGCCGCCATTGGTACCCCAAAACAGATTGAAAGAAACATTATTAATCATTTCGTTGCTGCGGAGGGCATTTGTACCTACAAAGGGAAGAATGGAAACCTGCGCCAATCGGAGGAAATCTTCTTCCTCTTCTTCCGTTACCACGACCGGGGTTAATTTATACTCCTGAATATTGGCTTCAAAAACGCTGTCACCTCCGCTGACTTTTTCAATTTTTGTTTTTTCAATTGTAAGGACACTTTGTCCCTTTTCTTTCTTCATCAGGTCAGCAATGTATTGCTCTTGCGGAGTAAGCGGATAAATCGGACTGGTTTGTTTGATTTTTTTCGGTAAGGTATTGATTTGCGATAGCCCCTCAGGCTTGAAATTATTGCCCATTTTGAGCACGACCTGGCTGCCAATTTCTTTGTACACCACCCCCATGGACAAAAACATCCGATCTAATGCTACATAGAGCTGTTCATCTTTAGCACTAGCGGTTATTTTCTTGTCAACTGGAATAAAGTTGCTGC
>JBKBWT010000065.1:0-20291 GCA_046314415.1 Saprospiraceae bacterium
CAGGTTTAGGATGTCCATTGGCTTTAGCTATATCTACATTGACTTGTAAATTCCAACCAAGTGATTTTGCACCTTGCTCTATCAATGAATGCAATGCTTTTTCGGCTTGCTCGTACCACTCTGGAAAATGCGCAAAGCGATAAAACCATAACTCTGTTAATATATCCAGTTCTTGAGGATTCTGTTCAAACGCTTGATTAATTAGTTTTTTACCATCTTTTACATTTCCTTGTATTAATTGAATTTGCGCATAATTACCTAATACAGCTTGATGTGTTATCCCATTGTCAATTGCTTTTTGATAAAATAATGATGCTTTATTATAATCTTGAAAATGATGATGTAATAAAATAGGATACATAAATAAGGTAAATATATGATTAGGATTTGCCTCAATGGCACGCAGGTAGAAACTCTCCGCGTGCTCAAAGTCTTGTTTTTGATCTGCTAAGAAATTAGCGTAATTGCCTAAGTTGTTAGCATGATTAGGATTTGCCTCAATGGCACGCAGGTAGAAGCTCTCCGCGTGCTCAAAGTCTTGTTTTTGATCTGCTAAGAAATTAGCGTAATTGCCTAAGTTGTTAGCATGATTAGGCTCTGCCTCAATGGCACGCAGGTAGAAGTTTTCGGCTTGCTCAAAGTCCTGTTTCTGATTTTGTAAGAACACAGCATAAGTACCTAAAATTCCTGACTCTGTTGGAAATTTAGCTAACATCGTTAGATAAAAATCTTCCTCATTATACCATTTTTCAGACAGATTTCCATTTGCTTTTAGATCTTGTATGGCTTCAATAACCGCTACTGAAAAAAAAAATTTTAAATTTTCTCTATCCTTTGCTCTTGCTTCTAAAAATTTAAGGACTTCTTCTTCTTTTTGATTGGGCAATGCTTTAGCCCATGCTCTGATTTCGTTTGAATCCAATAAAACTGATTTTAATAAAACATCTGCTACATATGAACGAAATTGATTTATGGTAGGATATTTTAATTCAAATTCTAAACAACTTAGTACATCATGGTAGCTTGCTTCTAGTAGATAAAGATGCGTTTTTTTGTCTTTTTCAATGTATGGATCTATTGCTTTGACATCATAAAAAGCAGCTAAATCTTTATTTAATTGAATGACCTCTGGTGCATCTAAATAAAATTTACTGGAAGCATTATATTTTTGGTTTAAATGAGTAGCCAAACATTCTTTTACTTCATCGTGCAGATAATAATTCGTATCTCTGCCTTTGCCTTTACGTAAAATGCCTTTTTCTTCCAGCGTTTTAAAAAAAGCTTTGCCATATATTGCTGCTTCTCCTTGTTGCGGATACAAGACTGCTGCAATTTCATCTGACAATTTACGTGGTATAATTAACTTTCATAGGCTATCTTCCCAACCGCTGATATGGGTAGCAATCCGGTTCGTCAGATAATACAATAGCCCGTTTTCATCTTCCGATTGCTGAAATGCTGGTTTTAAATATTGCCATTCATCCCAGTCCCACGCTTCGCCGTATCTGGCTAAAATAAATTGTACCAAAAAATGTAAGATTAGAGGATTTCCTTTGGTCAATTGTTCGATTTCTTCCACGATTGCTGTCGCAGGTAAAGGAAAGTCGGGTATTAATTCAGCAACTCTTTCAAAGTAAGAGAAGATTTGAGATAGTTCAAATTTATTGACTTCATTGTGCTGGATATGCAATAAATTAAAATTGCCCATTTCATTTATTCTTAATCTTCCGGCTAAGATGGTTTTAATCCTGGCTTTTTCTACCTGCTCATACAAATAAGTAATCATCAAAGACAAATATTCTTTGAAGGACACTTCATATTCGGTTTTAGCCAATACTAATTGTTTACCAATGATTTGTAAAGTTGTAGATACTCTTACACCTTTTAGCTTTTCAAAAGTATCCACCAATAAGAAGCCTGCTTTATGTTTTTCTATATCCGCTAGAAGCGCAGTAAATAAATGTAGTTCCGGATTGGAAGAAACTTGATCCTTTTTCTGATCTCTTTTGAAGACATTAGAAGCTACTTTTACTGTATCAACTAAAGTTCTCCAAACTAAACCAAGCTCTTCCGTATAAGCAGCATCTTTATCGATTTCTTTAATTAATTCGCTGATAGATTTGACCGGTACGCCTTCGGCAGTTTCACTAATACGGCTTAATTTTTCTGAAAAAGCTTTATATTTTCTTTCAATTATTTTTTTGATTTTATCAAAATTGTGGCAATTAGAAGAGACAGAATAGTAAAGTAGGACATCCAAGCCAGTAATTTTTTCTGGCATATACTCACTGTAATCTATAAAGCACATTGGTGTATTTTCTTTCAAGATTTTCTCCTGAAAGTCACGCATTAAGGTTGATTTGCCAATGCCTCCGGTGCCATAAATAGACCAAATTGGTTTATTGGATTTTTCAGAAAATTGTTTGAAGCCATTTTCAAATAATTCCCTGGGGATGTAAATATCAAAAGATTGCATAACTGGTAAAAAGCAATTATAGGATATACAATAACAGCTACAAGATATATAAATAGATTGAATTTTTAATAGATAATATTATAAAAAAAGCACCCCTTTTTGCAAAGGGATGCTCTGTCTAAACACTTTTCTATGGCAAAAAAAGATCGAAAATTTATGCTCGTATGTTTGTCGTATCTTCTTCCGAGTCTTCGGCTTGGGCGCGTTTGTTAAATTCATCCAGTTCTTGCAGGGCGCCATCCAGCGAGGGGTCCAGCAGATTAGCGATGCGCAGGCTGTCATGTACTACCTTGGTGCAGGTCATTGCGTCGATACCCATTGCTGTCAGCGTGTCGTCTAGCATTTCGTGTAGCTCGTCCAGGTACGATAGCAGGCGGCTCATTTCAATGTAGCTGGTCATTAGTTGCGAGAAGTAGTACGTGTTGAATTGACGCGGCATTACTTGTTCGTGTTGCACGCAGCGGCGCTCGGCAGCGCTGGCGTACGCAAGTCGGCGGGAGCCCATTTTACGGCGTTGGCGACGCTCTTCCATCGATAGGCTCACCTTAATTCCCTGTAGCATGTACTTCACGTTTTGCAAGGCAGCGTTCCACTGTGTAAACTGTTCTGATGTAGGCAATTGATTGCCTTCTAAATAAAATTTCATGACATAAACGGTTAGTTAAAGAATAAAAAATACATGAACAAAGGCTGCTATGCCTGCTTATTACATTTTAATCGGTTTTAGCGGTTATGATATAACTGTTTTACCTAGCGAAAAAAGCGCTAACGAGCTGCTTACAGCTTGATTGTAAGGCAATTATATGGATGCCAAATGATGCTTACGACAAGTGCATTTGTGTAATACTTGAATGCTTTTACTGAAGTGGATGTTGAATGGGTATGTATTGCAATATTAATCATTTTTTAAACATTTGTCAAGCGTTTAGCTATAAAAAATTATAAAAATGGATCATTTTTTTTAAAGAATATAAGATTAAATTACATCAATGCTTCTGGGCTGATCTTTTTTGGGTCTGTCAAGCAGCTTTTTACATCAAGCTTGATGTCGTAAAGATGAGTCCTGATGCTTACAAGTTCAAGTTTGTTGCTCAGCCAATCAAGGCAGTTGTACAATAGATCAGTCTTGATGCTTTTTATATCAGCATGGAAGTAATTTATAGCAAGGAAGATATACCATTATATCAACGCAGCTGTTCAAACCATCTTTACAGCTATGGAACAGTTCAAGCCTGATGTTCGGATAATCTTTACAGATGCATAAAGATTCAAGCTTGATGTGCCACAGATCAGGCAAGATGTAAAATACATCAAGGAAGATGCAAAAAGGTTCTACTACACATTGTTAGAAATCTGGACTGAACTTCGGAGGTCATTTGCAGCAGGGTAGGGGTTATTTCGTCGTTGAAATCGCATTTTTGATGCAGCATCCGGCATTTTGTGTAGAATTTATGCGGTAGGAAAAAGGCAAAAGTACGTACTTTGGTGTTGTATTAACGGTGGCAGGTGTACCACTTGCCAGGTCAGACAAAACGTTTAAAATCAAAAAGACATCAAGTATGAGATTAACAATGTTTTCTCGTTTGCTCATTGTAGTGGCGGTGGTCGCTGCTGCATTTTTTGCCTTCCGCTATTTTGCCGGTCAGTCGGGCACTACTGCGCCCAAGGACAATACGGAAGTGACGGATAATCAAACGGATACGCCCGCTGATGCGGAAGAAGAAACCGCACCGCAGGCAGATAATAAAACGACGACGGCTGATCCTGGATTTAACTTCGTTCCGCCGGCGCCGGTCAACGGACAACTAAAAGGCGTGGTAGAACTCGGGGCGTCGGGCTTCAATTCTTTTATTGTGCGCATTGATGAAGAGAAACGCTGGAGCCTGGAGAAATCGGAGTTCGGCTCTAGTCTGGTGCACGAAAATATGGCAACGCCGACGGACATTCGCGAGGGTTTGAAGCAGTATATTGCCAATATGCTGAACTTCGGGGTAGCGGGTAAGAACATTCACTTTGTAACGAGCTCGGGCGCAGCCAAGTCGGAGGTGACGCAAAAAATCAGTGCCGGCTTGAAACAACTGGGTTACGTGGTGAATCCGGTGACGGCGACGCGCGAAGGGGAACTGGCGTTCCGGGCAACCATGCCGGAGGCGTATGAAAATGATGCCTTTGTGGTGGATATTGGTTCGAGCAACACCAAAGTTTCGTGGATGGAAGGCGGACAAATCAAGAGCTTCGAGACATATGGTTCGAAGTACTTCCAGAAAGGAGTGGACGACACCAAAGTTTATAACGAGGTGAAGGTATTAGCCGAACGCATCCCGGCAGATCGCCGACTGGTGTGCTTTATCATTGGGGGTACGCCGTTTGATCTGGCGAAGACCCACCGCAATGGTAAGGAACGTTATACGGTATTGAAAGCGCCTACAAATTATGATGTAACGGAGCAGAAGACCAAGTCAGGGGTGAATATTTACAAGGCGATTCAAGATGCGACCGGCACGGATACATTTGTATTCGACTGGGATAGTAATTTTACGATTGGATTTTTATTAACGCTGCCTAAATAAGCAAGGAAGGCATACGGATAAAAAAGGAGGCAGCTGTTCAAAGCATGCCTCCTTTTGTTTTGTAGAACTTATACCAAATTTGCAATAAGCAGGCGTAAAATAATCAATACGCCATTATCAATTCAAAATAGTATTATCTTTTCTTGCCGACAAACAGGAAGTACTCCCACACGCCACCGTAGGCGCTTTTTACTTCTTCTACCAAGGGTTCAAAATCAGCGCGTAAGACCGGCAGTAAATGTCCGTCCATGCGTACATGATTGTTGCCCATGTGTTTTTTAAACCATTGGTAACGCGAATCGTAGAAGTCCACTATGGCTACAGCGCCGCCCGGTTTCAGATCATGGTGCGCTTGTTCAAGGAGTTCCTTCCACTGTGGATTGATCATCGTGAGCGAATAAGAAAACAAGATCGCATCTACCTTGCCGGTGAATTGCGTTTCGCCTTTCATGTAGGGCTTTTCTACCAAGGTGACCCGGTCCGCCGAATCTTTGGTATTCTGCTGTGATTTGTCAATCATGTCGCCCGATACATCCAGTCCGATGAGTTTAGCATTCGGATAGATGCTAGCCAGGCGCTTCAGATTATGCCCGGTACCGCAGCCAATTTCCAGAATAGTGATGGGCGAATTATTAGGAAACGGCAACAGGTGCAGGATGCGGTTGCGTCCGAATAAGAACGTCCAGCGCGTAGCGTCGTAGATTTGCGCCTGTAATTTGTAGTAGCGCCGCATGGCCTGGTTTTGTTCGTTGGCGCTGTCGGTGAATGAGATTGAATTTTTCAATGTACTTTCGGTTGTGCAGTGCAGCGGTGAATCCGTTTAGTTGTGTGGAGATGTTTGAACGATCTCCGTACACCAACGCATCAACGACCGTTGCACTGATAAGTTATTTTACAATAGCAAGATACACACTGGCGTAGGTGCCGACTCGGTCACGCTCGTGGGTTTCCTGCGTTTTCTGTTGTTCGAATTCAACGGCGTCCAGGACAAAATCAGGGAAGAAGTCCACTACATGGGCAGCGGATCGAAGGAGGATTTTAGTGCCGGGCTTGCTGTTTTTCAAAATCAAGCGCCATTCTTCTTCCAGTGCCGGACGATTATTCGCCGCCAGCCAATCTTGATGATCAAGCAAAACGTAATGCGAATAAGGCTTCGGGTTATTAATCAGGAACTGGCTGATCGTGGTATTGTGATTGCTGATGCGATCAGCGCGTTCGCGCAAGGTGTCAAAGTTGGCTTTGACCAAATAAGAAGGACAGCAGGACGCTGTATAGGAGCCGTTTAAATATAAGCGATAGAAGTAATTATCTTGTAAGGGTAACTTGGTAAAGACTTTGCGCAGGCATTCCTGTACATAGCCCAGGGCGCCGCGTTCGTACTTATCGACAAACAGTAGTTGCTGGCTGCGTGGTACACCGACGAGGCTCATCACAAAATGACGGTTCATCACCCATTCCATCAGGCGGTTGAGAATTTTACGCTCAATGTCGTAATACAGTTCAGCCTGGCGCTCCAGGGTTTCAGCATCAAACATCTGTTGTACTTTCTTGTACAAATTCTTATGCGCCTTGAGGTATTTATTGGTCATCCAGGCGAAGGTGCCAGAAGTGCCGTAGTGGTAAAATGATTTTCGGATGCCTCGTCCATTAAAATAGTTGAGGTTCTTATCCCAGTATTTCTGAGCATATTCCGGCAGGTGCTGGCGGAGTTTTTCCTCGTACAATTCATCTATTTCAGCATGCGCGCCATTGCCAAACATGGCAAACAAATCATCGAAACCGGCGCTTTTGAAAGTTGCCAATTTCAGCCGTAGTAGCGCATTCTGGCGAGGATTAACGTCAATGCAATTAATGTGGCGAGGGTTGTCCAGCAGATAATCCAGGGCATTGCAGCCGGCGCTGGTAATCATGACAATTTCACTGTTTTCATCGAGCTGCATCAGTTCGCGGTCGCAGCGGGGGTCTTCCCAGCAGGTATTATAAACCAGGTTGTTAGAATGAACTTGATGGAAAACCCAATCTCTGAGATGATTTAATCCTTTCACGATCAATGATTAAGTTGCAAAAGTTTGTAATAAGGTTTTAGGATTTCAGTATAATTTGTCGCAAAGGTAAAAAAAATGCACTTCTTCTGAGGAATTTTTAAAAAGCATTCCTGAAAGTAGCGCTGTTTCAGGCGCATGGGCGCATCAATTTTGCTTGAGCCATTGATAAATGTCGAGCTGCGCATGTACCGTTTCTTCCATGCCATTGGATTCTTTAAAGGCGTTCATCTGTTCAGCATCGATGCGGCGTGCTTTAGTGTTGTCCTTCCATTGTAAAAGGAAGATGTTGCACAACTCATTGAATAACTGTGGATTATAAATGGGCGTGGCTACTTCTATGCGGCGGTCGAGGTTGCGGGTCATCCAGTCAGCGGAAGCAATATACAGGACTTCTGCTCCACCATTGGCAAACCAATAAATGCGGGCGTGCTCCAAAAAACGATCTACAATGCTGATGACTTCAATGTTTTCACTCCAGCCCATCCAACCTGCTCGCAGGCAGCAAATGCCGCGTACAATCAATTGCACCATTACACCCGCCTGGCTCGCTTCGTATAATTTACGAATCATGTCTTTGTCTTCCAAACTGTTCATTTTCAGGCGAATAAACGCAGGTTTTCCTGCTTCCACGTTGGCAATTTCCTGATCGATCATCGCGACAAAGCGCTCGCGCAAGGTAAAAGGCGATACCAGCAAATGGTGGAACGTACTTTCTGTACTATCTTCCAGATAATCAAATACTTGTAGCACTTCTGCGCTTAGGCGCTGATCCGCCGTGAGTAAGGCATGATCGGTGTATAATCTGGCGGTTTTTTCATTGAAATTTCCCGTGCCGATGTAGGCGTAATGTTGCAGTTGTCCTTCTGTTTCCCGACTGATGAGGAGCAATTTGCTGTGTACTTTGATGCCCGGTTGGCTGTAATGCACCTTGGCGCCGGCTTTTTCCAGGCGAGCGCCCCATTGCAGGTTGTTTTCTTCGTCAAAACGCGCTTTCGCTTCAATAAAAACGACTACATTTTTGCCTGATTTACAGGCTTTTAGCAAGGCTTCTACAATCGCAGAGGCACTGGCAATGCGGTACAGCGTCATGCGAATGCTGCGTACTTGGGCATCCAGGGCAGCTTCCGCAATCAGGCGAGTGACATAATCAAATTTATGATAAGGAAAATGTAATAAATGGTCTTTGTGCTGTATTGCGGTTAATAATGATTCCGCCTGTTCCAGGTCAGGGTGGGAGAGTGGCGGTAAAGGAATATCGTGTAAATTGCTGTCTTTTAATGGATTAGGGAAAGTGAAAAAATCATTGAAATTATGATAACGAGCGCCGGGAATTAAATCATTCTTTGTAATATTGAATAAAATTTTTAATCGTTCCAGCAATTCCTGCGGCATTTCACTATCGAATAAAAAGCGGGTTGGCAAGCCAATGTGCCGCTTTTTCAGGCTTTTTTTGATTTTTTCGAGCAAATCGCCCTGGTATTCATCGGCTAAATCCAATTCGGCATCGCGCGACAGTTTGATGGCGTAAGCAGCAGCAACCGGCTGTTCAAAAATTAAATGTAGATTCGCTTTTATAATATCGTCTAAAAAAGTAATATGATATTGATCACCTGAATCTGGCAATATTATAAAACGTGGTAAATGATTGGAAGGAATATTTACGATTGCCAGGGCATCGGTGTGTTGAAATTGAACCACAAAATACAGGGCGGCATTTTCCAGGAAGGGTGCGTCATGCTCTTCTTTTAAAAAAACGGGTTTTAATAAAGGCTTGATCTGCTCAGTAAAATATTGGCGGGCAAAGGCGTGTTGTGCCTGTGTATAAGCCTGTGCATCAAGGAGATAGATGCCTTGTCGGCGTAACTCCGGCAGAATTTCGTGGCGAAAAATGCGTCCGAACTGCTGTTGTTGTGCTTGTACAATCTGTCGGATTTCGCGCAGTTCCTTTTTGGGTTTAAGCTCCAGCACGCGTCGGGTTTTCTTTTTCAATTCCTTGAAACTACGCAGGGCTGCCACCCGCACCCGGAAAAATTCATCCAGATTGGAGCTATAAATCGCAAGAAATTTAATGCGTTCATACAACGGAACCCGTTGATCCTGAGCTTCTTGTAGTACACGATGGTTGAAATCCAGCCAGCTAATATCGCGTTTGAGATAAGGCAGCTCTTGCATCTTGGTTTTTTAACGCCAAAGATAATGCGGCGCTTGTGATCCCAAAAGTAATCGCCAATTTTGCAATAAAATTAAGATGAGGCTGATAATTGATTGGAAATGAGTTCTTTACCTATAAATTTTAAAATATTAGATTTTATTTGATCCCGTATTAGCCGAAAATACTGCAAAGTTGCCTCTTCGGAGCCTTGGAAAGCAGCGGGGTCCGGAACGTATAAATCTAATTTTTGATCCGCACTAATATAATCAGGGAGCTGCGTCGTAATTTCTTCACACATGGAAAGCACATAATCGAAGTGTTGATTTTTAAACGCCTCAAAAGATTTTGATTTTTGCTGGCTAATATCGATGTTATCTTCTGCCATGACCTGCACCGCCAGCGGATGCACCTTGGTCGGATGGAGCCCGGCGCTACAGTACTTGGCTTTACCAATGCCGTAGAACTGCAAATACCCTTCTGCTATTTGGCTGCGGCTGGAATTCCCAACACAGGCGACTAAAACTTTTTTCATATGAAGCAAATTACCGTGACATAAGGTAAAGATACCCTATAATGTTTAAACATGCTTTCTTTTCTTGGTAAAAGAAGTCCTGAAAGCGAAATTCTGAGTAAATCCTTGAATGAATAGGCGTGTCTTGGGACTGGTAAAGGTAGTAGTTAGTTGCTTGAAATAAAAGTTAAATTTTAGTAGTTTTTTCGATATTTTATTCTTTAATAAAAATCCTGTTTGCTAGCAGTTGAAACTCAACTCTTTTAAAAATTTTTGGTGGTCTCGCCTGGAATCGAACCAGGATCAAAAGTTTAGGAAACTTCTATTCTGTCCATTGAACTACGAGACCAGAAAAAATGATGATTATCAAGGGTTTATCAAAGGACAAGACAATTCCTCGTCAAAATTAGAAAATGTCTTTGGGCTAAGAAAGGTTCCGTAAAGAAACTTTTCCAGCGATAAAAAGGTTTTTCCCGATATTCACTCGACCATTTAAAAATATATTATATGCCAAATCAGGACACTTGGCGCATCATTATTGCTTTCGCCATTATTTATATTGTGTGGGGTTCGACTTACCTGGTCAATTACTTTGCCATTCAGACCATCCCGCCTATGCTCATGTCAGGATCAAGATTTGTGGTGGCAAGCTTGATTATGTTTGGCATCGCCTGGGGCATGAAATTACCCCGACCTACGCTGCGACAATGGCGCAATGGCATTATTTCCGGTGTTTTACTTTTGTCGATCGGCACCGGCGCGGTGGTATGGGCAGAGCAATACGTGGACACCGGCATTGCAGCGTTGATTGTATCAACTGATCCGCTCATTGTCGTTTTACTCATGTGGGCAATTCATGGTATTCGTCCCAATTGGAATAGTATTGTAGGTATCTTCCTGGGAATCATCGGTGTTACACTTTTAGTAAATCAAGATACGTTCCTAGTAGATCGGCAGACCGTAATAGGAATCGTAATTATTTTTGTCAGTATTTTTGCCTGGGCGTATTCTATGATTTTTGTGAGTCGGGCGGATTTACCAAAATCTTCGGCGCTGGTGGCGGGTATGCAAATGTTAGCTGGCGGAGTATTCCTACTGCTGGCGAGTTTATTAAGTGGTGAATATCAAACCTTTACGTGGAGCGCTGTTTCTACCAAATCCATTTTATCCTGGTGGTACCTGCTTATCCTGGGTTCTATCGTGGCGTTCTCTGCCTTTAATTACCTGCTGGTGCGGGTTTCGCCCGAAAAAGTCTCTACCAGTACCTATGTGAATCCGGTCATTGCAGTGTTGCTGGGCTGGGCGCTCAACAGTGAAAAACTGACCTCTCAGACCCTGATTGCTGCTGCCATTATGCTCACCGGTGTCTTTTTTATCAATACAAAATTTGGAAAAAAGCCGATTGCACTGCCCGAAAGCAAAGAAAGTTTGTCGTGAAATTTATATAATAAGGGTGCGTTTTATTACAAAATACCCCCTTGTTATTATAAAATATAACTCCTATTATTAAAAGTGCATTGGGTCCAGTTAATTGCTTTCGCTTACCCTATCCCTAAAGGGTATCCACGCGCGTGTGGATCGTCCCTTGAGGGAATGAGGGTTGCGGGAAGAAAATTTTTAAATTCAATTTGCATTATTAAAAATTTATGCAATTTGTTTCGACTTTATACCCGGAATCTGAATTTCGGCACGATGTAAATAAAGAATAATGGCGCATAACACAAATGTAGCTACGGCTAGCATAAACAATCCACCGCCGTCATTTTTACCATCATACTCCAGTACGATGCCCAATTGGGTCAAATGTGCAAAAATAGCGCCGCTGATAATGCCCAAACCAATCACTGCGCCGATCCAAACAGTGCGCGGAATAAGCAATAAAATCGCGGTGATCAGTTCTATTACACCCAGCCCGATTCTACCGTAAGGTTCTACCCCTAACTCGCTGAAAATGTACACACTATCGGGGTGCGCGGTGAATTTAAAAAACAGCGTTTGTAGCAAAATAACGGCTGCACCGATACGGGCTATCCAGGAAATAATTTTAGTGGTCTTTTGCATTTTATCTTGATTTTAGATATTATACTGATTTTGCAATGAAAAGGCTTAAATATTGAAAATATAATAAATTGTATCTATTGAATTGATTTACAGTTGTTTATACTGATATTGGTTCATAATAGCATTATTTCTTTTATTGCTGAATAATATTTTTCCAATATTGATCACCTTTATTTAGTAATTCACTCTCCGGCGTTTTATCTTTATTCCAGTTATTCAGCGCACTATAAAAAGCAGTTTTATAAAATAATAATAACCTGCCATCGCTGATTTTATACGATAAAGGATCAACCGCTACTTTTTCGCCATTTTTGGCAATCGCCAATGCACACCAGCCACCATAAGCCGGCTCATATTTAGTCGGATTTTTAATAAATGCTTGTTTATTATTATCATTTTTAAAATAATAAGTCACCCCCTTGTACGTATAATCAAAAGTTTTGTTACCCTTTTGTGGCTTTTGTTCAGTGAAATAGGAAACCGGATCGTAACCTTCCAGCGCTACTTTATGTTGGTCAATATTATAATGCTTTGTAGCCTCATTTTGCGCATGAAGTGCTGATAAACAGCTAAATACAAGTAATAATACAAGCGATGTGATTTTCATGATGTTTTATTTTTTACTGCAAAGATGGAGGAGAAATAATTGGAAAGATGTTACAGCGGTTACATTTGGCATTTTTAAATGTCGCAACCGCGATATTATACCAAATTCTAAATGAAAAACCCTCCGGGAAGCTCCCAAAGGGTCAAAAATCCTCTTTAATACTATATATAATAATTGCTACTTTAGTCGGATAAATAATAATGCCAAATTGAAATAAGATAGTGCGGCTTAAAATATAAATAATTAAAAATCAATAGTTTGTTGTAATTTAAACCTGGTTGAGTATTGAAAATATTATTATAATTCCTGTTAATTTCTATAATAAAATTCCATTTTTAAAATGCTGGTAGCTTCACCCCGTTCATTCCATTCCGTTCTTTGCGTAAAGTTGCCATTTTTATCATATGCCTCGTAAGTGTATCTAGTGACTCGCTTAATTTTTTCCATTTGTTTCCATCCCATGCCCAGGTATCTTGATATAAGGGTTGCTCCTGACCCGGAACCGGAGGTTCTCCTACGCCACCAAAAAGTATTACATTTTTACTTTTTTTATGATATGCCATCGCTGCCACCCGACCCAACGGACCCGCCGTATCTTTTAATTCCCATTTTTTGCCGTCCCACTCCCAAGTGTCTCTTGCCCAGGGCCTTGTCCTGGGAAATTTTCCACCACCAAAAACAACCGTTTTACCTCTTTTTACATCATAAGCCATCATCGCATGATCTCGCCTGCCGATACTGGTGTCGCTCATTGCCTGCCATTTTTTCCCATCCCACTCCCAGGTATCACCACGAATGGTTTCCTGTTTACCAACTCTGCCCCCGTATGATATTATTTTATGGCGGCGTGTATCATAAACTGCAGTGCTTACATAGCGTGCCGGCGGTCCTGAATTATTTACATTATTCGAATTGTTTATATTATTCCAGTTCTTACCATCCCATGTCCATAGCTCCGTCAATCCTGATGCAGGTTGTATCGCCGGATAAGTGCCATTCAGCAGCACGACTTTTTTATTTTTTTCATCGTATATCATACAGTGGGTTGCTCTTAGTCCGGGTGATTTTTCCTGTTTTATATTTTCTTGCCCATAAACCGCATTTGTTATGATGAATGTAACAATACTCGATAAGTATAAAATACAATAGCTTATAATTCCTTTCTTTTTGATCAGATTATTACAAAAAAAATATTACTCTTTCATTAAATATTTACATCGAATTAAATATCATTTTACTTTATTTATCATTGATCTGCTTGACCTTATCGAATAATGTTGCCTTCATCGCATTTTTATCCTGCTCGCTCCAGGTGGAGTTGACTGCCAATAGTTGAATAAACTAAGCGGCTGAAAATCAAAAAGCTTTATATTCGGACTTAATTTTTTAGCGCCATTTGCTTTAATGCTTTAATAATCTTTGCATCTATCCAGTAAATATCGAAGCCTACTTTGCCATTTGATTGATCTCGGTTGCTGCCAAAAAATAAATATTTGCCATCCGGTGATAAGCGCGGAAAGCGCTCCATGCCTGCGGAGTTAACTTTAGGACCCATATTAATGGGGGTGCCCCAATGCCCCTTTTTATCTTGAAAAACAATATATAAATCATGGCTACCATCGATGCCTGCGGGGCGGGTAGATTCAAAAATCAGGAAATCTTCATTCGGAGATATGTAAGGACCATCTTCATAACCGGCACTATTGATGCCATGTGGAAGTGGAACGGGTTTTGCGTAGCCATTCGCGGTTTTTTCTGCTTTATAAATGTCCATATTTGCGCCGTCACTGGATACAGCCGAAAAATAGAGTGTTCCTTTTTTGGAGATGGAATGGGAAAATTCCTGTGCCTTAGAAACGCTGGTATCAAAAGGAATGGGTGCCGCCCAGCCTTCGTCAGTCTTAGCAGTTGACCAGATTCTGTTGCCTTTGCCTTCCGGATAGCCTGCCGGTGCGCTCCTGCGTGAACTGAAATATAATGTTTTGCCATCTGGCGAAAAAGCAGGATAGTAATGATCGGCAGTGGTATCAACAAAAGCCGGGCTTGCAGGCTTTGACCATACCCCTTTTATAGATTTCATTTCATAGAAATGACCTTTGTAATTACGATCCATTACTGCCCAAAGTACCACCTTTCCATCGGAAGAAAATGCGGGGGCGCTATGCTCGTTGGCATCTGTTGTAATGATACCCGGTGCAAAAAGCTCGGCGGACATTCCTGGCACCCGTTGCCCGAAATATTTGCCGCGAAGCATTGGAAAAGCTGGTGTTTGGGCAATAAGTGATAAAGAAAAAAACAGATTTATGATGCCTATAGTAAATAGGGTAGGATTATTCATGTAATATTATTTATTCGTTTAATATTATTATTTTAATCTTTTTAATTTATCTTCAATACTTTGCCGAATTCGATTGACAAAATCCGGATTTGGATGTTGAAAATTTGCCAGTAATTCCTGGGCTTTCAAGGTCGTTTGTAATGCTTTTTCCGTATTCCCATTTTTTTCATAGGAATCGGCGAGGCTGTCGAAGGCATTCGGAGAGGTGGGAAATAATTCGGTGCCGAGTTGGAAATATTGAATGGCTAATTCCGCTTTATTTTGCTGGAGCAACTCATAACCGATGCCAATTAATAAATTTTCATCTACTACGCGATTATAAAAGCGCATGTAAGCGGGCTGCTGTAGAATTTTATTATATTCCTGGCGAATTTGTGTAATAATTTCTCCAGAACTATTATGAGCTAAAGCTTGTTCTCGGATTTTTTTGGCTGTCCAAACAACCGACTGCTGGCCAAGCGGAGGAAGCTTTCCCAATAAATTATTTTTGAAAAAAGCCAGTGTTTGCTGGATTACCTGACGCGAACGGTCGGTATCGGTAAAGGCATCAAAAGCATGCGGCGCTTCCAAATAATGAATAAAATCCAAATTCAATTCTTCATCAATGGCTTTTTTTACAAAAGCATCAATACCCTGATTTAAATTATAACTATCTGCTCCGGCTTTTACAATTTGTAAATGAATATCTTCTCTGGTGATGGGTTGATTCACCATTCCATAATAAAAAGCGGCACAGCGAATGTAATTTCGGTCGGGTTGCATTACCATAGGCAATCCAATACTTACATTGGCAGAACAAGCCCAAACGCCTATTTTATCTGCATCAATGCCCAATTTTACTGCGTTTTGCCGTAAATAGGTTATGATGTGGTCGGCATCCTGCATTGCTGAATGCTGATAACTTTGATATGTAACCGCGATCATACCGGTGATTGCCATGGCTTTCGCCCAATCTTTATAAATATTCCAGTCGGGAATAGCGGGAATGCCCACATTCATAAAAAGTACGACCGGTAGTTGTTGGTTATTTTTAATATTATAACCCGGAGGGTAATAAATATCAAAATTGCGGGTCGTGTCATTTAGTGTTTTGTAAATAATATTTTCCTGCACCTTTACTTGATTCATTTCCGGTGACTGATAGACCAGATGCGGCGCGGCAGGGTCAAATGCTTGGCTAAATACTGGCGTAGCAGCAAAAAACATTCCTATAGCCAAAAAGGCTGGCAGCATTTTCATTTTCATAGCTTTAATCATTATTTAAATAATATCCGAAAAATAGGCAGTTTACCTGGCTTGCACTTCCAATCCGAGCGGATTAGCAATACTTTACGTAAATATTATTTTAGTTTTTGCCAGGAATTATTATATTGAAATAATTCATTGCTAAGGACGGCACCATTTTTTAAAACACCACCATATAATAACATACCGGTGGAAGTAGTAAGCCAGGAAAAGGCGCTGCGTGGTTCGGGCAAGTTAACATCAGGTAATTTCTGCGCGTTGCCGGCTTCATCAATCTGCCAGAAATCATTTAGATCGCCACTTTCATTTCTACCTCCAAACAAATAATATTTTTTATGCTGTGGCTGCCAGATGAAGCCGAAGCGCGTTCGATTGGGGATCGGGCTACAATAGGTTACTTTCACTTCTTTATATAAAGAATAAATACAAAGTGTATCTCCTTGAAAATTAGCAGTAATGATCTGGTTGTCCTTTTGAGAAACTTTTAAAGGACCCTGTCCTCGATCAATATTAATATCTTTATAATAAAATATTTTTTTAAACTGTTTTTTTTTGAATTGCCAGATTTCAAAATCTTTATGATCGCTATCAGGATAGCCGCACAAGGTTAAATCTCCTTTGATGTTAACTAAATAGGGCGTTTCCAAAGCTGGTCCGTTGACTACAAATTCCCATTTTTTCCCGTCCCAACTCCATAAATCCTGAAGCGTGGTATCACGCTGCGGGGTAAGACTTCTTGCCCCGCCATAAACATATAATTTATCCTTAAAAAACAGCATTCCTTGTGCTCTTCTATTGCCCGGATTTACATTGTTATTTACTTCGGTTCAGGCACCTTTATGATATACCCAAAGGTTGGTCGGTTCTATCCAATTTTTATCTTGAAGAGCAGCGCCACCATATAAATAAACGATTTGCGTCGCATTATTATACGCAATCATTTCCAGGTGCCGCCCTTCGGGCTGGCTGCATAGCCTTTTTTCGGCTGTGATTAATAATAAAAATACTAATAATTTAATTTTCATAGCTTTTTACGGCAAAATGAATATTTATGCAACTTCCCGTTCCCAATCCGCTCGGTTTGGAAGCATTTTAACGCATTTTAACTTTTAATTTGCTCCAAAATGTTGGCTGAAGAAATTAATGATTCGCGACTTTCTTTATTTACATGTTAATTAGAAGCAATTTTTGTATAATAATTTGCCTGTTGCCGAAATTCGGAAGGGGTCAGTTGACAATGTTTTTTAAATACCTGATTAAAACTGGATAAAGAATTAAAACCTGCTTCAAAGGCGATAGCCGCAATAGAATAATGTTGTTTTTGCGGATTATGTAATAACTGTTTAGCGGCTTCAATCCGATATTCATTTACAAAATCATGATACGTTTTTTGTAAACCTTCATTGAGTACTTGCGAGAGATGATGACGGGAAATATGCAGTTGCCGGGCTAAGGCTTCAATATTGAGTTGACTGTTTAAATAAGGCTGTTGGGTTTCCATGAGTTGTTGTAATTTTTTTTGCAATAAAATCAGATCGGCTGGAGTCAAACCCGAATTATTATATTTTTTATTACTAATATTAAAATCAAAGCGATTTTGTAATAAGAGATAGGTGACCCAATAAATATAAAGCGTCAGTAGAATAAACGTCCAGCGCCATTCATAATAAAGCGGATGCGTGAGGTATAAAAATTTAAAACCAATCGCGGTTGATATTGATAGGCTGCTAGTTATAAATATAAAATTTCTTAAAAATGAATCCTTCGCCAATTGCAATGACCACCACATGTATAAGCCAAGGCTCATTAACTGAACGCCCAATTCGAGGAGATGCCCCAGGCGATAAGAAGGCATAAAACGCAGCGCCACATCATTATACGGAAAAAATATAAAATTAATTAATGCCAGGAGACTTATTATAAAAGGGACTAAATGAAATCCGTCCTGCCAGCGGAAGGTCCATTTTTCCTGTGTCGCAGCGTATGTAAAATATAGCAGGAGCGGTCCGGTGAGCAAGGGGAGGATGTAAGATAATTTATACACCAACAAGATATGATCCATCAGCCAGGATTTGCTGATAATTTTTACCAGTATTTGTAAGCTGAATACCAACAAAAGTAATAATAAATAAAAATTTGCCGGTGTTTTACTGCGTTTATTACATAAATATAATATTAGTAGCAACGCCTGTGCTATGCCGAAAGCCAGCAGGAAAACGAGTGTTAATTGAGCCATTGGTTGAGCGTCGAGTGATCGAAAGCTCCAAATTAGGCAATTTACTGCATATGCGCAAGCTTATTTGATGCCGCCATGATTGACGAATTTGCCGGATTTTAGATTGGGGGTTTTAATAAATTCAAAAAACGGCGCTAAATATTTTATGACGGTTTGGCGCTCTTCGGGGGAAAGGGTGCTAAAATTATTACACGTTTGTATAATGTTTTCCTCTTTTTCTATAAAATACTGTACTGCTGACTGCATGGCGGCTTCATCTGTAAAATTGCTCACCATGACCCGCTCGCCCAGAAATTTTTGTCCTACGCGTTCGTCCGGCACGGCATAAGAGGCACTCACTACCCCCGAATAATCAAAATCATAAGGCACAATGACCCGAAAACCAGCGCCTAATGATTTAAAGAAAGTTACATTATGTTGTGCTCTGATATGCCAGTCCACGTTGCCAATCATATATTGAAAAAGCACCATTTTATTATAAATATCAGATTGTAATTCACTGATATTTTCAATTATTTTCTCGCTCTTCCGGCAATTCATGCGGTATGCCAGCGCCTCTTCCGATTCCAGCAAGAGTGCGTATTCATCAGCAAAAAGCGCTCCCTGGGCATCCAGATATTTAATACGCAATAATTGCGCACGCAAACTATAGTCACTAATAATATTATACAATCGGTAAGCCAGTAATTCTTTCAAAACCTGACGATCATTAAATTTAACATTTTGGCAATGCGTTACTAGTTTAAGATCATCGAATTCTGCTAAGAAATTTTCATTTTTTAGCTCATCTTTATCAAAATCCAGTTTAAGAGGTGGGAAAGTACACACATTGAGCCGTAATTTACCGCGCGTTTTTACCTGAATCGCACGCGTAACACTTTCGCCGTTAGGGCGTTGGTAAGTGATGGTTGCCGGAAATTTTTCCTGTTTTTCCTTTTGGCGAATCAGTTGTTTACAATCAAATTGTAAAGTAACTTCCACAACTTGATCCGGCTGGTAAAAATCATCAAAAATAGAGTGTACCTTAGTAGAATCATTGGCTTGGAGGCTGCCGACGATCAGAAAAATAAAACTTAATAGTGCGTTCAGGCTTTTCATTGAATTGGGTTTTTAGTGCGCAAGGTATTGGCAAATGTAAAGAAAAATCAGTTTATTTCGACGATAGCTGTTTTTTTTAAGACGATGATTCTCAGATTGTTGCCAAATATTGTATTGTTAAAAATTGTTATATGATAACTTTAAAGTAAATAACGCTGAATAAAAATATCATGACATGAATATCGAGGAATTTCAGGCGTATTGCCTGGCAAAAAAAGGAGTAGAAGAAACGTTTCCTTTTGATGAGGTAACATTAGTATTTAAAGTAATGGGTAAGATGTTCGCTATTACGGGTTTAGATAATGCTGAATTCACCGTTACGCTCAAATGTGATCCCGATCGTGCCATCGAATTGCGTGAGCAGTACCCGGAAATTATACCCGGATATCATACCGACAAAAAACATTGGAATACGGTATCGTTTGAGGGCAGTTTGGATGATCGGTTGTTATGTGAATTAATTGACCATTCTTATGATCTGGTTGTCAGTAAATTTCCGAAAAAATTAAGATTGGAGTGGGAAAAGCTTTAGAAGTACGATTTACGATTTACGATTTTTAAACTTTAAACTTTTGAATATCAAATCCAAATGTCTAATAATAAACAGCAAGTATTAAACGAAAAACAAGAAATATTAAATAATGAACGTCAAACGTATATCATTGTTGGTCAGGGTATTGCAGGGACTTTATTGAGTTATTTTTTATTAAAAGCCGGTCAGAATGTAATAATAATTGATAATCATCATATCGGTTCGTCTTCCAAAGCAGCTGCGGGCATTATTAATCCAATTACCGGGCGACATTATGTAAAATCCTGGCGTATTGACGAGTTATTACCTTTTGCGGAGCAAACGTATCATGAATTGGAGAAATTATTACAAATTTCCATTTATCATTCCCGAAATGTAATTCGCACCTTTGCCAATGTGAAAGAAGAAAACGACTGAGAT
>JBKBWT010000066.1:0-20073 GCA_046314415.1 Saprospiraceae bacterium
TTGCCCTTTCGACCTGCCTTGCCGTTGCTGTTCCTGAATAAAGTGTGGTATCAGATTCTTCACAAAATGGTAATGAATATCCTCATAAATTTATAACACAGGATTTACTTTGCTTTTTTGACTCTACCGATAATCATCGGGATGCCCCGTCCGCAGCCGCAAAGCTTGTGCTACATTCCAAGTTACAAATTTACAACAAGCCAAAGCAATTTCCGGCTTAAAATACGAATACGCTGTCTCAAATATTGCTTGCTGTACAAATTATAAGTGCGAATAAAATGTTTTCTCTGGTATTAGTGGTTTTAACATTTTAAGTTTCAAGGGGTTAAACGACTCCTTTTAGGCAGGATAAGACAATTTACTGGATACAAGTGTCAAAAAACCCACTGTTTTAATCTAAAATACACCTATATTATGCTATTTTGGGAAAAATCATTTCCAAATAACTGTCCATTTTATAAACAAATTTGTTTTTATGAAAAAAAGCTTTATCATACTGACGCTGGCAATGAGTTGCCTGTGCAAGCTTACTTTTGCCCAACAAAATATGACCTACCAAACACCGCCAAAAACAATCGCTGATTTGGTGAACGCCGCACCGACACCCGGCGTGAGCCTTAGTCCTGACAAGCAATGGATGCTCTTGTTGAGCCTGCCGAGTCTGCCATCTATCGAGGAAGTAGCGCAACCCGAACTACGCCTCGCCGGTATTCGCATCAATCCTAAAAACAATGGCAGCAGCCGTGCCAACTCTTACGACGGTTTGAAAATCAAATCCATCTCGACAGGTAAAGAACGCGAAATCACGGGTTTACCACTAAATGTGCGCATTGACGAAGTAAGCTGGTCGCCCGACGGGTCTAAATTTGCCTTTATTAATAGCCTGGAAAATGGGATTGAACTTTGGACGGTCAACATTGCAACGGCAGTGGCAACCCGGCAAACCGACGCTATTGTAAATGACGCGATGGGAAGTGCTTATGAATGGATTGATAATCAATCGATTTTATATAAAACTATTTTAACCAATCGTGGTGAAACGCCTAAAGAACCCACCGTGCCCAAGGGTCCGGTATTACAAGCGAACGACGGTGAAGTGGCACCCGTGCGTACTTACCAGGATTTGCTGAAGAATCCGTATGATGAAAGTTTGTTTGAATACTATGCCAATGCGCAGCTCTGGTTGCTTGATGTAAACACCAGCAAAACGACGCCTTTTGGTAATCCAGGAATGCACACAGGATTCAGCGTGTCGCCCGATGGCAATTATGTTCTGCTTACAACTTTGCAAAAGCCTTTTTCTTATTTAGTACCTTATACTAATTTCCCGCAGGAGGTGAATTTATATGATAAATCGGGTAAAAAAATTCGCACCGTCGCCAATGTGCCACTAACGGAGAATTTACCAAAAGGCTTCAATGCCGTGCGCGAAGGTCCGCGTAATTTTACCTGGCGAGCCGATGCACCTGCTGCATTGTATTGGGTAGAAGCCCAGGATGGCGGCGATCCCAAGAAAAATGTGGAGATTCGGGATAAAATGTTCTACCTCGAAGCCCCCTTTGCCGATGCTGCCAAAGAAGGGATTGGCTTCAAGTTGCGGTATGGCGGCATCACCTGGGGCGACGGCAATCTGGCAATTGCTTACGAAAGCTGGTGGGCAACGCGCCAGCAAATTACCAGCAGTTGGAGTCCAAATAAGCCTGCTGCCAGCAAAACGGTCCTGTTTGATCGTTCTTACGAAGATAGTTACAATGATCCCGGTAAATTTGAAACCCAACGCAATCAATACGGTCGGCTTGTGTTATTAACCGCAAACGGTGGTAAGACTTTGTACCTCAGTGGATTAGGGGCTTCTCCTGAAGGGAACCGCCCTTTTGTAGATGAATTTGATCTGGCATCCAAACAATCCAAGCGCTTGTGGCGTTCGGAAGCACCCTACTACGAAATTCCGGTCGGTATCTTGGATTTGAAAAATCATCTCATACTCACCCGCCGCGAATCGGTAAAAGACGTGCCAAATTTCTTTTTGCGCAATTGGAAAACGGGCAAATTGACGCAACTGACCAATTTTGCGAATCCCTATCAGTCGCTTGAAGGCGTTACAAAAGAATTGGTTAAATATCAACGTACCGATGGAGTGGAAATGACCGGAACGCTCTATTTACCAAAGGGTTATAATAAAGAAAAAGATGGACCGCTTCCGGTGTTTATGTGGGCGTACCCGCGTGAGTTTAAAAGCGCCGACGCCGCTAGTCAGGTGACGAGTTCACCGTATGAATTTACCCGTTTGAACTGGGGTTCGCCCATCTACTGGGTGACGCAGGGTTATGCGGTATTTGATAATTTTAGTATGCCTATTATAGGCGAAGGCGATAAGGAGCCAAACGAAACGTTTGTAGAGCAAATCCGTATGAACGCCGAGGCGGCGGTGAATAAAATAGTGACGATGGGCGTCGCTGACCGCAACCGTATTGCCGTGGGCGGACACTCCTATGGTGCCTTTATGACTGCTAACTTATTGGCACACACCGATTTGTTCGCGGCGGGGGTCGCTCGCAGCGGTGCTTACAATCGAACCTTGACGCCATTTGGCTTTCAAAGTGAAGAACGCACCTTCTGGGAAGCACCCGATGTCTATGCGAAGATGTCGCCTTTCTATTATGCGGATAAAATCAAAGAGCCTATCCTTCTGATTCACGGTGAAGCCGACAATAATTCTGGTACTTTCCCGATCCAAAGTGAGCGTTTTTACGCAGCTTTGAAAGGTCATGGCGCAACGGCACGGCTGGTACTGCTACCGCACGAAAGCCACGGCTACCGCGCTAAGGAATCAGTGATGCACATGCTCTGGGAAATGACTAGCTGGCTCGATAAGCACGTGAAAAACAAAGGAATGAATGGCAAAGAAGTGAAGCCCTAGCTGAAATAAAGAGTTTATAAAATGAAGAGCAGACTGGCGTACCAGTACTGCTCTTTATTTTTTGAAAAATTGATTGCCAAGATTATAGATGCGTTTAAACGGCATCAAATAGCTGACATGTTAAATTGACTATAAGAAATTAAGCCACTTTTTGCTTCGGCTGCTCCAAAAAAGCACTTACTGCTGCCACGGTATTCTTAATCTTGTCATAGTCAATGCTGTAGTGAATAAATTTACCGTCGCGCTCCGTTTTCACCAGACCGGCATTGCGCAGAATACGCAGGTGCTGCGAGGTGATGGATTGCTCCAGGTTGAGCGTATTATAAATTTTATTCACATTAATCATGTCGTTCTGGTCAATAAATTCGAGGATTTTCAAGCGTAGTGGATGTGCAATAGCACGCAAAATGTCAGAAGATTCTTGTAGCTGATCGTGGTTAATGTTAACCTTTGCCTTTCTCATAGTTTTATAATTTGTGTGTAGTTATGGAATTAATTAGCAAATATGCATTTTTTTTTGTTTTTTCCAAACTAGAACAAAAAAATAACTGGCAAATTCATCGCTTTTTCAGCAATGCTTGCAAGCTCATTTTAAGTCAGTTATGATGTTATAAAATCACAACTAACTGATTTTCAGCCTCCCGTGTAGTTTTGGAAAAAACAAAAAGCTGTGAAGCGTCCAACTCCTCACAGCTTTTGTTTGGACTAATGCGAAAATAAACAATATTTACCAATAAACAAGTTTATGCTGCCAGTTCTTCCACCAGACCGGCAATCTGAGCCAAGCGATCTTTATCCAGTGAATAATGGATAAATTTGCCTTGACGCTCCGTAATTACCACACCGGCACGGCGCAGAATAGCCAGGTGCTGAGAAGCCACCGACTGCTCCAGGCGCAACTTGATGTAGATGTCCGTAACAGTCATATGACCGTTTTCTTCCAACAAATCAACAATGCGTTGACGCAATTTGTGGTTAATGGCACGTAGTACCAATACAGCTTTGCGGAGTTCCGCGTAATCCAGTTCTACATTATTCTTCCCTTTCTTGAGAACAATGCCTTCATTTTTTTGCTTTCTCATAAGAATGTTTTTTATTAAATGTGAATTTAATGCGTTGCGTTTCAAATACCGTACCAAAAAAAAATTTGGGAAACGCTAAACCGGTTTAATCTGTAAAAATTTGTCTCTTAGGCAAAAATACAAAAAGAATTTACAAAATAAAAATATCCTATATATCAAATAACGTTAAATACGTCCATACATTGTTTTAAGCCTCCAGTAAATCGAAAATTGCATCCAATTCTTCAAACGATTTGTATCCGATTTTCTCTTCTGCTTCTCCTTTGACGTACAAACCGGAAAAAAGTAACATATCTTCCATTCCTTTTAACACTTCTAATTGCAAATCAATCCCCAACACTATCGGAAAATTTTGTAAAAGTTTTGTTAAAGTGTGGACAGATAATAAATCGCTATCATTTAACTGCCCCCAGCTAATTCCATTTTTATAAAAATTTAACACAAAAAATTGTACGAAGGGCTGCCAGGATTCCAGTATAGACATCAAATTTTCAAAATTCGTTGTACGTTCTATCACAATTTCTTTAAATACCGGCACATTCGCTTGCAGTTCTATTACGGTTTCTACCGGTGTCAACATGCCCAATTGTATGGCATCTAATTGCCACTTTGCTATATTTTCCCGAATTTCGTAGGCTTCGGTCAATTCAAATGCGCCGACGATCTTTACACCATCTACCCACTCGCGGATGGCACTCATTTTTTGCGGATCAAGGTACGTTTCCGAAGTAGGCTCAAAATCAAAAAGCAGCCACTTTGCCTCGCGCGCCGCAAAATAACGGGCATCGGTCAAGTTGGTAATGGGTCCGGCTAACACCGTTGTTTTCAGCATTTATGATAGAAAATTTTTATTTTAAAAATGTTCATCTAATGACAAAAGTAAAGATTCTTAGGTTGGACTTTAGTAAAATATTGAAAAAAATGATTTTATAACAATCATGCTACTTTTCAAATGTAAACGATGGATCCTGGATGACCATTGTTAGAATGATTTTATCAAATTTATATTTTATCTTGTCAGCATAGGTGGCAATACATTTTGAACGACAAAATATTGTATTTCAATGAATAAACAGTCGGCAAATTATTTTGAAATGGTTTTTGAAATTACCCGTCAGGTGCCCTATGGGCGCGTGACTACCTATGGCGCAATTGCCGACTATCTGGCGCTTGGTGCAGCACGCATGGTAGGTTGGGCGCTGAACAATTGCCGCGAAGGTGACGGTGTGCCTGCACATCGGGTGGTCAACCGCAAGGGCGAACTCAGTGGCCGCCACCATTTCAATCCACCGTCGCTGATGCAAGAATTACTGGAGCAGGAAGGCGTCGCCATTGTGAATGATCGGGTAAAGGATTTTGACCGCTTGTTTTGGCATCCACAAGAGTTGGAGAAAGCAGGCGGCTGATTTTAAATTGATTGTGTATCTGTAATTTTAATATGTCAAAAACTACACTTGGAATTCTAATAGAAAATCTTTGATCAATTGATCAAATTTTTCGCCTTCACCAAAGTGAAATTGCACTTGTACCGGCAATGCGAATACGGGTAATTGATTTTCTTTTAAAAAATTGTAATGTAGTTCGAGGCGAGTCGCGTCTTTTTCCGTAGTGAGAATAATTTTCTTTTGTCCTTGCAATTGATCAAAAGAGCGTTTTAATTCCTGCATATCATCCGCAGTGAAAAAATGATGGTCTTCAAATTCCAACAGCGTGACGGATTCCACTTTCTCCTGTAAATATTGAACCAGATAATCCGTGCGGGCAATGGCACAAATGACCACCACCTGCCAGTCTTCTTGCAAATGCGCGATCAGCGAAGGATTAAAAATAAAGTAAGGTTTGCTGTAATCATAATAGGAAAAGAAAACCTGCTGATGCGGAAAGGGCTTGATTTCATTGAGCAAGCGGGTATGTTCGCTTTGCTGCAAATTGGGTGGGCACTTGGTTACTACGATCACATCCGCTCGTTTATAGGAGGAGCGCCATTCGCGTAAGCGCCCGGAAGGCAAGAGCCAATCACGGGTAAAAGGATGGTTGTACTCAGTCAGTAAAATATTTAAACCCGGCGTAACGGCGCGGTGTTGAAAAGCATCATCCAGTAGAATAACTTGAGTATCAGGTGCTTCTGATAAAAGACGTGGTATAGCAAAAGCCCGGCTTTCGGCAACTGTAACCGTCAGATCAGGAAATTTTCTTTTGAACTGTAAAGGTTCATCACCTACCTGTTCGGCAGTGGCATTCGCTTGCACCAGCAAATACCCTTGGGTTTTGCGTCCGTACCCTCGACTCAGCGTGGCGATATTTACATAATCTTTTAATAATCGGACTAAATATTCAATATGTGGCGTTTTGCCGGCACCACCTACCGATAAATTGCCTACCGAAATAAGGGGAATGTTAAATTTTACACTTTTCAACATGCCCGTTCGATAAAAAAAATCACGTCCGCTCACGCCGAGTCCATACAACAGCGAAAAGGGAAATAGCAGGATTTTAGCAATTATATTTTGTACCATTTTTTATAAAATACCACCGGTGCTGGGCAGTGTGCATTAAAAACACTTTGTAAATGTAAGTAGTTTTAAGAAATCCGGGCAGCGTAATATTATTTGTAAAATATATAAGCCCAATGTAAAATTCCACCTTTGCAGTTTCAGGAAAAAAAGTGTTATTTTACCGTTGTGAACCTAGTAGTTTGCCAAATCGTTCTAGCTTATACTAGGTGTACAGGATTACGACGAGGAAGATTACCCCGATGACCGTATCTCAATGACTCCAAACGCAAAGAAAAGCTATATTCAATATATTAAGTAAGTTGCTTCGCTTTTCCCAATTCTGAATACTATGCGAAAACTAGTCAATCAGGTTTTTCGTTGGTACCTGCAACAGCGGTACAAAGATCTGCAACGGATTATCCAGCATCCCGCCGAGACGCAACGTGCTTTGCTCCAACAATTGATCGAAGCAACCAAGCATACCGAATGGGGCAAGTTGTACAATTATCGCAACATTCGTACCCCGGAGGATTTCTCCGCACAAGTGCCTTTGCAGGACTATGATAGCCTCAAGCCTTACATTCGCCGCATGATGCATGGTGAAAAAGACGTGTTGTGGGGTGGTCAGGTGCGTTGGTTTTCCAAGTCTTCCGGCACTACGAGTGACAAAAGTAAGTTTATTCCTGTTTCTACCCAGAATTTTAAAGAATGTCATATTCGCGGTACCTGGGATACCATGACTTTGTTCTACCACAATCGCCCCGACGCACGGCAATTTGAATTGAAAAGCATGGTAATGGGGGGAAGCTTGGCAAAATTCGATCCGAATCCAAGCACCTTGGTTGGCGATGTGTCGGCAATTATGATCCAGCATATGCCAGTGATTGGACGACCATTTTATACCCCAGATCGTAAAACAGCTTTGCTGGCAGAATGGGAAACGAAATTGGAGTTATTGGCGCAAACGGCTGTAAATGAACCAGATGTGGTGATGATTGGGGGGGTGCCTACCTGGACAGTAGTTTTATTTCGGCGAATGCTCGAACTGACCGGTAAAAAAAATATTCTCGAAATCTGGCCCCATTTTCAAGTATATATTCATGGTGGCGTAAGCTTTATGCCTTATAAAAAGCAATTTGAAGAATTTTTTCCTTCATCGGAGGTTAGCTATCAGGAAATTTATAATGCATCGGAAGGTTATTTTGCGGTGCAGGACGATTTCAAGGTAGAAGACATGCTGCTCTTGTTAAATAATGGCGTTTATTATGAATTTATGCCCATGGAAGAATGGGACAAGGCATATCCGAAAACGGTGCCGCTTTGGGAGGTAAAAGCCGGTAAAAATTATGCCCTGGTGATCAGCACCAACTCCGGTTTGTGGCGTTACACACCAGGCGACACGGTAATGTTCACTTCTACTGATCCATATAAAATTCGTATCACCGGGCGCACCAAACAATTTGTCAACGCCTTTGGCGAAGAGGTGATGGTCGAGAATACCGACAAAGCACTGGCAGAAACCTGTGAAGCGCTGGACGCAATTGTAACGGACTATACGGTAGCGCCAATTTATTTCAACGGAACCGGGAAAGGTGGACACGAGTGGCTCGTCGAATTCGAAAAACCACCCCTGGATTTGGATCAATTTATCACTCAGCTTGATACAAATCTGCAAAAATTGAATTCTGATTATGAAGCCAAGCGTTACCGGAGTATGGCACTTGAACGCCTGCAGTTGCGCCCGGTGCCACACGGCACCTTCCACAGTTGGTTGCGTTCCAAAGGTAAACTCGGCGGGCAGCATAAAGTACCACGTCTCGCCAATCATCGCCAATACGTTGAGGAAATTCTTAGTTTACTCGGCGAACGAGTGTAAGCTCAAAATTGATATAAAAGATTGTTACTTTATTTAAATATTTGTAAATTAACATTTTACTTCTGTGTTGTTGGCACAATAGAAATCTTCTATGGTTAAGATATTTCTTGGCTTCGGCATTACAAGCTGCTTTTAATTGTTTTTGTCAAATTGGCATTTGATTTTAGTTAATTTTGTCAAATTGTCATCTGTTTTTCTTCTTTTTTCTGCAAAAAATTCCTATGTGACCCGTTGGTACAAGAGTTGATTATAATCAGGTGTTATTCAAAAATTAAAAAAGAATAAGCCATGATGATAGTCAATGTAAGACCTCGCACCCGAGGCATTCGCTTTTACAATCCGGTATTGGAAGGTTTTGTACGCGACGTTCTGCGTGAATCAGCGCCAGTGAAAACAGTTGCCAAAGCTACACCGAGCGTTAACGTGTTGGAAACAGCTGATCACTTTAAAATTGAGGTCGCTGCGCCGGGTTTTGATAAAGCGGATTTCAACGTGAGCACCGAAAAAGACGTGCTGACCATTGCTGCTAATAAAGCAAGCAACGACGAGACCAACGGCACACTGCGTCGTAAAGAGTTCACTTACAACAATTTCGAGCGTACGTTCCGCCTGCCGGACACCATCGAAGTGGACGCGATCGATGCAAGCTATAACAATGGTATTTTGAATGTGATACTGCCGAAAAAAGAAGCCGCTAAAGAGAAACCGGCGAAAAAAATTGAAATTGCTTAAGAACTCTATTCACAATCTGGTGTCAGATTCGCTTCAATGCGGATAACTTACACCAGATCAGTGAATTGACAATGTGATGACATTTAAAAAGGAATCTTTTTTTAAACAATCTGGTTTATAAAAACGTAATAACTATGAGCATCGTAAAATATGATCCATTTGCACCGGCTCGAGGTTTCCGAAATCTGTTTGATGATTTCTTCAATCGCAACCTCGCCGATTTCTGGGGAAATGACTTTACGATTAGCACCCCCTCGGTAAATGTGGTAGAACAAAAGGATTACTACCGCATTGAAGTGGCAGCGCCAGGCTTGGATAAGGCAGATTTTGACGTGAGTGTGGACAGCGGATACCTGAACATCTCGGCGAAACGGGAAAACCAAACGGAAACGAAAGATGAGCAATACACTCGCCGCGAGTTCAACTATACATCGTTTAAACGCAGTTTCCAGCTTCCTGACCACGTCAATGCCGATCAGATTGGTGCCAACTATGACAAAGGGGTACTAACGATTACATTGCCCAAACGTGAAGAAAACAAAGCGTCGTTAGGGCGTACTATAGAAATTAAGTAGGCACTAAATAAATTTGGTGCGCTTACATAAAGATTTAAGGTTAGTTAATAGGGTTTTAGGTGTTTATTTTCGGGTCGGTACGGTCTTCGTGCCGACCTTTTTTATGATCACCCAATTGCATCAACTTCAGATAAGCATCCAAATAAAATTTTGCCGCCCAATTCGGAAAACGAAAAGGCAAATATGCACCCCAAATTGGCGCAGAACCAGGAATAGCTCCATATAATCCCCTTATTGGAATACGATATGGTTTAGTAACAATTTTACTAAATATATTTACCGCATGATGTAAATACAGTGGATTTTGATTCATCTGATAAGCACGGGCGAATAATAAACTTACCTGCGCATGCCCGGTTACGCATTTAAAAGTATAATCCCCTTGCCAATGGGCATCATAACGACCTGCCAGGGTATCATTATTTTGTTGCACAATGTAAATAAGCTGATCCAATATTTTATAAACTTGCTGTAAAACGGCTTCATCTTGTAATAAGTGTGCGCTTTCCAGCATCCCGCGCAGGGTATAGGCAATCGTATGGGTAAAAGCTGCTTCACCAGGTGCAAATGCCCAATGTTGTAAGGATAATTGAGGTGTTATTCTATTTATATAATAATGTAAAGCCGTTTGCATTTGCTGGGTAATGGCTGCATCTTGCCATAGTATGTTCGCATATAATATGCCCCAAACAACGCGTGTGTAATAGCTTGGTATATAACCTTTTGTATAAGAATAGCGCTGCCAGCTTCCATCCGTTTCCAATACATTTACCAGCCAACTCACCACTTTTTTACATGTGGTATAATATTTTACGTCTCCTGTCTCCCTAAATGTCCGCGTTAAGCCGAATAATATTTGTCCGGTATCGAAAATAAGGGGCTCCCCCGTTGCTCCTACGCCGCCAGGGAAAGCGCCATCTACTCTTTGAATGCTGCAAAGCCAATCTGTACAGTGAATTGCCAAATTTTTCCACTGTTCTTCCTGCAAATAAGTAGCGTAATCAAATAATGTTTCGATAATATAACCCGTTGTTTCCGGGTAAGGCGGTGCCCAGCCTCGCCACAGGTGGTAGTAAGCTGCCGACCCACCTTTGCCCATCTCTATACTTTTCGCCAGCCAGTGCAAAGTTGGACGGACACGTTTAGCAAAAACAGCATGTAACAAAAAATCATTATGATGCATACGCGGCTTAATATTAATAGTTTCGGTTCATAATTAAACTCGCTATTTGTAGCCACTTATTATTGGTCTTGGAAATAACATAACAAGGACGCCGTATGCCACCAAATCCGCGAATCATTCGTTCTATTGAAGGTAAAACACTGCCACAGAAATCAATACGCTGTACAATTTTTTCTAATTTTTGAATTGCTTCCCAAATTAATAATTGTAAGGCATGGCTTTCTTTGTAATCCGAGTGAATACCCCAACCGATAAAATAAGCCGTATGTCGGTCATAAGCAACATATAAAGTTGCATAATAATCGTCCGAATCTTTACTTTTTGCAAAAAAAATCGTCCGCTGCTGTTTTTTTATTAATGCTGCATCAAGTTGTTGTAATGTGGCGAAGGGATAGGGTGGCGCAACATTCCGGCGTTCGAGCGAACGCGTATAAAGTTGATAGAAAGCTGTTACATCATCATTGCATATTACATCTGCTAAATGACTGGCTCTGCGAATATTAGTGCGGATACTTGATTTAAAATTATTATAAATATTATCTAAATTTGTTAATTCTTCTAAACGAAAGGTATAAGTCGTTGTTTGGCGAAAGCCTGCCCAATAAAATGGCAACCAGTTGTCTAGCTCCGGATAAAACTGCAAATTAAACAACGCCGTTCTAGGCAATTGTGTCACTAACGCTTCCAGCACTTTCTGTTCAAAAGTCATTCGGGCATAAGGTTTCATGTATTGTAAATTCTCATAATTAAATAAAACAGCGGTGTAGTCTGTCAGCGGCGGCATTTTTATTACATTCAACATCCATTTTTTTACAATATGATAGGGCAAAGCTCCGGTGATACGACCATTGGCATCCAGCGCCAATGCCACATCCCAATGCTCATGCCCGCATACGGCGTCGAGCCAGTGCGGCTGCACGTGCAAAGGCACCGGGTGTTTTTCGCAAAAATCAATATATTTACCTTTGCGATCCATGTTATTAGTTGTGGAAGATATAATATTTTTAATTATTATAATGTAAAATTTGATATTGCATTAATTGTGGCACATTGCAAAAATATGCCATAATCAAAAGAAATTTCATCTTTATGTCCTTGCGCCAAAGTTTCATCGCGGGTATTCGCTGGACAAGCCTGGCTTCCTTCGTCAGTGTGGCGCTAGGCATTATCCAGGTCGCTATATTAGCGCGCTATCTGGAAAAATCGGACTTTGCCTGGGTAGCAATTGCCGGTATTTTTATCAATACCGCGACTCAATTGCAATTTGCCGGTGTCAATGCAGCGCTAATTCAGCAACCACAAAATACCCCCACCGCTTTATCTTCACTTTACTGGCTCAATATAAGCATTGGCGTGCTGCTTTTTATCATTATTACAATTTTTGCGCCTGTTCTTGCTGAAATTTATAATAATAATGTCCTTATTTCAATTACTATTACATACGCAGTCACCTTGTTGCTCCAATCATTTAGTGTGCAGTACAAAGCGCTCTTGCAAAAAGAGCTACAATTTAATATTCTTTCTACAGGCGAACTTGCCGGGACGCTCGCTGGATTCATGCTGACCTGCTGGGCAGCCTTGCAAGGCTGGGGCGCTTTTGCGCTGGTGGCGGGTTATCTGACTCGGTCAATGGTAGAAACAAGTATTATTATTAGTAGAGGGCGTTATTTATTTCGCCCTGATTTTACATTCCAATATCATACTATTCAGCCTTATTTAGTTTTTAGTCGCTTTCATTGGGCAGAAAGAATTTTAGTGCAAATTGGGGGGCAGTTAGATTTATTAATCATCGGTAAACTATTAGGTAGTGAAGCCCTTGGTGTTTATGATTTATTTAAGCGAACTTTAGTGCGTCCTTTTACCCTTATCAGCGATATTATTGAAAAAATTACGTTTCCGACGCTGGTGAAATTACAAACTAATGTAATAAAGCAAAAATCTATTTACTTCCAATTGTTAACTTACCTTAGCACGATTAATTTACCCATTATAATCAGCTTGATAATAGCCGCCGAACCAATTATTCATATTTATTTTGGTGCAGATTGGGTGGAGTACACCATCATATTTCAATTATTATGCATCTTTTGTATTTTTCATTATGTATTAAATCCGGCAGATGTGTTGCTGCTGGCGCAAAATAAAATTAAATATTGGTTATTATCAAACATATACCTCATTCCTTTACAAGTTTTTATGTTGATAGTTGGCACAGAATGGGGACTTTACGGCGCTGCTGTTGCGAATGTAATAACTTTTGCTATCTTTACTTTGGTGGTATATAATTGGCTTTTATTGCCCAGCTTACATAGCAATGTAACCGAATGGCTGGCGACACTCAGAATGCCTTTTTTTATTGCATTATTCAGTATCATATTACCTATTTTCCTATTGTTTTTGTCAGCATACACTATCAATGCTTTAATTTTATTTCTTATTTTTATAATTATTTACGGGTTATTTACAGTGATTTTTAATAAAGATTTTATTATGCTTATTCGACAATTTATAAGAAAATGATTTTCGTTATAATTCATTGGCTTTTTATAGGATTCACCCTGATGATAAGCGGGTTGGTATTTGCCTGCGCCATCAAAAAAATAATTCCTTGGAAACACTTAACACCTGACACAGCAATACTAAGCGGGCAGGTTGTACTCACAACCTGTTGTAATTTTATTTCACTTTTCTCACCAATCAATTACATTATTAATATCATCATAACTTTATTGCTGTTAATATTTTTGCTGTTTTATAAAAATGCTATATTAGATGTAATAAAAAAATGGCAAAATGATATTGTACAATTGCATTGGCTTACTAAATTAGCTTGGCTATTTATTATTGTCATTGCCTTGCTAAAAACCACAGGTCCCTCCCTGATGGAAGATGAAATCGGCTATCATTTACCTTTAATTCGCTGGATTGAGAATTTTCCGGTCATTCCGGGCATTGCCAACATTGAGGATCGCATGGGCTTTAATCGGCTATTTACATGACGAATGCTTATTTCGGCATGACCTGGTTTTTTTCCGGCGGATTATATGATGTAAATAGCTTTTTATATCTGGTATTCAGTTATTCATTTCTGAATGGAATGAATCGTTTCATTCAGCGCAATTTTCAGTTTTTATTTAGTGATTTGATTAAAATTAGTGCATTGGTATTCATTTTTCGTGATTACCTCACCACCATGGATGCCGATTTTATTTACATTTATGGTACAATTTATTTAAGCGTACTTTTAATCCGTAAAATAGAAGACGCTACTTGATTATAATACCTTGTTATTTGTAATTTTATTTACATTTATCATTACAAATAAATTTATTATTATTTTAATGGCACCATTGTTGATGGTCTTATTTTATAAATTGTTTAAAGCTGGTAAACAATTGTTTATAACTTATTCAATTTTATTGGCGTTGCCTGTTATAGGAAGCTGGCTGTTGCGTAATTATTATATTTCGGGTTATTTAGTATATCCCTTATATTTTATTGATCTTTTCAATCCAAGCTGGAAAGTGCCGGATTCATTGATACAAGGGCAGTATCATTATGTAATAGAATTTGCCAGAACCGAAGTGGTGCAATCATTTAATACCTATTCTAATCATGGTTATCCCTGGAAAATCTGGTTTCCCATGTGGTTGCAAAATACCTGGCAATTATTAATTGGTAAAATTATTATTATAACCGCACCATTAAGTTTACTTTTAACGGGCGTTTATTTCCTTTTTTTTAGTGAAAAATGGAAAAAAGAAAACCGCTATTATTTATCATTTTTATTAATATTAATTGTCGCTACCATCTTTTGGTTAATACAAGCACCGGCGGTCCGTTTCGCCTGGGGTTGGCTATTACCTTTCATGGTGCTTTCGTTTGCCCTCCTCCTGAAAAAATTATTGTTGAAATATTATATTTTCCTCACAGCTTTTTTAATAATAATATTATTTACTTCCCTTATAAGAGGGGTAGTTGATTCTGTTCAGGATTTTCCTGGTTTGACGCAGCATCTTGTCAAACCAGTTTCAGTCGAAAAAGAGTTGATTTACAAAGAGTTATATTGGGATGATGTCAAAATACAAGTTGCCAAGGACAATTTTTGTCGCGGAGCAATACCACCTTGCATCCCCCGTGATTATCATCCCTTATTACAATTAAATGAAAATAATTTAAAAGCCGGTTTTAAAATTAAGTAATAATAGTATGCGTATTCTGCTCATTCACACTCAGTATTTGCCAGCTATTAACCCCAATGTTTTCCGTTGGTCGGCGATAGCGATGTATTGGGTGCAGCAGGGACATGATGTACATGTAATGTGTACCCGGCGCAGCGGCACAAAACATGATATGGTATTAAATGGTGTACACGTACATCGGGTCGGACATGCTTCTTTATTGGATATGATCTATAATATCATAAATGCGCGTAAACGCCGGGGAGAGGTAGGTGGCGAAACCCTTGCAAAAAAAGGCAAATGGCGACAGATATTAGAAAAAATGATGGATATAAGCTGGCGCAATATTTACTGGCCCGATGGTAGTTGTGTATGGTATATAGCTGGTAAAAAAAAGGCGTTTTCATTACATAAACAATATCATTATGATGCCATTATTAGTATCACGCAGCCATTCACACCGCATTTGATTGCCGCTGCGCTAAAAAAACGTTTTCCGGCAATCCGCTGGGTAATGGATATTGAAGACCCGTTTTCTTTTGTAAATGAAATTTTTATTAATAATCGTAAATTATATAAGCAATATAATTATCAGAAAGAAGGGCAGTTATTTACTTTAGCGGATAAAGTTAGTGTAACAGTCGAAGCGGCAAGGCAACGTTATTTACAATATTTTCCGCAGCTTAGTAATAAAATTGTCGTTACGCCACCATTATATACCACGCCCGAAGTAGTAAATGAATTTATAAAAGAGCCCGGTTATATTCACCTGGGTTATTTCGGGGCATTTTATAATCCAATCCGTACACCGGATGCCTTGCTAGCTTTATTACATCAAATATCACAAAATTCATCGGATATTCCCTTAATATTACATTTTTTTGGAGAAATTCCGCCGGTATTTCAACCGATATTTCAACATTATCAAACAATATTGCCCAATTTGCGCTTACATGGACTGGTTACGCGGGCGCATGCGGCGGCGGCTATGGAGGCAATGGATTTTTTAGTAAATGTAGGCAATACCACCGATTATCATTTACCCAGTAAATGTGTGGATTATATAATGAGTGCTAAGCCGATTATTCATCTTTCTTACTGTAAAAATGATCCATTTACTGATTTTTTAGCAGATTATCCATTGATATTAACATTGGATATAACTTCAGCGGTGAATAATTATATGATACAGGAAATGATAACATTCATTAAAGTATATCATGGAAAGCGAGTGGAGCAGGCTTATGTGGAAAAATTAATTCAGCCCTATACGTTGGAGGTGATTGCCGGTCAATATTTTAATCTTTTACAAACGTCTGTTGAATAAAATTTAAAATATTAGAGGAGGTTAATATGTTAATCCATTGTAAATCTGTTACTTCTGGCGTTTTATAAGGAAAGTTCAAAACCGCATCCGGATAAAAGTTACTCCAGTCTTTATTGATTTTAAAAAAATGCCCGCTCCGGGATTGCTCAAAGTGATTCACCCAGGTATAATCGGTTGAAATAATATTTAGTCCTAAGGCGCAGTATTCCAATAATTTAAGCGAGGGCTGTAAATAATAAGGATAAATCGGCGGAATGTAATTAAGCCCGTAACGAGCCTGGTTTATTACATTAGGTATCATATTATAAGGCACCTGACCAGCGAAGTAAATGTTTTTAGCAAAATGAAATTGCGATTGTAATGTTTTCCCAGGATTGCCGACTACCAATAGGGTATAATGTTGGAAGCGTTCGGCAAAAATAGTCAGGAATTGGTCCAGGTGGCGGCTGCGGTGCATTGAACCATGATAAACAAAATCATATTTTTTGTCGGTTGGAGTCGGGTTAAAAAAATGAGCACCAATACCGGCGTCGCGGAATAGATATGGAGCTTTATCTTCAAAGTTAAGTTGTTGTTTTACAGCAGTATTATGAAAGATACGAAGATCAGGAGTGGTATTAAAACTAACTTTTATGTAATTTTTTAATTTGGATAAAGGCGGCAGTGACAAAGAAATATATTCGTGAATTTTTAATCTACCAGGTACTTTAGGGGTAAAATCCGTACCCATCAAGTGCCATTCGATATCATATTCTGCTAAATAAACAGTGTCTTTTTTAGTATAAATATTTACTTCAAACCCATGCTGGGTAAAATAATCGCGATAAATTTCTAATTCCGGTAAATGAGCATTACCCGGATGTAAAAAAGCGATTTTTCTGGTGCGCACGGGCGTTTAATTAACGTTCGCTTTGGTACTTGACACCTGATTCGACGACAAGGCTGTGGGCAAGGGCTTCTTTTCAATGGCTTCCACCTGCAATGTACCTTTTTCATCTATTACTCGCACATTGTTGCCCATGGCTTCGTACACCACGCCCAATATGCGCGAACGAATACCTAACTTGTTGATACGGAAGTTATTAGCAGAGGGATAAGTACGATTCGCCAAAAACACATAGACTACGTTGTTGACTGGGTCCACCCAGGTACAGGTGCCGGTAAAGCCGATATGCCCGTAGGTCAAGCCTGATGCATTTTTTGGCATGCCGATTTTCATATTAGGATTTGCTTTAAATAAATCAAAGCCGATACCAGTACGGGTGCTGGTGGGTTCACGACGCGTAAAGGCATTCACGGTAGCGGAGTCAAGTAAACGTAAATCGCCGTAAATACCTTCATTAGCCAGCATTTGCATCAATGTTGCCAATCCAACCGCATCTGAAAACAAGCCCGCATGACCACTCACGCCGCCGAGCATTGCCGCTCCCATATCATGCACGTAGCCACGTACACGCTGGTTGCGAAAGCTATGATCTTCCTCGGTCGGAGCCATTTTATCCAATGGAAATTCTTTCCAGGGATTGAAAGTAGTACGGTGTAAACCGAGCGGATGGTAAAATTCATCTACTACGTATTGGTCGAGGGTTTTACCCGACACTTTCAAAACGACTTTGCTAAGTAAATAAAAGCCCAGATCACTGTATCGATAATTATTGTTGCTGCGCAGTTTGGAATTGCGAATTTGTGCCCACATGGAGTTTACAAAATCATTGCGCATATAGAGCTTTTCGGTTACCGGAATGCTATAAGTAGTGGTTTTCGTAGGGCGGTAAAATTTGGTGGACGGACGCACCGTACGCCGCCGAGATTTCACAACGGTTTGTTTGTAGAATGGAATCCAGCCCAAGAGCCCGGCGCGGTGGGTCATCACCTGGCGAATGGTTAACGGCGCTTTGTTGCTGCCGCGCAATTCCGGCAAATAAAATCCCAGGGTCTGATCCAAATCAATCTTGCCTTCATCGTGTAATTTCATCATCGCAAGCGTTGTTGCAGCAATTTTCGTTACGGAAGCCAAATCATATAAATCAGTTGTCTTGACAGGTTGATTACCCGTGTAAGTGTGACTGCCAAACGCTTTTTCGTACACGACCTGCCCGTCTTTAGCAACCAGCACCACCATGCCCGGCGTGGCTTTTGCCGTGATCGCCTGTTGCGCAATGGTGTCAATTTTAGAAAGTGTCAGGGAGTTTAGACCTACTTTTTCGGGATCGGAATACCCCAAGCGAGTTGCTTTCTCAATCAAAATGCCTTGTCCATACTGGCTTTTAGGAGAAGCCGTTACGGGCAACTTTCCGCTTACCGGAATGCCGCCAAAGAGCGCCTGTGCAGCTACATCTTGTGCAATCGGATCCTCTTCATAAGCTTGCAGCACCCAATTTACATTATCAAAATATTGCAAGGCATAGGGCGTTCCAAAAACCACCAACACTACTTTGGTCTGCTTGCGCAAATTGTCAATAAAATCTTTGGTGCTTTGCGAAATACCAAAACTCTTACCAGCCGCACCACTCATATCGTGCAAGCTTATAATAACTACATCTTTGGATTTCAATTGGTTAATTAAAGTTGTTGGAATTTCTTTAGTACTTTGTAAATGCGTAATCTTGGTGTATTTATCCAGGCGTTCCTGAAAAGGCGTTTTGGCATTTGCACCAATACTGACCGATGCCATACTTAACTTAGCTAAGTTCTTGAATGGCAATAGGTTATCCTGATTTCGTACCAGTGTCATCGCATTTTCGTACAAACTGCGCTTCAACGCCAATGCCTGTTTGTTGTTTAGATCGGTTCGTACGCTATCGACGGGAATGGGGGTAAAGCTGGTTAAACCCAGATTATATTTGGCAGCCAGTATTTTTTTTACGCTTTCTTCTACTTGTTTTTTGCTAATACGACCATCTGCCAGGTATTTTTTAATTTCCTGGAAGGAGGCTTCAATATTCTCCGGTAATAAAAGCATATCGGTGCCAGCGGCAATGGCTTCTGCTTCCACCTGACCGTTACCAAAATGCTTCGTTACACCTTTCATCTCAAGTCCATCAGTGAATATCAACCCATTATACCCTAATTTTTCTTTTAATAAGTTGGTAATGGTATTGCGAGAGAGCGAGGTTGGACGATTCTCTCTGGGATCGAGCGCAGGTACATTTAAATGTGCCACCATAACCGAGCCGACGCCAGCTGCCGCCAGTACTTTGAAGGGGTATAATTCAATACTATCCAGCCGCGCCATATCATGATTGATCACCGGCAAATCGTAGTGTGAATCTACATCGGTATCACCGTGTCCAGGGAAGTGCTTAGCGCTGCCCATTACGCCGTTTTCTTGCATTCCTTTCATGTATTGCAGGGCTTTCTGCGCCACATTTTCCCGATTTTCACCAAAGGAGCGAGTATGAATAACCGGATTTTTTGCATTATTATTAACATCTACATCTGGTGCGAAATTGACGCGGACTCCGACGCGCTTCATCTGCCGGGCAATTTCGGCACCCATATCATATATTAATTTATTGTTCTGAATAGCGCCCAGCGTTAATTGTCGTGGAAAACTGATGGTGCTCTCTTTCATCCGCATGCCCAAGCCCCATTCACCATCAATTGAAACCATAAGTGGAATAGGGCTCAATGCCTGATAGCGATTCACCAGTTCCACCTGTTTTTCCGGGGTACCCTGAAAAAAACAGACCCCGCCGACCT
>JBKBWT010000067.1:0-20038 GCA_046314415.1 Saprospiraceae bacterium
GGAGTATCAAATTATGAGTATTCCGAATGTAAAGATGTTTTACCAGGGGAAAGTCATTGGCGAATTCATGGGGGCTTATCCCCGTCCCGCGATTGAGCGCTGGTTGAATGAATTTCTACCAGATGAACGCAAAGACTCGCTAGCCAATATCTTGTCACACATCAATGGTAAAGCGGATGAGGTTACGCTACAAAAATTAGAGCAATTTATTCACGCCAATCCTGATGTGAAGGAAGCGAAGCTTGCTTTTGCCAAGCAGATTGTATTCGGACAACCCGACTGGGCTTTAGAATTGGTGGAAAATATTCATCTTGGTGATCCGCTTTATGAAGAAGCCGAAGACGTGCGTACGCTTGCGCAATGGATGCAAATGGAAGTGAATGATAGTGATGCACCGGCTGCCAAAGCGCTCGACCAAGCCCGTACTGCTGCCCGCAACCAGCAATCCGAAATTGCCATTCGCCAAATTATTGAAGCTACAACGCTTGATAAGCACTTGCAAAATGACTTGCCGCGTCGGGTAGCCATTGCGCTGTTTCGCCGCTGGGGACATCAGCACCCGCTCACGCAGAATTATCGCTGGCGATTTGATATGGCTTTGTATTAAAAAAGAAGGGGTCGATTGTAAAAATGAGTTGGAGTCAGAAAGGATTCGTACTTTCTGACTCCAAATGGTTACAGTGCATTAAACCAACGCTGGAAATATTCACCTACAACCGGAACTGTTTTTTGCTGACCCTGGACGGCACTAATCAACCCCAGTATCCAAAGTACAAATGCAAAAATCCAGGCAACTAAGTTGATTACTGGAATAAGGCTCAAAACGATACCTACCAGAAAGATACCGAGCGCCTGCCGAATGTGGAATGAACCAAATTCTGATTTGGGATTATTTAAAACCAATGCCACTATCCAGCCAATAAGCGTGATGTAGGCTACAATGGCAACGACTTTCGGATCTGTGCCGGTGGTCGGTGTCTGATTACCCGGGTTTTCCATGTTTTGAGAATTTTGTTTGTTAATAATCAGCTAAAATTAGCGAATACTTTACAAAAGCCAAAAAACGCCAGTTATTTTTTGGCAAATTGGCGTAAATAAAATATATACATCTTCTTTAAAGTGTACGCAGCAATCCTTACAGCGATCTAAACCATTCCTGAAAAGATTCACCGAGTACTGGAACCAATTTCCGCTCTCCCTGGAAAGCACTCAACGCCCCTAATATCCAGAGTACGACTGCCAGGAGCGTACCCGCGCCACCCGCAATCCAACCGACAAAAGGAATGACCATCACCCAGCGGGCAACCACTGCTAAAAGAAAAATACCCAAGGCTTGCCGAACGTGAAATGAACCTAACTCACTCTTCGGATTATTCAAAATGAGCGCAATCAGCCATCCTACCGCCGGAACATAGGCTACCAGGCTCACTACTTTCGGGTCACTACCATTCGTTGGCGATTGATTTCTAAAATCTTCCATAATAAAGTCGTTTTTATAAATGAATACAATAAATGTCGGCTTTTCGCTCCACAATTGCACTGATTTTGGTCAAAACGACTTTATTCGGGCATTAAAATCCCTAAAAATTCGACTAATCAGTTAAGCTTTTGATATTCAGGCGATGATCCAAAAATTAATTCAAAGCCCCTTTACACTCATGCCGCCGTCCACGCTTAGATTTTGTCCGGTGATATAAGAAGCCTTATCCATTGCCAGAAAAGCGATAGCGCTTGCCATTTCCTCGGCTTGTGCGACGCGTTCCATCGGCGTACGACTTAAAATCGCGTCCATTCTTTCCGGATTGGTGAGTACGGGTACGGTCAGAGGGGTATCGGTGTACCAAGGCGAGACAGCATTGATACGGATACCGTATTTTGCCCATTCTACCGCAAGATTACGGGTAAACATGATTTCGGCGGCTTTGGTCATGGCATAAGGGGCACCGGAAGCAGTATCAATCGAACCAGAGACAGAAGCTACATTGATAATGGAAGCGTTGCCGGATTTGGCGAGGGCTGGAAACAAGGCGCGACATAATTCAAATACGCTGAAAAGATTGGCTTCGAATAAGTTACGCACTTCTGCTGAGGTATAATCCAGCGTTTGTTTTCGGGTATTGGTACCGGCATTGTTGATTAAAATATCCAGGCTATCCCACAAATCGTTGACCTTTTGCACAATCAACTGTCGTCCTTCGGGCGTGGCAACGTCAGCAATTAAACCGTGCAAGGGCTGATCAGGATGCAATTCGAGTGCTGTTTTTAAAGCCTCCTCCCCTCGTGCCACGATGAGTACTTCTGCACCCAAACCCAATAATTCATCGGCAGCTGCCAATCCGATGCCCTTAGAGCCACCAGTAATGACGGCTTTTTTCCCTTCTAAAGTCCAGGGTTTCATATTTCGTTTTGTTTTGATTAAAATACTAGGGCAAAGATAAAAAGAGCAGTCGGGTAAAGCGGTCTTTTTCTAAAGTTTAGCAGGAATAAAGCCTTTAATCACGTTTACAAGCATTTATAATATACCTGAACGTGGTTTAAAAATGATTAAATAAAATTATAACCTTTTGGTATAGAATAATTAACGTATAAGGGTAATATTTCCTTTTTTAGTGGAAGAGGGATACGTATTATTATTGCCCGTTGCGGTATAACGCATCCAATATACATACACATCCGAAGGGGCGTCTTTGCCGTCCACTTTGCCGTCCCAGCCCACTACCGTCTCCGGTGTCAAAGGTACATTCATCAATTGGGTATCAAAAACCTTTTGACCCCAGCGATTGAATACTTGTAATTGATAATCCTGAAACACACAGTGCGTAGGCAATACCGGCGCGAAAATGTCATTTTTATTATCACCATTTGGTGTAAAAGCATTAGGGATCCGCGCTTCACAACAATTGGCATCGAATATGACCTGAATCGTGTCACTCAGCGTCACTCGCACACTATCACGTAAGCGTAAAGCATTGACAGTGAGCAGATAAACCCCAGTTTCAGTAGCTACGTAAGTATCGCCTGTACCGAGTTGGGTATTGGCTGGTCCGGTCCATTGATAGCTTATAATATTAAAATTATTGATGATAAAAGTGTCCGGCTGTGCAGATAAAGTGCGACTTTCCACAAAGTCCTCATCTCCTTCGCACTCTGGCTCTATTACGACTGGTCCGGGAGGTAACAATGATTGTCCGGCTAAATAATTAGAAATCAATACAATACTTATTGTAAATAATTTTTTTAAATAGGAGACTGTTTTCATAGTGTACTTTTAAAACGTTAAGCTTGCAAATCTGAATTATTGAACACATTTCGGCGGCAATATACGACCATCCCGTGCCTTTTCCCAAATTCAGGTGTATTTTAACCTGCTTCGGTCGCGCAAACTGCGGAGCTTCCTGTATCTTTGTAATTGTAGATGCCGGACTTAAACCAAATAACAATTCACCAATAACAATCAAAAATATGTTGGAACTGCTCCCAATCCTCCAAAAATGGATTGCTGATAATCAATCAATTGCAATTGCAACGGTGACAAAAACCTGGGGAAGTTCGCCGCGCCCGGTCGGTTCGGTGCTGGCGGTATCGGGCGATGGACAATTGGCAGGCTCCGTAAGTGGTGGCTGTGTAGAAGGGGCAGTATTGAAGGAAGCACTGCAAGTCATTCAAAATCAACAACCTAAGCAACTCCATTATGGCATTTCCAATGATGACGCCTGGACGGTGGGTTTAATGTGTGGTGGCGAACTGGATGTATTTGTGCAGCCTTTTCCCCGCGAAGCGGTGCAGACACTATTATTAGATGCATTACAATATAATAAAGGAGGTGTTTTATTTAGTAAAATGAATGAAATACATCCTATTCAACAATTTTTTTTGCCCCATAACGCTTCTATGATGCAACCGCCCTATCTGGCTTTTGCCGAAAGGGCATACCTGGAACGCAAGAGTCAAATTTTTGAAATAGCCGGTGAAAAATGGTTTGCGCACGTTTTTCCTAAAAAAAGTCAACTACTCATCATTGGAGCTGCGCATATTGCCGTAGAGTTGGTGCGTTTGGCAAAACTATTTGATTTTGAAACGATTGTGATTGATCCGCGCCACACCTTTGCCGAGCGCACGCAATTCCCAGAACCGCCGCACCAAATGCTGGTGGACTGGCCCGCTGAGGTGCTGCCCAATTTCCCGCTCGATGCTTACACTTATGCCGTTTTGCTTACGCACGATCCCAAGATTGACGATCAGGCATTGCATATTTTATTAAAGTCAAATGTCGGTTATATCGGTGCCCTCGGCAGCCGGAAGACGCACGAAAAGCGAATTACTAGATTGAAAGAAGCGGGTTTTAATGACGAAGCCATTGCCAAAATTCATGCGCCAGTGGGCGTGGACATTCATGCGCACGGCGCGAAGGAAATAGCGCTGAGTATTGTGGCGGAGTTAATTAAAATAAAAAACCAGTATTTATAATATTTAATGGTAAATGCTTAATGGTAAATGGTAAATAAAAACTACCTCGAATTTTCGAAAGAAGTAACCGAAGCAATTGATAATCAACAACCTATCGTGGCGCTCGAATCCACCATCATTTCCCACGGCATGCCGTATCCGCAGAATGTAGAAACGGCGCGGCGGGTCGAAGCTTGCGTACGCGAAAACGGTGCCGTGCCGGCGACAATTGCCATTTTAAACGGGAAATTGAAAGTTGGTTTGTCAGCATCTGAACTCGAATATCTGGGTAAAAAAGGGCGAGAAGTCATTAAATGCAGTCGGCGCGACCTGCCATTTGTCGTGGCTAAAGGCTTGGATGGCGCTACCACTGTGGCTTCCACGATGATTATTGCGGCAATGGCGGGTATTAAAGTGTTTGCGACGGGCGGCATCGGTGGGGTGCATCGCGGGGCGGAACGGACGATGGATATTTCGGCAGATTTGCAGGAATTAGCTCGGACGAACGTGGCAGTAGTATGCGCGGGCGCAAAATCTATACTCGATTTACCCTTGACCTTAGAATATTTGGAAACGCACGGCGTACCGGTGATTGGTTTTCAAACCCCCGATTTTCCGGCATTTTACACGCGTAAAAGTGGATTAAAGGTTGATTATCAGGTAGATAGCGCACGTGAATTAGCGGCAGCCATTCAAACCAAATGGGCATTAGGCTTGCAGGGTGGGGTAGTGATAGCCAATCCAATTCCCGATGAATACTCCATGAATGAAAATGTAATAAATGAAATCATTGATAAAGCTTTACAGAAGGCTGATAGTCAGCACGTTACGGGTAAAGATGTTACGCCGTTTTTATTAGCCAAAATTGAAGCATTAACGGGTGGCAATAGCTTGAAAGCCAATATTCAGTTGGTACTAAATAATGCGAAGCTGGCGGCATTGGTAGCGCAAGAATTATATTAAAATAAAAAATAATTAAATTAGGTGCCAAAAAGTGCTGCGAACAGCCAACCCGCTATTTTCCACACCACGAAAACCATGAAAAATAAAGCGCCCACGAGCGCAAGGAATACTACTAGTAAGACCCACCAGGCGCTGCCCTGATGCCTGCCCTCCCGATAATGTTCTTGTAGTAGCCGCACATTACGCGTGTTCGCTTTGTACCGAAAATCAAATAAATCTCCTAAAATCGGGATAATACCGACCGCCGAATCAAGCAAAATATTTCCCACCATTTTCAGCGCCACCATGCCGCTCGCGCCATTCCGCGCCATTACAATCAGCAGCAATCCCGACACCGCAAAGCCTGCCATGTCGCCCACATAAGGCACCAACCCAATGAGCGAATCAATCCCAAAACGAACGTTGAGAATGGGAATACGAAAGCGATTATCCAGTATTTCTGCGGTTTTATCCAGCAAAAGGAGGGTTTTTTCCTGCTTGGCAGAAAGTACAATGGGCTCGGTCGTCCGACTTTTGGCTTCTGACATTTTTCTTAATTTTTATAATCCAAATTATATTTGCTCAAATCCGGCAACTGCTTTTTCGGGCGCTTTTTTTCAAAATCATACACGGCTTGTCCCAATTTTGCCAGAAAAGGGAACCCGATGGTATCATATTCATACACGCCATCATTAAAAATGCCGTCGGCATTTACTAAAATCGTAGCCGATAATAAAAATTCAATTTTATGTTCAAAATCTACGATATAGGCAACATCGGTAAGGGTTCCGTAGGCTTCACCCACTTTATTAAAAATACGAATATTATCAGGAATCCGATTTTTATTATCACCAAACAGGAAAAATTTTACATAACTATCCCAATAATCTTTTTCATTATAGGATGGGTAACGGCTCTCCCGTGGGCGCATACTCATGTAGGTGTACAGGAAGCGGTAATCCTCATCGGTTAGGTTAAAGCGCTCTTTTGCGGCTACGCCTTCGGGTAGCATAACGGCAGTAAGCATCCGGTGTAAATCTAGTAACGAAATAAAATTTCGCCCGGAGAAATCAAATGGCACATTCACCAGCGAATCCTGGCTATTGATATAGCCTTTGCCCTTTTGTTGTCCTTTTAATTTTACATTGCTATCCCAAATACTATATACTTCGCCCTGATGATATAATAATTTCTCGGCGTTATTAAAACTAACGGGATTCGTGTAACGATTGGCTTCTTTATCAAAACCGCTCACTGCCAGGCGATGAATCAGGCGGGTACTGCGATAGCCTTTATCATATAATGCCTGGTTGAAATACGATTGACCTAAAAATTCATACAAACGATTATGTGCATCATTATCACTTACTAAAAATATTTTTTTAATATAATGTGCGATGGAAGGCATTAAATTTTCGGCACTGGAGTCCTCTGCCATCGGGCTTTGTGGATAGCGCCCGGCACCGGTAATCATCGGTGAATTTTTATCTAAGCCAATGATTTTCAATTCATTCAGTTTTTCTAATGCCATAAAAGCAGCAGGCATTTTTACCATGCTGGCGGGATAAAAATATTGATTGGTATCCAGCCCAACCGTATAAGTTTTGAAATTCGGACGGTTTTGCGCGTCGCGATCTATCTGGGTATAAATAATTTGCACCTGATATTTAGCAGATTGTGTAATAATACTGTCCAATTCAGGATGTTTTTTTAATAAATCCTGTAATACATTCTTTTGTGCCGTTATGGTAATTGGTAGTAATATGATAAATATTAAAATAAATTTCATAGATATAATATTTTTTTTATTTAATAATATTATACGTCGTTTCGTAAATTTATGAATCTTTTTAATAAATCGATTAATACTACAATATCTTCTTCCGAGTGCGCGGCGTTCAGCACGATACGAGTGATGCGTTCGCTCTGTGCAGTGGGATACGGAAAGCTGGAAATCAGTACTTTATAATGACTTAAAAAGTCTGCTAAAATATTTTCTCTGGTATAAAAAACAGGAAATTGATTAAATGTTTCAAATAAATCGAGGTCTGTAGTAGCTGCTGTAAAATGATGAATATGATGTAATAATTGCTCGCGCTGTTGTTGATATAATGTTTTTGCGTGTAGAAACGCATGTAAATAAGCGGGTGTAATCGGCGAAGCGCCGCCAAAATAAGGGCTTTGCCAGATGTTTTGAATCAATGGCTGACTGCCTAAAATCACACCGCCGGGTATAGATAATGCCTTGCCTAAAGAAGCGATGACGATTAACTCAACATTTTCAGGCACTTGCAGCGTTGTGAAAATACCGGCTCCGTTTTTTCCCGTAATGCCAATGCCGTGTGAATCATCCAATACAAGCGTAATCGGAATGTTATTTGGTAGTTCTTCAATCCATTTTAAATCATAAGATTTAGCTTTCAACGCATCGATGGTGTTACAAAGCAGTACCAACGGGCTTTTGCTGCGCTGCGCTTCCGCTAGTACAAAACTGGTCCAGTCGGCAAAGTCGGCATTAAAATACGTACCCTCACCGAATAACGCCGGATGCACGCCTGGTGCAAAATAAAATTTGCCGCGCTGCTCCAAGCTCTTTACAACCAACTGCCCCGCCAAAGTACCCGACGAAACGGTCAACGCTGCTGCTGCACCCGTCCAGGTTACCAATGCGTTTTCCGCTTGCTCAAAAATCGCCAATCTTAGATTGGACAAACGCGAACCACCAAAGTGAGCGCCATATTGATGAATTCCTTCAAGGATGAGGTTCTGAAAATCAGTATTTTGCGACAGCCCCAGATAAGAAGTGCCACTAAAATAAAGCCACGCTTCATTGTTAAAAAAAGCTGTTCTACCAGGAATTCGGTTGGTTATTTGCATCTTGTTGCGAAAAAGCATTTACAGGAATCCGCTAAAATGATATTTTTACCCGTTTTTAATAAGGATTTTCTGAATAAAATTTAAAATCAGTAGTTTATGAGTTACGCGCTGATAACCGGCTCGAGTGAAGGAATAGGCAAAGCCCTGGCGATAGAATGTGCCCGGAATGGCTGGAATGTTTTATTGGTAGCGCTACCCAACGAAAAATTGGATGAAACTGCGCTGGAGATCGCGCAACAATTTCCGCATTTGCAGGTCGCCAAGCTTGGCATTGACTTGACGCAGACCACGGCGCCCCGCGCTATTTATGATTGGGTGAAGGAGCATCATTTTGCGGTGCAGGTGTTGATTAACAACGCCGGCGTGGGTTATGCCGGGGTGTTTGAAACGTACGCTTCGCCCGCTTTTTTTGATGTATTAATTAATTTAAATATTCGTGCGACGACGCAAATTACAAGATTATTACTACCCATATTGAGAAATAATCAGAAGGGTTATATATTGAATGTCAGTAGCTTAGGTGCGTTCCAGCCGGTTCCTTATCAAACGGTGTACGGCGGTACCAAGGCATTTATTTACTATTTTTCCCGAGCATTACGCGAAGAACTGCGGGATACCAATGTGTCGGTGAGTGTGGTTTGTCCGGGCGGCACCAATACCAATGAAATCAACCGTGCGCGCAATCAGGATTTGAAATCCCTGGCAAAAATGTCCATTTCCGAACCGCCCTATGTAGCGGCGACGGCTATTCGCGGCATGCTACGTGGTAAAGAAGTGATTATTCCCGGAAGAATTAATGTATTGGTTAGATATATAAGCTCCTTATTACCAATGAGTTTTCGGATTAGAATGGCGGGTAAAACCTTGAAACCCACCAAGACATATGATAAAATTCAGTATGCCGGAGACATTACTGACAGTGAATAAATGAAAGGAAAGCAGTCAAACCTCGTCGCGGAGCAGCGACATCGGACTTTTGCGGAATTGTTCTTCGCGTTCGCGGGTGTAGCCGAAGGTAGCATGCGGGAGCAAGCGATTGAGTGTCCGCGAAATGAGTCTTAATTGACGCGTCGGAACCGAAACCGACATTTCTTCCCCATTGGAAAGCTTGAAAAATAGGGTGCCCCGCCGGAACATATAAATGCCAAACGGTGCAATTTGTACGGCAATAGCATACACCCAGACCACCTGACGCGGTTTGAAGCGCAGCAAATGGATCAAACGATCGTCATTCCAATGTTTGTACAAGTGAAAAAGTGCCGCCGCACCCAGCACAGTGAAAATAATACCGGCTATGGTAATCAACGCATTTTGTTGAAAAGCAAAGCCAACGAACATGAGCCCGGAAATCAACAGCAACGAAAACGCCACCAACTGCCGGTATTGCTCGCGGCGTACGGCTTGCTGCAATGCCCGGACTCCAGGATGTCGTAGTAAACGTTGGTGTTGCAAGGCGAAGAATTTTACGAAATTATAAATTAGGTGCGTTTCAAATAAGAGACGCAAAATCACCTTGTTTGTTGTAACAAAATTAAGCGTAATTTGCTCAAAAGTCATCGCTATTCTCATGCGAATCCAATTATTTTTTACAGCAAATCGGGTTATCGTGTTTTTTGTTTCGTTTTTACCTATCAGGCATCGCATTTTGGGTCAGATGTTGCCAGAATTGTGGATATTGCAAGCAGATTGCGACCGAAGGTTTGTTTTGTTATTTTTTAATAAAAACAATTTGTTGTTTAAATGAGGTTTTTTTGTTAATTTTGTAGCGACACTTGCGAATGAATGTGCTTGAAAACATAAATCGCCTGAAGGCTGAACTCGACGCGCTGCGCCCGCTGGACGCTGAACGCCAAGGGCGGATTATGCAAAAATTTAGGCTGGATTGGAATTATCACTCCAATCACCTGGAGGGGAATTCATTGACGTATGGCGAAACAAAAGCCTTGATTTTATTTGGCATTACCGCTCAAGGCAAGCCCTTGAAGGATCATTTGGAGATGACCGGGCACAATGAGGCGATTAAATGGATTGAAGAGGTAGTGAAAGAAGAGCGCCCGCTCACCGAGAGTTTTATTCGGCAATTGCATGAATTGTTGCTGAAAGAACCGTATGAAAAAACAGCCATTACACCTGATGGTCAGTCAGTTACGCGTACAATTCAGGTTGGAGCTTATAAAACAACCCCCAATCATGTAAAGACGGTCACCGGTGAAATATTTTATTTTGCGACACCAGAGGAGACGCCTGCTAAAATGCATGATTTAATGGAGTGGTATCGTCAGGAAAAAGAAAAAGGCGCATTACATCCCTTATTATTAGCGGCGGAATTTCATTACAAATTTATCATAATTCACCCATTTGATGATGGAAACGGACGCACGGCTCGGATTTTGATGAATTTTATTTTGATGCAACACGGCTTACCGCCGGTGATTATTAAAACCGAAGATAAAAACAATTATTTCGCGGCGCTGCGGCAGGCAGATGCGGGATTGTTGGAACCATTTATTGAGTACATTGGCGAGAATTTGGTGCGGTCGTTGGAGTTGATGGTGCGCGGCGCGAAGGGCGAAAGCATTGATGAGCCGGATGATGTGGATAAGGAAATTGCGTTGTTGGAACAGAAATTGCAAACTCTTGGGGCTAAAACATTCCCTAAAAAAACTACAGCTGTACTTTATAATTTTTTTGAATCATCTATTTTGCCGCTTATAAAAGCATTTCAGAATCATTCTGAAAAATACAGCAAACTTTATAGGGAAGTGCTATGTAGAGTAAAATTAACTTATTATGAAAGAGACATTAACTTGAAATTATCGGCTCTAAAATTTAGTTCGTTTGTAAACCTTTTAGAACTTGACAATTTCATTTTGAATGACAACTTACTTATTAAAAACTTTACTATAGAGTGTAAGTTTAAGAGTTTTAACCGAAAAGGAATAGAAGAATTTAATTATACCTCTGTATTAGAAGTTGATGTGGGGAATAAAGATAACTATAAAGTAAATGCAAAAAGTCATGAAGTTATAAAAAAATATTATGATGAGTTTCTTTCTGAGGAAGAAATGGAATCTTTAGTAAGGAGTGAAACTAAAGCACATTCTGAATTTATCAATAAAAAAATCGAAGAAGCGCAGCAAAAACTAACCCCGAAGGGTTGAAAGAATTATAAAAAATACAATTTGTCATTGTTGGAAACCCTGTAAGGGTGATATATAGGATTATACCCATAGCATTTTTATGCCACTCCTACGGAGTTGAAAATGAATCGGATGTATTTATTGTTGCTATAATTATTACACCCCGCTGGGGTTGTTTTAAACCGTAAAATGTAAAAGTTTGAAAACCTCAAACGTCAAATAAGAAATAAATACGAATGGAAAATAATTTATTAAACCAGGTTAGCTACACCGAAGAAAATATCAAATCGCTGGATTGGCGGGAGCACATTCGGATGCGTCCAGGCATGTACATCGGCAAGCTGGGCGACGGAGCCTCGGCGGATGACGGAATTTATGTGTTGATTAAGGAGGTGATTGACAACTCGATTGACGAATACGTGATGGGGCATGGGCGGCAGATTGATGTGATGGTGGAGGATGGTACGGTGACGGTGCGCGACTATGGGCGCGGGATTCCGCTGGGCAAGGTGGTGGAGTGCGTGAGCCAGATCAATACCGGCGGGAAGTATGATTCGAAGGCGTTTAAAAAATCGGTGGGTTTGAACGGCGTGGGTACCAAGGCGGTGAATGCGTTGTCGGAATATTTCAAGGTGCAGGCAGTGCGCGACGGGCAGACGAAAATTGCGGAATTCGCAGGAGGTGAAATTACAAATGATGCCAAGGTACAGAAATCAGGCGAGCCGAACGGTACAATTGTCACCTTCCGACCAGATACCGCGGTGTTTAAAAAATACCGTTTCCGGCAGGAATATTTGGAAAATCAACTCTGGAATTATGCGTATCTGAATGCGGGCTTGAAAATTAATTTCAATGGCACGATTATTCAATCCAAAAACGGTCTGCTCGATTTGCTGACGCGTAAGACGCAGGCGGAGCATTTGCGTTATCCAATCATTCATCTGAAAAATGGCGATATTGAAGTAGCGCTGAGCCACGGAAATCACTACGGCGAGCAATATTATTCGTTTGTCAATGGTCAGAATACGACCCAGGGCGGTACACATTTGAACGCTTTTCGGGATGGGGTGGTAGAAACGTTGCAAAAATATTTTGAAAAAAATAAATTTGATCGCAAGGATATTCTTGCTTCTATTGTGGCAGCGGTGAGCATCCGCGTGGAAGAGCCGGTGTTTGAATCGCAGACGAAAACGAAGTTGGGTTCGACCGACATGGGACCGGAGGGACCGACGATTCGCACCTACGTAGTGAATTTTTTGAAGGAAAAATTGGATAATTTCCTGCGGCAAAATGATGATGTTGTCAAAGCCATTGAGTCACGCATCAAGCAATCCGAGCGGGAACGCAAGGAAATAGCGGGTATTCGACAACTGGCAAATCAACGGGCGAAAAAAGCCAATTTGCACAATAAAAAACTCCGCGATTGCCGCATTCACTTCAACGATCCGCCCAAAAAAGTGCCGGAAGATTTGCGCAAAGCGACTACCATTTTTATCACCGAGGGTGATTCGGCGAGTGGTTCCATTACCAAAGCACGCGACGTACAAACGCAGGCAGTGTTTAGCTTGCGTGGAAAACCCTTGAATTGCTTTGGTTTGACCAAAAAAGTGGTGTACGAAAATGAGGAATTTAATCTCTTGCAACATGCGCTGAATATTGAAGACGGCTTGGATGAATTGCGTTACAATCGGGTAGTGATTGCCACCGATGCCGATGTGGATGGCATGCACATTCGTTTGTTATTGTTGACTTTTTTTCTGCAATTTTTCCCGGACCTGGTGCGCAACGGGCATTTGTACATTCTGGATACGCCGCTGTTCCGCGTGCGCGACAAGCAAAAAACTTTTTATTGCTATAGCGAAAAAGAAAAGCAGGCAGCGATTAGAAAGCTGAAAGGCAAAGCAGAAATCACGCGCTTCAAGGGATTGGGTGAAATCTCACCCGATGAATTTGGGGATTTTATTGGTGAAAATATTCGCCTTGATCCGGTGGTGCTCAATGAAGACGCGAATCTGGATCAGATTCTGGCGTATTACATGGGGAAGAATTCGCCCGATCGACAGGAGTTTATTATTGATAATTTGAGAATTGAAATTGATGAAGTGGAAGAGGCTTCTATCGCTGTAGAAGAACCAAAAATAGCTGAAGTGGCTGAAAATGTTTAAGTTATAGAAGTACAAAGTACGAGGTGCGAAGTACGTTCAGAGTCGTACTTCGTACTTCTAACCTCGTACCTCAAATAAGTTGATCAAGTGAAAACTTCCCTGCGCCATTTATTAATAGTGCCAGCGCTGCACCAATATATAATAAATGGAATTCATATCCTTCGCCCTGCATGGTGCCGTTCCAATTCATAAAAAAGCCATTACTAATATGTGATGTAATAATAATCCCAATCATTAAGCCAATCGTGCCCAGCGCCCAAATCCGCGTGCCAAATCCTGCGATAAGCAGGAGCGCGCCAAAAACTTCGAGTAAAATGATTGCCAACCCTATGATCCAGGGTAAGCCCACTGTTTCAGTGAAGTAGCCCATCGTACCCTTAAATCCGTAGCCGCCCCACCAGCCGAGTAGTTTTTGGGCACCATGCGGAAAAAGAATGAAACCCAGGGTAAGACGCAGGATGAATCCGGTCCAGTCGTTGCCGGCCTGAAAAATGAAGTCTTTCATAATAACAGTTGTATTTTAATTTTAATGCTGAAATAAGTTGATTTTCAACACAAAAATGCAGGTAGGACAAGGGTTTTACCAATAAAGTAAATTAAGAAATAGACTTAAACTAGTTTAAGAGATGCCAGATCGGAAGATGCCAGATGCCAGACTTTTACACGCACTTTTACTGCCTACTTCTTACCAGCTGCTTTGGCACGAATTTTACTTAAAAATTCTGGCGTAATACCCAGATACTGAGCGATTTGCTTCTGCGGAATGCGCTGTTCAAACTGTGGATATTTTTCAACAAAAAGCCGATAACGTTCTTCGGCGGGCAGGCTGATGGTTTGCAGGATGCGTTGCTGATGAGATATAAAAGCATTTTGTAACATGATGCGGAAATAACGTTCAAATTTAGGGACTTCCATAAAAAGCGCATCCATGCTATTTTTATCAATATGATATACTTCGGTCGCTTCGAGTGCTTCAATATTCAGTTGTGCCGGCGTTTGCGTAAGGAGGCTGTGAAAATCGGAAATCCACCAATCTTCAATACCGAACATAATATTGTGTTCAAAACCATTATCATCTACATAATAAACCCGCACACAGCCTTGTATAATATACGTTTCGTATTTACATACATCACCGGCTTGCAGTAAATACTGGCGGCGGCGATAGGTTCGGGGTTTTAAAATAGAAAAAAAGTAATGTTTTTCTGCTTCATTTAGCTCAATAAAACGACTGATATTATGTAAAATGCGTTCGTGTAGCATGTTTATTATATCGGAATATAAAATAAGTAAAAAATAGTTCTGCTATTTTACGAAAAATCCCTTGCTACCTGGGTACAATTCTGCTAAAAAAATCGCAAAAACCGGTAACCTTCCCCTTTTTGCTGCGTATTAATCCATAAATTTTCATACTTAGAGGATTGTACCAGCTCATCCGATTGCCGGGTGGGCTATTTTTCTGCCTTTTTGTCCGAAAAATTTGGTTTGAACCGCAGAAATATGGTTTTTTGGCGGCATATTCCTGCTGGCATGGATATTGTCATCTGTAGGGTTGTTTTGTTAAAATAAAAATCTCTGTCAACTTGGCATTGTGGCAAGGGTTAAATATCTTTAACAGGTTGATAGCCGAAAAATTGATTATGTTCGAAGAAATATTTCACCAGCGATTTGAAGACGACAGCGACTTTTTGCCTTTGATTTCTATTGATGAGGAAGATGAGACAAAAAGCGATGAAGTTTTTCCAGAAACGCTGCCAGTCCTGGCCCTCAAAAATACGGTGCTTTTCCCCGGTATTGTCATTCCGATCACGGTCGGGCGCGATAAATCCATCAAAGCCATTAATCGGGCGTATGATCACGGGCGCGTTATTGCCGTCTTATCACAACGCGATAGCAGCGTGGAGGAGCCAAATGCAGATGATCTGTATCGCATTGGCACCATCGCTCGTATTCTCAAGCTACTAAAAATGCCCGATGGCACGATTACTGCCATTATTCAGGGGCGTCGTCGTTTCACGCTCATCGAAATGCTGCGCGAAAATCCTTACATGCAGGGTCGGGTAGAAATTCTGGATTATAAAAAAGCCAGCAATAAGCTTGAATTTGAGGCGATTATCTCGTCTATTCTTGATCTTGCGAGAGATATTATTGAGCTTTCGCCCAATATTCCGCAGGAAGCCATGGTGATGTTAAAAAATATTACCAATCATAATTTCTTGTTGAATTTTATCGCGTCCAATCTCGGATCAAAAATTCCCATCAAGCAACAAATACTGGAATTCAATGATTTAGGTGAAAAAGCGGATTTTATTTTGCGACAAATGCACAGCGAATTGCAATTGTTGGAACTAAAAGATCAGATTGAAAATAAAGTACGCGGTGATCTGGAAAAGCAGCAGCGGGACTATTTTTTGAATCAGCAGTTGAAAACCATTCAGGAGGAGTTAGGGCAAAGCCCGCAGGAGCAAGAGATTGAGGAAATGTCGGTGCGAGCCAAGCAGAAAAAGTGGTCGAAGCAAGTGCAAGAGGTTTTTGAAAAAGAGCTGATGAAGTTGCGCCGCATGAATCCGCAGGCAGCAGAGTATGGCATGCAGACCACTTATGTTGAATTGTTGCTGGATTTGCCCTGGGAACATTATACTAAAGATAATTTTAATCTGAAGCGGGTACAGGAAGTGCTGGATGCCGACCATTTTGGACTTGAAAAAGTGAAAGACCGTATTCTGGAGCATCTGGCTGTATTGAAACTGAAAGGCGACATGAAAGCGCCGATTTTATGTTTGGTAGGCCCTCCGGGCGTGGGGAAAACCTCGCTGGGAAAGTCGATTGCACGGGCATTGAAACGCAAATTTGTCAGAATGTCACTCGGCGGCTTACACGATGAATCCGAAATTCGCGGGCACCGCAAAACGTACATTGGCGCAATGCCCGGGCGCATCATTCAATCGTTGAAAAAAGCAGGCTCAAGCAATCCGGTTTTTATTCTGGATGAAATTGATAAAGTAGGGAAAGATTTTCGGGGCGATCCCTCTTCCGCATTGTTGGAAGTGCTTGATCCTGAGCAGAATGGCACTTTTTATGACAATTATCTGGAGGTAGAATATGACTTGTCGAAAGTGTTATTCATTGCGACTGCCAATTCCTTAAGTTCGATTCAGCCCGCGTTGCTCGATCGTATGGAAATCATTGACATCAGCGGTTATTCCCTGGAGGAAAAAGTTGAAATTGCCAAGCGCCACCTCGTTCCCAAGCAGCGCAAGGAACATGGCTTGGAACCAAAACATATTAAAATATCTAACGAAACATTAAAGCGCGTCATTCAGGATTATACGCGTGAATCGGGCGTGCGTTCACTCGATCGGCAAATCGCCGGTATTATGCGTGCCACCGCCAAAAAAGTGGCAATGGAAGAGCCGTATAATGTGAGCTTGAAACCCGAAGAGATAGGGGCTATGTTGGGTCCGGCGCGTTTTTCGCGCGATCTGTACGAAGAAGAACCGACGCCGGGCGTCGCAGTTGGCTTGGCTTGGACGGAAGTGGGCGGCGAAATCCTGTTTGTAGAATGCAGTCTCAGCAAAGGTAAAGGCGGCTTGACCTTGACCGGAAATCTGGGTGAAGTAATGAAAGAATCGGCTACAACGGCGCTCAGCCTTATTCGTGCCAAAAGCGATGAATTAAACATTGGACAAGACTGTTTTGAAAATTATAACATTCACCTGCACGTACCGGAAGGTGCCATTCCAAAAGACGGTCCTTCGGCAGGCATTACGATGTTGACGGCATTGACTTCGGCATTTACCAAGCGCCCGGTGAAGCCTTACCTGGCAATGACGGGTGAAATCACGCTGCGTGGCAAAGTGCTGCCGGTGGGCGGCATCAAGGAAAAAATCCTCGCTGCCAAGCGCGCAGGCATGAAAGAAATCGTATTATGTAAAGAAAATCAAAAGCACGTCGCCGAAATTAAAGAAGATTATATCAAAGGCTTAAAATTTCATTACGTGAGTAGAATGGAAGATGTGCTACAGGCGGCGCTGGTGTAACTCGAAGAGATGTCAGACTTTAAAGTCTGACATCTCTTAATATACTATTATATTATAACATTAGCTAAATGAGTGGATTACGGTATTTTATATATACGTAGTAAACTTACAATCAACTTGATACATCCATTTTTACAGATGAAGGATTGATTAAATATAATAAACCTACTAAGACTATAACTACAAGGATAAAAAATAAAATTTCCAGCAAGGTATTCACCAGAATGCTTGTCCAGTATTGATTTTTACTAAATACACGCGCCACCCAGATAAATAAAGTCGGCAAAAATATTATAATAAAATCAAACTTTAATAATCCAGGTAATAAGAGGCTGGTAAGATCATCTATAATAACGAATAGAATTGCCCAGGTAGAAAATAAATACGTAATGGCAATAAAATGCTCCAGAAAATGATAGCCGCGCCGGAAATACGTCAACCAGGAAATCGTGGTGAGCAGCGGCAAGAAAAGAATAAGCAGGGCGACTTGTGCCGAAAGATTCGTATTCGTGCGGAAGTGAACACCCAGGAAGTCCTTGCCAATGAAGGCAAAATGTAGTCCAATAAAAAATAATGCGTAAAAAGCCAGCTTGCCGGGGCTATGATAATAATTGCGATAACCTGCCCAATAATTTTGAATAACTTTCAGTGGATCAAGGACGATATAACGTAGGGTACCCAGCACCGATCTTTCCAACGAAAAAATAGCAGATACAAAATCGCTGATTAATTCAGTGAAATTAACCCGTTTACCGGTATCATGTTGTCCGCAATTATGACAATAGGCACCAACTAATTCCGTCTGACAAATGGTGCAAATTCTGGTATTCAACGCTTTATGTATATTATTTGATTAGTATTTTATATAATATTTCCGCTACCAACTGATTCCCTTTTTCATTTAAATGCACGCGATCCGTCGTTAAAATACCCGATTCTTTATTTTGCGGATTATTATTTATATTATATTGCAAAAATTCCTTACGTAAATCCGCAACCGGGCAATCAAAACGCGCTGCTATGGTGCGAATGATGCGACTGTATAAATTCAAATCACCATCCAGTTCATTGGAAAAATCGGTGCGTTCGCCAATAACGGCGGGCGTTGCCACCACGACCTTTGCACCCGTCGCCTGAATTTTTTTGATGAGTGCAATATAAAATTTTTCAAATTTATCAGCATCCGTGCCCGTGCCGAAGCTTCGTTTATGCCATACATCATTCACGCCCACCCAAATCAGCACCACATCGGGTTTGTGTACCAGCACGTCCTCTTCAAGCCGCAAATACAAATCATACACCTTGTTTCCACCGATGCCCGCGCCGATTAATTGATATTTATCTTTAATACCCGCTTTTTCGAGCATGCCTTTCATTACATCAATGTAACCACCCGGATTGACACCTGCCTGGGTAATAGAATCGCCAAAAAAGACAATTTTCGTCGCTTGGTTATGCATTTGCCAGCCGCTAAATAGCATAATTGTAATAAGGAATGTAATAATTCTTATCATAAAATTGGGTTGTTAAGTGCAGCCCAAAGCTAGAAAATTTTTGCCAGTATTTCATTTCGCCTGAAAAATCCGCACGGTCAAGGCGCCATTATTATCGGCATAAGAATTGAGCACTACTGCATCATAAATGCCAAAAATAGCCTGTTTGCCTCTGCCCGGATAAGGAATGCGATACACATGATCGTCGCGGTAAGGCACCGTTGCTCCGGCAACCGTATGAAAACTCATGCCATCAATCATCAGTTCGCCCCAGGGATCATTACGCGCACAACGTGGCGCATAGCACCAAGCCGCATCAATACACGCCGGCATGCCGGTGGTACAACTAAATGTTCCGCGTACTTCTATGATATAATTTTTACCACTTTCTAAAATCATTTTACTGGCAACGGGTTGCGGACTAACAGCTGATACTGTGATTTCTTCCAGCAAATCTTTGCGTGAGGCAGTAACGGCGGCACCTCCGGCAACGGCGCTTGCTTCAGCTTGGATATTTCGGGTCCACACTTTTACATTATAACTTTGTGTGCCGCTCTCGGAAAGTTTGACCAGCCGATTATCCGATTCGATGCGAATTGCCAGCGTACCATCGGCGAGCTTAGCGCTGCCGGGCAGGTCAATCCATTTACCGGTTATGATATTTCCGATAATGGTACCGTGAAAAACATTAGAGTTGCGTCCATGTAAATAGTTGAAAATCAAAGTTGATTAAATTTGGGGTTAAAAAAGGAGCATGAGCCTAAATTATAAAGCTATAAAAGAGGATCGACAATGGCGAGCGACCATTGGATTATCACAGGTAAAATTTGAACAGTTAGTGGATTTGTTCAAAAGGAGTTATGAGCACTTGAATGGAGTAAGTCTGGAGCAAGGTGCCTATAATTTGAAGAAAACCCTGATTTTAAAGAGCTACG
>JBKBWT010000068.1:0-11646 GCA_046314415.1 Saprospiraceae bacterium
CCGCATTGTGCCGCACCGGAAACAGCACCGAAGCAAACAAGCTTCGATTGGTATTGGTCGGAATCTTTGGAAGCCGCGCCGCATAACGTTTTACAATCGTTTTATCAGCAAAAAAATAATCAGAATCGGCAGTAAAATCAACATAAATCCAGCCACCATTTTGTAAAAATCCATCGGTCAAATCCACCGTTATTTCATGCACAAAACCGCATTTGCGCGCGAGCGCCGGTTGCCGCAGGCAAAACGCAAAAACCTTGCCCCAACTCACCGAATTGTCGCTGGGTTGAAAGGTCGGATCGGGCTTGTCTTCCTTACTAATCGCACAGGCATAACCATCGCCGATGTCGGCTTTGTCGGTGCGCGGTTTGGTAAAATTAAATGCTTTTCGATAAGATTCCGGCAAATATTTTCGTGCAAAATGCTGTTTTTCAGGCTTTTCGGCGGTTTTGGTGCTGGTAATTTCAAATTGCTGCGCCAATGTTTCAAAAATGGTTCTTGCGTCCGCGCCGATGGTAATCGCCGGTAAAGCTTCGGTAAAATCCAAAGGCAAATCCAGGCGAGGATATTCATCCAAAGCCGCCAAAATATTAACCTGCAAATGTAAGGTCGAATCCGCCCAGGCGGGAAAAGGTGCCAGATCGGCAAGTGGCAACAATGGATTAAAATTTCTCGGAATAATTAATACATTCAATGACAATTGATTGCCTGCTATTTTTTGTGGGAAAACCAGTATATTTATTTTTGCTTTCATGATTGCAAGGTTGATTTAATATTTACTTTCAAATTTTAAATTTCAAATTTCAAATCTCCTTACGCGATCTGCCGTCTTTCTTCAAAAGTCTCCGAGAAACTGATATTAATAATCAAGAAAATACTAATATCTAAACTAAAGGTAACCTGCGCAATACAATCGGTTTGACCACCTGAACGCAATATTTTACCCGCCGCTTCAATTTGAATTTGAATGGTGACCAAGCCCCCGATTAATTCGGCGCGTCCGCGAAATACGATGAAAGCCCCGGCAATAATGATGCGCTGGTCAACGTAAATTTCTACACCGGCACCATAATACACACTGACATTGCCGATGACCGGCAGCCCCACCATCAGTTCCACGCCAAAGCCCATTTTCATAAAAAGATTGGGACCACTCACGGTATCTGCGCCGATGCGCAGGGTACACGTGCCCACCGCATACACCGTCGCCGCTGCAACCGACACGCACATCACGCTTAGTTTGGCACCAAATTCGACATAACCGCCACCGCTCGGCGTCGGTAAAGCGCCACCGGGCGCAAGCGGCAGCCCGACATTGAAGTAGCAGCCGAGTTTGAGGTAACATTCGAGCCGCAGCGGCGCAACCGGACTATCGGCAGCGGGCGGTGGGAAGCGCAAAGCAGGAATTTCCTTATCTGCCTGAAATTTATACTCCCAGGTATTCGGGCTATTGCTCATGGCAATTTTTAAGCCTTTTTTTAATGCATCGGCATAATTTCCGCCATTGAGTAATAATAAAATTTGTAAAATATCATAAATTGGTTGTAAAAACTCCCCAAATTCTAATTCGGGTTCGGTAAAGGAAGGCGTTTTCCCTTTTTCGGTATCAAATTTGCCGCGAATGAGAAACAGGCGCTTCATGTCTAATAAATCCACCACTACTGTAATATCATTGAGCTTATTCAGCCATTGGCGGGCGGTACTGTCGAGGTCAAAATTGACTTTACCATCGCCCATTTTATTACCTTTGATATCTTTTTTAGCATATTCTACATAAATCTTTACATCTTTTTCATTAATAAAATAAATCGGACCTTCGGGCAACACCTGTTCCAGTATTTTATCTGGCTGAATTTTATTCAACAACTTATAGCCTTCTTCTTTAATATTTAAATCAAAGCCATTCAAATCCAAACGTGGTAAATTATCCACTTTCGGAAAAATGCCTTTACTATTCAGCAGGCGGTAAGCATCCGCTAAATCCGGTTTGGAGCTTTTTAATATTTTTTGTCCCTGTTCAAAAAATGGATTTCTAAATAAAACTTTTTGCGTATCCGTATTCTGTAAAAATGCAAATTGGGTCGCGCGATCTTCCAGATTGAGATTGAATAAATCGGTGGGGTCTGCCAATTCCAAAGGTTGATTGGTGGGCACACCATGTAAACCGCGGCGAATCAAAGGCACACCACTGGTGTTAATGGGCGTCACCTCTTTGCTTGATTTTGAATGTTTTACAACGCTCCAGCTACCGTCTTTGGGCAAGATTGGCGTTCCTTTTGCAGCCGTTACAAATACGATTTTACCCGCCTCCACACTCGGTTGTACTTCCACCCGATTGATGCGCATGTTTTGGTTGCTCTGGGCGATGTTGACGACGCAATCCACCGGACCGCCTAAACCTTTATGCTCTTGTAATAATTTGGCAAAATCTTCTGCCGAAATCGGAATGCCCTGGGGGGCAATTTGCAGGAAACCCAGCATCCGTTTGGAGGGAACCCGACCATTCACTGCGCCCTGAGTGACGTCGTCTATTTGCACGTCGGCATCAAAATAAACCGGAATCAAGTTCACCGGCAAAGTTTTACTCGGCGCAACGGGCTTCGGAATGCCGTCATTCGGATCTATGTAATAACCGGTCGTTTTATTCCAGCTTTTTGAAAATACACTAATATCAGAAGTTTCTATTATATTACGTACCTCAAAAACACCCTTCACCACCCCGGAATGAAAGGCATAACCGGGGGTTTCCAACACCACAATATCCTTGCCCTGCGCATCTTTGCCGGTAATTAACTCTGTTCTAAAATCATACACGCCGTCGCTTTCCGCCCGCCAGCCACTGTCCACGCGATAGACCAAGCCTGTACTTTCGCGAAACATGGTAATTGTACGCACCACCCGAATCGCCCAGGGATAAATGATACTGCGCACCTGCACCACTTCATGCGCAGTGCGCCCTCGCCATACGTCGAATTTTGCCTGCGAGGTTTGTCCGATTTTCCCTTGGGGATTCAACCAATGGCTGAAAATATTGGCACCGTAGCCACTAAAATCATAGCGCTCGACCGGTACCCCTCGTACCCTGAGCTTGCCGCCATTGCCGCTGACGCCAAATTCGCCGTTGAAAATATCAGTTACGCTTTTGGATAAAATGCTGCGGTCGAGCGGATTGCCGGCAGAGCCATGTAAATTGAATAATTGCTCGGTGGCGCCTTCAAAATTGCGGTTGCCTTGCAGGTGTAAATAGCCTTTCGTGCTGATTTGCAGGCTGGTATGAATATTATTTTCAAATTCCTGTTTGACCAGTTCAATTGCAGCGCCCGTGGCTTGCCCCATGCCGCTCACACTTTGATTGTAACGCGCCAGCCCCAACATTCCAAAAGGCAATGAGAAAAAACTCCAGGCTTTAAAATTATTATTTTTATTATAATTTTCTTGTATATAATAAGCCAGCGGCAAAGGTGCAATCGGCACAGCATCCCCGCCGGTATTGCCGATCAGCGTTGGCGGTCCATCATCTTTAAATAATAAAAATCCGCCGGGTGGATCATTATTTACATTAAAAGGTTGGGTAATATTAATAACCGGTTCCCAACTGATCTGCGGCACCGTAAACAGCCGTACAAAACGTCCGGTCGCTACCACATCCATGCCTTCCGCAGAAAGCGGACTTTGGTCGGGTAAAATTTCAAATGATTTTTCAAAGATCAAGCGCTCGTCCATGAAACCCAGATTCACCCCCATCCAATCCGCTGCGGTGCTTACATCGAGCAAACTAAAAAAATGCCGATTATGATAACTATCATTTAGTCGAATATGAATATTATACTCATGTTCCCAAGTTCTGATATCATATCCGGTGCGTCTTTTTACACGTGCCGCTGTTTTTTTAGCGCGATTATCATAATTTTCAGATGTAATTCTGGTCGCAAGTTCTATATTTTGTAACGGATTTAATTTTAATGGTACATTCGCGGCGGCTCTTTCTATATCCCCAAAAATAAAGCGCACTGCCGGTGCAACTGCCTCTTTCCATTGCATGGCGCCGACCAGCAAACGTTGAATTTGATCCAGTGCATAAGCGCCATTATTGCCTTGACGTTGCTCTACCATCCAGCGAAAAACGCCGGTGTTAGCAGCATAAGGATCGGGCAAAGTCGGCAGATAACCCAATAAACCAAAGGCATAGCTGAGGCTGGCAGTAACAAAAGTAGTCGTCCCGGGCAGGAGTTGACCCGACAATAAGAAAGCATTAATCGGTGAAACCGTCAGCAAAGCATTATTCAACGCCAGGGCTTTACTTTGAAATAATGCTGCCGCTCCAGCCGGGGTAGGCGGTAAATTATCGCGTAAAATATTTTCATCAAACAACACAAGATACTCGTTATCAGCATTATAAGCACGAACACATAAGGAATTTTTAGTTTCTAATGCAAACGGCAGCCCGTCCACTGCAACCGGACGATCTAAATTGCCGCTGCAATTGCCAATGGTGACCACTGTTTCCAGCCCCAGTGCACTACTCTGGTACACCAATGCACATTTTTCGGCATATTGTAATTGCAAATGATGCCAGCGCTCATCTTTATTTTGCCACAATTGAAAAGTTTGTACAGCCAGCGGCGTCGTAGTACGCAAAGCTAAAATCTGTAACAAACCCGGCGCAGCCGTTATAATGCATTCATTCAGAGCCATTTGCGCATTCGATCGTCTATCCGCATCTTGTACGTTGGCAGCGGTTGTTTTCAATCCTTGCAGCGCCTCCCCCATTAACATTCCGCCCCCTTCGGCGCGCAGCGGCACCGCGAGTTTGGCAGCAGGTAACAGCCATGCCGCCGATTTTAGGTCGGCATTACCGTTCAAACCGAACACCAGCGATTGCACTTCATTCACTGCAAATGTAGAGGGATCAACCTTCATCGGAATGGCTACGGCATTAAAGGTGGCATTGTACGTTGGTGCCTGACGATTCCATTCAAATTTTTTAGCTTCACCATAAATTTTCCAGCCCGGATTTCCTATCACCTCGTCTAAAGTTGCACTGCCTGGATTAAAACTGATTTTAATACTTTCCGGCAATTGCACGTCGGCAGCGCGTGCATCCGTTCCATAACGACTATCTATAATATTATGTAAAGATTGAGGTGCTAATTTAACCTCCAGAACCGACCTAATGGCTCGATTTCTAGGATGTTGTATAATATTGAAATTATTTATATTATTACTTAGAAAAGTTAAGTTTACTTGCGTCACGCGCAGTCCGCAATACAAATCATCCGCAGCGGTCGGCACCAAAAATTTTGCCTGCATCCAGAGTGTTCCCTCCCCCATTTCAACGCCCACCATCGGAAAACCCATCGGTACCCCGACCACTTTGCTCGTTATATTCCTATCTGGCGCCAGATAAAATACCGGACGATTGGCACCTTGCATCGTTACTGCCCGACTCGTATCGGGCGCTACGGGGTACAAATCTACCCAAAAGCGCCGCCCGTCGCGATTGACCAATGAGCCCAATGTTTCTGCCAATTCTGCTGCAAAAGCCCAATTGGGAATGCTGCTGCGCAGCCAGGTCGCACGGTTGGGCATTTCCCGCAAAAAAATGCGAAACTTTGGTTGACCAGCGGGAAGCGGCTGCGCCAGTAAATCATTTAATTTGGCGCGATCTTCCAAATCCAGATACTGCGTGGTAAAATATTGAATCCGCTCAAACTCAAAGGTATCGCGCAGCGACGCAGGCTCCTGCCCTTGCAATAGGGCTTGTGCACATCGTTCTAACACCATTTTGAGCAGCATAGGATCATTCTCAGGGATGCCCAGGAAATCGGCAACCAATTTGGCGAAAGCGGCAAGCAGCGGATGTTCTCGCATACAATTTAGGTTTTAGGGTAAACAATAAACAGCTAACGATCAATACTTTACGCGTTAACTAATGCAATGAATCTTTTAATCGAAAGCGTTGAACTAGAGGGACGTCTTATCTGAAGGAAGCGTTTTTTTGACTATGAGAAGGCTAAACCATCAGCCCAGCGGGCACGTAAATATACCATTAATAAATAATCTTGTCGCTATCCGAACGTAGAAAATAATAAATTATTTTTTAGCTGAATTTAAAAATTTATTTTAAACTTTCTTGGCTTACAACAATATAATATTGTATCGAATTAATTTACTTCTTGTAATAAAATTTCATCCGGCGCTTTTGCAGCGAGTGACCTGTAATACTGTGCTTGCTCGGCTTGTCCCAACTCCTGATATAATATAGCAATTCTGGTTAATATTTCATTAATATCAAATTTGCTTTTACAATAATGCATTAATTTATTAATAACCAGATCATTGTTAACCTTTGGTGCTTGTAAATAACGGATAGCAGTTCGCTCGCTGTGTAATGTTTTTTCATTCAGCCAATTTTTTACTGCTTGTTTATAATATTGAATCGCACTACGAGGTGCCGCTTTTTGTGCAAACCGGCGGGCAAAATGCAGTTCCCCTAGCGCCAAAAATGGTAAATAATCCGTTCTTTCTAATAAAATTGATTTATTTAACAAGCTGATTGCCAATGCAGTATCCCGACTTTGCAATGTAATATTTGCCAGGTAATAATAAGGGCGGTTCAAATCCGGTAATTCCTGTACCACACGTTCTAACATTTCTTGTGCCGCCAGGGTGTCCCCGTTGGTTAATAATAATTTACTCAAACGCGCCGCAAATATCGTGTTGTAATTATTATTTACTGCTTCTTTTAGTTGTTGTATAACCGTTTTTATTAATAATGCAGCACGTTCAGGCTGTCTTTGCTGTAAATCGGCAAAAAACGGCGCATCCAGTAATTCCGGACTGATCCGCAAAGCGCGTTCGTAATGTAAAAAAGCCGCGCTGGTATCCTGAAAGCCTATTTCCTGAAGTAAACCTGCTCCGATCCGATATTCAATGGCGTTGGGTTCTAACTCCAAGACCCGATCTAAGTGCCTGAAAATCTGTGTACTATCGCTTTCTGCTTTCCAATAATACAGCCAGCTTAAATTGAAATGATACCCGGCATCATAAGGGTCTATACTTAAAGCATTCTGATAATATTTAATTGCCTGTCCGACTGCTTTTTGATCAGCCCATTTTCCTGATATTACATCCTTTATATTTTCTTTACGCTGTCCGTATAATAATCCCTGCAAAGCATGATAAGGCGCTACATCGGGTGCTAGCTCTAAAACTTGCTGTAGTTCTTGTTTTGCATTATCTTTTTGTTGTAACTGCCAGAATTTCAGACTTTTAGCAACCATGTTCGTCACATGTCGCGTTTGATTTTTTTGATATAAAATCAAGCATGTAATAATGATTAGCCCGGCACCAAATAACATCCATCCGCGATAATTCCCAGGTTTTGCAGGCTGAAAAGACAGGATGCCGCCCATTATGATGGCGGTTAATAATAAAACCCCGGAACTATAAAATAAGGTGGAAAAAAACAGTTCGCGAAAAGCCAAGGTCATTAATCCACTTAATAAGCATAATAAAAACAAGCGCTCCGCCGGATTATGATTACGAAACAGCATACTAATGCCGAATATTATTATCATACTAAATAAAAATGCGTAGCTTATTAATCCAACTAGCCCTTTTTCCAATAAAATTTGCAAATATGTATTATTGGTAAAACCACTGTAGCCCTGATCCTCGCGCGGCGTCTTGCATAAACTGTTGATAATCGGGTAATTATTGCTGCCAACTCCAAATATTAAATGTCCTTCCGCCTGGCATAAACTATTTTTAATAATGTCCATCCGCCCCTGGGCGCTGCGCTGTTGCGATACAGTTTTATTCATTGCCAGGGTAGTAAAAACTGGCGTTTTGATAGGAATGATGAATAATATGAATAAACCCGCCAGTATTATGATAGTTTTCACTAAAGATTGAATGGATAGCAGCTTAAAATATAAAATTCCACTAATGGTTATTAACCAAAACAAGCCCAAGGATAAATAAGCGCCCCGCGAAAAGCTGACGAGCACGCCGACATTCACCACTGCAAAGGCTAAAGCACTGATTATCAGCCCTATTTTTAACTTTTGCCAGTAAACTGCCGCCAATAAAGGAAACGGCAACAAGCACAGGGCAATCGTTGCCCATTCATTATTTAGTAAGCCATATAAAGAATATAATCTTTTGAACTGTGATACATCGTTCCAGCCTTCAATTCTTGTAGAGGTTTGTAAAATCAAGCATAAAAAAAACGCGCCTAAGGATAATAAAAAAGCATAAGCGCCCATTCCAGTAAAAAATATTTCCCTGTAATTTACTTTTTGTAATAAAATGCGTAGGGTATAATAATATAAAACAAAAGCTGTAATTTTTTCTAAACGGGGCAAACCATTTGGTGGGTAAATAGATAATTGATAATCAATCACTTCTAAGAATAGAATCATCGTTATACCCAGGTCTATCCACGAAAAACCGGGTAACCAATGATGCCGCAATGCCGGGTAAATCATTAAAATAATTATAAAAACAACGGCAATAATTAATAAGGGTAATAAGAGCAGGGATATATTCCAAAAACCGATCAAGGTCAGTAGAAAAAGCCCGGATAGCCGCAAAAAATCCTGCCAATTATATTCGAATTCGCCCAACTTTATCATAAAGTTCTCGTATATTTCTTTGAAATGAAGGTAGTTACTCAGGTATGCCCATTGATACGTAAAATCTTCGGTTAAGTTATAAATTATGCGACACAATACGTTTTTCCGGTATATTATTTTTATTGGAATACTTCTGGTAATCAGCATTTTGCAGCAGTGTCAAGCCGTGCAGCCAGAATCAGCCGATGCTTTGGAAAAAAATCTTCAGCTCGCCGGTAAAAACCGACCGGAACTGGAGCGCGTATTACAACATTATCGGCAGCGCCCGGAAGATAGCTTAAAATTACAAGCGGCTATCATATTATTTAGTAATATGGAGCGCGATTTTCATTATCAAGGTAAATGGCTGGAGCAATATGATGCGATTTTTGAGCGGATGACGATTCGCTCGGACGAGGAAATACAAGCCCTTAAGGATACGACGCTGCGCACAGCAGTGCAAACGGAAGTTACATTAATAACTCATTTAAATCATTTAGCTGCTGATTATTTGATACAAAATATTGATCAAGCGTTCGCCGCGTGGCAGGAAGCGCCCTGGCGTGATTCCATTGATTTTGATATTTTTTGTAATTATATCTTACCATATCATAATTTTGGTGAAAAACCGGAAAACTGGCGTCCAATATTAAAAAACCGTTACAATCATTTAGTAAAAAGTGCGGTTATTGAGCCAACGTTGGAAAATATTACCTGTGAAATGAATGATGATTTAAAATCCTGGTTTCGTTTTACCGAACAGTTGGACGATTATCCAGGACGCCCCAGCATTAGCCAGTTGATACAGGGGCAGCGCGGCAATTGCTCGGATATGGCGGGGCTGGCGGCATACTGCGGTCGGGCAATCGGCATCCCGGTGGCGATTGATTTCACCCCGCAATGGGGGAATTACAGTGCTGGTCATGTCTGGAATGCCTTGGTAATCAACAAGAACGAGCAAATTCCTTTTTTAGGAGCCGAAGCCAATCCACATGAGTACCACACTTTAGCCGAAGGTGAGACTAAGATTGCCAAGGTATTCCGCCGAACTTTAACTCCACAGGAAAACAGCGTAGCCGTTCGCGCCCGTCGTGCCGGCGTTACCGAAATCCCGAACTATTTACAAAATCCTCGTTTACAGGATGTTACGCCATTTTATGCCCCCACTTACACCGTTAAAATACCGGTAAAAAATCGGAAAGAAAAATTTGTTTATCTCTGCATTGCCAAGCAGGGCGCCTGGGAAGCCATTGCCGGAAGTGAAATAGACGCGCAAGGTTTTGCGACTTTTGATAATATGGGAGGTAATTTATTATATAATGTAATGTTTTATGATAAAGGGAATTATAAACCAGCCGGTACACCTTTTATTATTACGCATAATGGTCAGTTAAAAATGCTTCCGACAAATGAATCCAAGCGGGAGAAAGTACGGTTGACGCGGGTTTTTCCGGTTAAAAGGGCGGATAACAAATGGAAATATAATGAATATTTTAGAGATGCGCGGCTCGAAGGTGCCAATCAACCGGATTTTTCGGATGCCGAAACATTATATACGATTATTAAACCTTTAGAAAAGTGGCATACCGGACATTTAGGTGGACCGCACCTGCGCGACCGCCTGGAATATGAAAGTCTTTGGAAGGAAATTATAATTAACAAGCAAAAATCATATCGTTATATCCGATTAATTTTTCCTGAAAAACAATTTTGTAAAGTCGGCGAGTTACAAATTTTAGGGGCAACAGCTACGGCATTGTCCGGTAAAGCCATCGGTTCTGTACAGCATCCCGAGTGGGCTTTTGATGGGGTGCCGGGGTATAGCATTGTTGATGAATCGCCGCAGGGCGGGCATTGGGTGGGACTGGATTTAGGTAAAACCCAGCAAATTAATGGGTTTCGCTATCTTCCAGCCACGGGTGAACACGCCATTCAGCCGGGTAAAACATATCAGCTTTTTTATTGGAATGATTACTGGAAGCCATTGAATATCATAAAAACCGATCAACATTACATCGAATTTGATAAAGTGCCGACGGAGACCTTGCTTTGGCTGCATTGTAAAGATTGTAAAGATGTCATGGAACGCCCCTTCACGTATGAAAATGGGAAGCAGATTTGGTGGTAGTTTTATTGATTATTGATTATTTGAAATTTCAAATTATCAATAATCAATTGTAAATAAACAACATACAACATTACATCAGTGACTCGCTGTACAGATTTTTACTTTGTGCCAAGGCATCGGGGTGCCCGCTTTGTAATATTTCACCATTTTCTATGATATAAATCCGATCGGCAATAGCGGCAGTACGCGTACGATGGGTTACTAATATGATGCCCATTTTTTCCTTCAGGCGTAATAAAAGCTGTAATATTTCTTTCTCCGTATAACGATCCATAGCGGCAGTTGCCTCGTCGAGTAATAATAATTGCGGCTGATGATATAATGCCCTTGCCAACGCCACTAATTGCTTTTGTCCTCCGGAAATATTGACGCCCGACTCGCCGAGCAGCGTCGCGTACCCGTATGGAAATTTTTCAAAATGACGATCAAAACCGTATTCCTGGAAGAAAGTGGCTAATTGCGCTACGTCTTTTTCTGTAGGCGTTGCCAAAAGTATATTTTCTAAAAGCGAGCCAGAAAACAGTTTAATATCCTGAGGTACAACGCCCAATAATTTACGCCATTCTACTATATTATATTGTTCCAGCGACTGCCCATTCATCCGAATTACCCCGCTCTCCGCCGGATAAAATTGTTGTAAAATTTGTAATAAAGTGCTTTTTCCACCGCCACTTTCTCCAAGAATTGCAATAATTTCTCCTTTCTTTACATCGAATGTAATATTTTTTAATAAAATCGGACGTCCGGTAAAGCGGAAATTAATTTTTTGCACCTGTAATGATTCAAAGCTGGTCGGCGCCGGCTTTTGTGCTTCCTGTTCAATATTATATTCAGCCGGTAAAGTTGTAAATTCCTGCATCCGATCGAGCGCCACCCGTGCTTCCTGCAAGCTGATATTAATCA
>JBKBWT010000068.1:11656-19845 GCA_046314415.1 Saprospiraceae bacterium
CGATGGTAGAAGCCGACGCCATCATCATGCCAATGAGTTGAGTGACCGCCATAACAACCCCGATGGTGATATGCCCATTAAATACCAAAATAGAACTATATAATATAATGCCGACGGTGAAAAATGCTGCTGCCACCTGCGACGCATTGCCAAAATGCATGCCGACTATACCGAGTTGATAGCGCGATTCCTGAAAAAATTCGTACACGGTTTTGGTCAGATTTGCAAAATAATTTTCGCGGTTATTTACTTTTATAACACCGATGCCCTGAATCGTATCAATATAATTACTCTCATTTAAAGCATAGGAAGCCATGACGTTACGCTGCCCTTCCATCAGTTTACGGTGATATTGATACACAATCCAGGTAAATAACGGCAGCCACAATAATGATAGCAGACCGATCTGATTATTATAAAAAAACAGCATAATCGTACTGGCAATAATAACCACGATTTCAATCGCCAGATTGGTAAAAACATTGGCAATCGTTTGCTGAATGCGCATGGTATCGTTCATCCGCGCCACTAGGTCGCCGGTTTTGCGCGTATCAAAAAAAGGTTTGGGTAAGGAGAGCAGCGCGCGATAAAAATAATCCACAATGCGAATATTAAAATCCTTGGTTTGACGTAATAAAAAGAGCTGGCGCAAATAAGACAAGCCTACCCGTAGTAATAACAATAATAACAATAAACCCGCACCGGCAATGAGTTTGACCCAATCTTTTCCGGGTAAAATGGTATCCACGAGTATCTGCGAAAAAACCGCCACGGAAAGCCCCAGCGCTGATATCAGTGCCCCCAACACAAACGCCACAAATAGCAGATCAAAATCTATTTTTACAAAATCATATAACCATTTTATTTTATTCCACCAGCCAGTGGTGTCGGGCATTTGTTGAATGGCGACGCCGGGTTTTAATAATAATAAGGTTTTAGATTCCCAGATTTTTTCGAGTTCGGCAGCGCTGCATTGCCGAATGGCAGTTTCAGCCGGGTCACTAATGAGAAAAGTATCGGATTTTATATCGTAATTATAGCATATTATATAATGTAATCCCTGATCTGGTTTTATTACATGCAAAATAGCTGGATGAGTCAATTCCCGCAGGTGTTGTATTTCTGCTTCCAAGCCTTCCGCTTCCAAGCCTACTTTTCGTGCTGCCTGATACAATCCCAGTAAAGTCGTACCGTTAATGCTCGTGCCGCTCCATTCGCGCAATTGGTCCAGAGATGCATTCCCTCCATAGCTGCGCAATATTGCCAGGAGGCAAGCCACGCCACAGTCGGTCATATCGCGCTGTTGAATGTGGTAAGCATTTTTATATTTCATGTAATAATGAGGTAACTTATGAAGTAAAAAAGTGGAAAATCCCAGCTTACGCTCGGCAAACTGGGATCTCCTTTACGTAAAATTGGTTGGCTTAGCCGTTGGTAGAATCAATACCGCCACCGCAGAAACGGTAAGCAGCAGCCAAAGCAATGTAGTACAATACGCTGCTACCCAGCAGATAAGCCAAGGTTAACAAGCCAAGCGCATTGCGGCAAAGTGGGCTGATGTAGCCACCACGATGATTACCACCTTCTAACAGAGCCATTTGGTCGAAAGAGAGTGTTTTCATAGTAATAAAAGATTTTAAGCATTATGCCTACTCTTTTCAGGTTTTTCGGCATCCACCTTCTTATCGCTAGAACCGAGATAATACGGGTACAGATGGGGGTGTAAACATTGTACATGCACGCTATTACATGTATTTACATGCAAAATACGACATTTATAAATTAAAACAAAATATACTTTATAAAAATGTTAAAAGCATAAATAACACCAAAGAAATTGCCAGTCCGGTACCATACGTGCCAAGCACAAAGGGAATCCAGCGCGTTACGCCTCGCTTTAATAATAGATTTAATCCCAATGCCAATAACAGGATAAAAGCAATTTGAAACAAGTTGATGGTTTGCAGTGGCATTACAGCCCAGTCCGGTAGGGGGCGATCATTCAACAGGGTGTACAGCGATAGCTTGGAAATATAATCCAAATCAGCAAGCTGATTGACACCAAAATACATATAAGCACCCATCAGCATAAGCCGAGCAAGAGCAAAAATGGCAAAAGCTTTGGTCACAATCCCAAAAATTGCCTTGAATCGAATCTCATAGCGCAAGAGCAAGGCGCCGATAGTGAGACAAATAGCAATTAAAAATATTTGAGTTATGATACTCAGCGGAGCCCAGAGGTAGGTCGTCCAGGCATAGGAGTGGGTCAACTTTGATACATTATCAATTTCTTCAATGGTTAGTTCATTGGCTAATGAATTGTATAAAGTTGCTTCATTGAGCGCATACTTTTGCACCATTAAATTAAAAATAAGCTCAATAAGAATGATCAGACCCAGTACGATCCAGGTATTCATTTGAAAATATCGCTTCAGCATCGGCATAGGGTTTTAGCTATGTAAATGAATAATACCAAGTTTGCAATGAGCAGGCGTAAATATGAAAAGCTCCAACAATTGAAAATTAAATTGTTCAGCAGTAATCAATATGCCATTATCCATTGGAAATGGTATAATTTTACCCATAGTACGAATTTACCTAAAATAGGTTTCAAAAAATATTAAAATTTTAATATCATTTCAAAAAATCTTTGGAATACCGCAGTGCGAATTGCCCCTGGAAATATCAAGCGCATACAGAAAGCTCATTTTTCCAAATAATGCTTATTTTAACGCCCAAAACAAACAGCATGCAACGAATATTCATTATTGCCCTGCTGCTGGGCAGCATAGCTATTTCTTTTGCACAAGGGGCACAGCCTGTGGCTACGCAGGAATCAGACCTTTCAGAGGCGTTTAAACCAGTCAAGTATCGGAATATCGGACCATTCAGAGGCGGAAGATCGGTCTGCGCTTCGGGAGTCGTGGGCGATCCGCTTACTTATTATATGGGTACCACCGGCGGGGGACTCTGGAAAACAGAAGACGCTGGGCATACCTGGAAAAATATTTCCGACGGTTATTTCAAGACGGGTTCAGTTGGTGCGGTCGCCGTTTCCACCAGCGATCCCAATATCGTATATGTCGGCATGGGCGAGCACGCGCCGCGTGGGGTGATGACTTCCTACGGCGATGGCGTGTATAAATCCACCGATGCCGGCAAGACCTGGAAACACCTGGGGTTAAAAGAGACGCAACATATTTCAAGGATCATTATTCATCCTAAAAATCCTGATGTGGTATATGTGGCAGCGCAAGGACAATTGCATGGCAATAATGCCGAACGCGGCGTTTACAAATCGACCGATGGCGGTGTAACCTGGAAGAAAATATTATACAAAGATGATCGCACCGGCTGCGCAGAATTATCGATGGATCTCTCCGATCCCAATATTCTCTATGCTGCCATGTGGGAGCATCAGCGTTTACCCTGGAAAGTAATCAGTGGCGGACCGGGTAGTGGTTTGTATAAATCAATGGATGGCGGAGCTACCTGGACGGAAATGACGGAAGGATTGCCAAAAGAAAAAGGGAAAATGGCGATAGCCGTTTGCCAATCGAACCCACAGAAAGTGTATGCGCTGATTGAAAGCGATTCAGATCAGGAGAAAGGTGGGCTTTTTGTTTCCCATAATGCCGGTAAATCCTGGAGTAGAATCAGCGCCGATCACCGCCTGGTGCAACGTGCCTGGTATTACATTGAAGTATTTGCCGATCCACTTGATGAAAATACAGTATATGTATTGAGCGCGCCGGCGTTGCGTTCCATCGATGGTGGTAAAACCTGGGAACAATTGGGAGGAACCCATGGTGATTATCATGACCTCTGGATCAATCCTAACAATTCTAAAAACTTGTGCATCGCCAATGACGGCGGGGCAGCGATTAGCTTCAACTATGGTGCATCCTGGTCTCCGCAAAGCAACATGCCTACCGGTCAGTTTTATAGAATTAATGTCGATAATCAATTCCCTTATCGTATTTACGGTGGTCAACAGGATAATACATCGATTTCGATTGCACATCGTGAACTGGGTTCTTACGGTATTAGCAATAAAAGCTGGACTGCTTCCGCCGGAGGCGAGAGTGCCTTTTTAGCATTTAATCCTGATGATCCTCGGTATGTGCTGGGTGGTAGCTACTTGGGCACCATCGAAGTATTAGATAACAAGGCCGTCGCAGGCACCAATATTATGGCAGCGCCCATCCAATACTTGGGACGAGATGCGAGTGATATGAAATACCGCTTTAATTGGAATGCCCCGATTATCTGGTCGCAGCACGAACCCAATACTTTTTATCATGGTGCGCAAATGCTTTTAAGAACCAGAGATATGGGCAAAACCTGGGAAGAGGCTTCGCCCGATCTAACCCGGAATGAGAAAGAAAAACAAGGCAAAGGTGGCGGTCCTTACACCAATGAAGCAGTAGGTGCTGAGAATTATGGCACGATTGCTTATGTGATCGAATCGCCGCAGGAAAAGGGCGTTATCTGGGTGGGTACGGATGACGGCTACGTGCAGTTGACCAAAGATAATGGTAAAACCTGGACAAATGTTACGCCGAAAACATTGAAAGAATGCCTTGTCAATGCAATTGAAGTCTCCCCGCATGACCCCGGTACTGCCTATATTGCTACAACGCGCTATAAATTCAATGACCATACACCTAAATTGTTGAAAACAACCGATTATGGCAAAACCTGGACGGAAATTACCGGTAATATTCCTTATGGCGCTTTTACAAGAGTCGTTCGGGAAGACCCCAAACGCAAGGATTTACTTTTCGCAGGCACCGAAACAGGACTCTACCTTTCGTGGAATGGTGGTAAAAACTGGGAGCGATTCAATTTAAATCTCCCCGTTACCCCTATTCTCGATTTAATGATTAAACACGATGATTTAATTGTAGCGACTTCCGGTAGAGCTTACTGGATTTTGGATGACCTGGGCTTACTTCGCCAGTATAAAAATGCCAAAGATCAAGCCATTCTTTATACCCCGGAGGATGCGATACTTTCCAATGATGGTAGTGAACTAAATGGCAATAGCGAGGATTTTGACGGCACCAATCTCCTGCGTGGCGTGAATCCTGCCAATGGCGTGGTTATTTATTACTATTTACCGGAAGCCATGGACTCGACCGACCTGGAAATGACGATTACCGATCAAAATGGCAACCTCGTGCGACGCCTGAGTTCTAAAGCCAATAAAGATTTTCAATCTTATCCCGGTGGTCCTTCGCCGGAACCTACTATATCCAAGAAAAAAGGCTTAAACCGCTTTGTATGGGATATGCAATACCCCACTATGACGGGCGCTCCCACTGCCTACATTGAGGGTAGTTTTGAAGGGCACAAAGCGGCACCTGGCACGTACACCCTCCAGTTAAAATCGGGCAAACAGGAATTAAAAACCACGTTCAAAATTCTGCCAAATCCGCTTTACGAACTCACGCAGGAAGATTACACCGCCTATCATCAATTTATGACGGCTGCTGAACAGGAGTTGAATGCCATGCACCAAATGGTAAATGATATCATGAAATTGCAAAAGCAACTAAATGAAATCCTGCCAACTTTAAATAACCCGGCACAACAGGGTTTGAAAAAGGAAGCACAAGACCTGGTTGCCAAGATGAAAGCCTGGGATGAGGACATGGTGCAGCGCAAATCCAAAGCGTATGATGATGTAGAAAATTTCCCGAATAAATTTACCGCGAATTATCTATTCGTCATCAACCAAGCCAATAGCTCAATTCCCCGCATCACTCAACCCATGCGCGATCGAATTACCGAGCTCAATACCGAATGGGCAAAATTGAAACAACGGGGAGAAGCCATACTGAATACCGCCATTCCTCCCTTAAATAAAAAATTGTGGGAAGCCGGAATTGGTGCGTTAAGAACAGACAAATAGATATAACATAAAAATTATATCAAATATTATAACAAGCAAACATAGCATAATAAAAAGCATTGTGAATCAAGCCTTCACAATGCTTTTTATTCACAACCTCCCATAATATTTACAGTAAACGAAATATTATATTCAAATTTATTCCATGATACCTTGCTCCTGCATGAGCATACGCCCGAAATCGCGCAGCGCATCAATCACTGGAATCACTTTCATGCCTTTATCCGTAATGGTGTACTCCACTTTCGGCGGCACCTCCGCATAAACTTTTCGCGATATCAAGCCGTCCTCCTCTAATTCGCGGAGCTGCTTGGTCAACATTTGATGGGTAATACCGCCCGAACTCTTTTCCAGACTTTTGCGCATTTCGCCGTAACGCCAGGTACGTTCGCGCAGCCGCCACAGAATGGGCATTTTCCACTTGCCGCCGATTTTGTCAATCGCCAATTCTGCCGGATTGTTATAGTTTTTTCCTTCAAATTCAAATGCAGGCATAATGTTTGTGTTCTGGTGTTAAAGTGTTTTGGTGCTATTAGTCCGATGTTAAGCAACGCACCGTTTTAAAAAATTGTTAAAAATTTAAAAAAGCCTTTCACAAATCATTGATAATCAAATATACTCATTTTTTGCATAGTATCTAATTTAAATTTGCATACTTGTTCTCCACCACTATATACAATAGTTTTGAAATAAAAATTATAAAATTTATGAGTGCAAGTATCAATGTAATGAATCCTGAAAAGCCCAAAAAGATTGCTTTAGTAGCCGCCAACGCGGCTGTTTCTGAACAGACCGGCTGGCCCATTGGCTTTTGGTGGGCAGAATTGACGCATCCTTACTGGGAATTCACCGAGCGGGGCTACCAGGTCGATATTTTCTCGCCCGAAGGTGGCGCCTTGCAAGCCGATGGTTACAGCGATCCTGAAGATTCGAGTGGCTATTACGCGCACGACCTTATTTCACTGGGTTTTAAAAAATCGGCTACGCATGCTGCGCTAATTGAAAATACCCGTAAAATTGATGTAATAAAAGTAAGCGATTATGATGCCATCTTTATTACCGGTGGTCAATCTCCGATGTACACTTTTATAAATAATGAAATATTACATCAGCTTTTTGCCGATTTTTATGAAGCTGGTAAAATCGTGGCGGCAATTTGTCATGGCACGTGTATCTTATTGAAAGTCAAGACTTCAGATGGTAATTTATTGGTAAATGATAAAACCTGGACGGGCTTTGCCAATAGTGAAGAAATGTTTGCCGATAGCTTTGTGGGCAAGCGGATTCAGCCGTTTTGGATTGAAGACGAAGCGAAAAAAATACCCAATACCAATTTTATTACCGGCGGTCGATTCAAAGCGCACGCCGTCCGCGACGGACGACTCATCACCGGGCAGCAGCAGTATAGTGGCGCAGCAGCGGCAAAATTGGTCATTGAAGCCCTGGGAGTGTAATATAAAAAAGAATTAGATTTGCTAAATCTTAAAGATTTAGCAAATCTTTAATTATTTAGAAGATACGTATAATATTGTTTAAAATATTACTGCAAAATCTTCTAATAATGTTATAGTTACAAAAAAACGGAACGATTATTGGAATGACCCCTCCTTTATATTTCTGAATACCTTTCAATATTTTATTTGAAATAATTACAATATTATATAATGTAAATGGAGTCAATAGCTCCTTGAAGCCACCTTTACAAGATGGCGTTTTAAACCTTCAAAATCAATACTTTATGAAAAATCTATTATCCTTTATTATATTACTTGCTTTAGCCGCCGTAGCTTGCCAGCCCAAACCTGCACCGCAGGAAGCCGCACCGACCGCTGAGACCTACGTGATCGTGCATGGCGCTTTTGCAGATGGCAATGCGCTCGCCGCTGCGCAGCCCTTGCTGGAAGCCAAAGGTCAAAAAGTAGTCGTCGTGAACTTACCGGGGCATGGCGCAGATACGACCGCTGCTGCTCAAATTCACATGCAAACCTATGTGGATTATGTCGCCAATATTGTCAATCAACAAGCGGATTCCGTTGTTTTGGTGGGTCATAGTATGGCAGGCATTATTGTTTCGGGTGTTGCCGAGCGTGTGCCCAATAAAATCAAGCGTTTGGTGTATGTGGCAGCTTATTTACCGCGTAATAATGAAAGTTTATTAGACTTGCGTCAAATTGATTATCAGCATATTAAAAAATTCCAAAGACCGGCACAAATACCCAATATCATATCCATATCATATTGGCGCTTCATTCTGATTTGGTTGTAAATAATC
>JBKBWT010000069.1:0-19753 GCA_046314415.1 Saprospiraceae bacterium
AAAAACTAAATAACCCGTCCATTATTATAAGTGCAACGATTCGTTTACATCAATACCGGGATTTTAAGGAAACCGGCGTTCCTCCTGTAAATCGCGGCATGCTGATGTTTTACAATACCGGTGATGTTGAAAACTGGGCGGAAGAAAACAGTATTTTAAACCTCGAAGCTGCCAGCTACTACCTTCCGACCTCCGACTTCCGGCTTCCGACTTCCAAAACCTACCCCATACCCTTAGATATTGCCCTGCCCATTTTTTCCTGGGGCGTGCTCTTTCGCAATGGCTCTATGATTCGATTGATAAATAATTTGCAAGCGACGGATCTGACCGACACCGCCCGTTTTCTTAAAATTGCCGACAATCGCTTTGAGGTAGTGAAAAGTACGTATCTTAACGGCTATTATTTGTACGAGGGCGACCAGATTCGTACCGAATCGATTGATCAATCGTTGCTTTTACAAGCGGCTGATTTATTATATGATAAAATAAAAAATCGTCCTTTAACGATCGCTTTTTATCATTTGGATACAGCGACGATTAAACATTTTCCGCATGAGTTTTTGGGAAACATTACGCATCAATTTCAATAAAAACTGGATTGCCATCAAAAAGCAAGCCTTATTCCTGAATTTCAACCTTTCAACCTTTCAACTTTTCAACTTACCTAAAAATCCATTTACCAAAATTGTAATAATTATCAGTTTCTATTTACTTCCTGTAAAATTATCCAGCGATTGCACTCCAGGTATTTATGGGTTTCGCGGTTATTCTTTTATCAATCCAAATATCATTGATACCCGTGTCCCCTCTGCCCCGATGCTGATTGATATTCAGGCGATTTATGATGCCTTTGGCGGACAAAAAGTAATGCAGGAAGTGGACAACGTGTTTGAGTGGCGCGAACGCTACTGCCGCCGGGCAACCGAAGCGGATATTCAGTTTGTAATTTATGAAACGGAACAAAGCGACCTCGAACAACTCCGTTCGGAGATTGCTTTTGAAGATTCGCAATTGTCCTTTCCTTTTACCGATAATACTTTTGCGCAATATTTAAAACGCTATGGCTGTGTAGAAACGGTGGATTATTTGATTTATGCCAAGCGCTGCGAGCCGCATGTTACATCAGGCGATGACCCTTGGCAAACGCCAACGCGTGACGTAGCAGAGATGCAGAACTTGATAACGGAGGGCATGAATGCATTTAAAATTACTCAATCGCATTATATTCGCTTAAGATATGCTTACCAAATTATACGTTTGGCGCATTACATGAAAGATTATGCGCAAGTTTTATCATTATATGATATTTTAATGCCGCAAATTGATAATGATCCGAGTATTATTGAATACTGGATAAATGGGCATCGTGCCGGTGCCTTAATGAGTCTGGCGCAAAACGTAGAGGCATCTTATATTTTTTCTAAAATTTTTGAGGATTGTCCCAGCAAAGCTGAGTCGGCATATCGCAGTTTTAAGATCAATACCGATGAAGAATGGGAAGCCTGCTTGCGCTTGTGCCAGAGCAACCGGGAGCGGGCAACGCTGTACGTGATGCGCGCAAAATCCAATGATAGCAGGGCTTTGGAAGAGATGGAACGCATTTATGAGTTGGATCCAGAAAATCGGCATTTGGAAATATTATTAATCAATGAAATTCATAAACTCGAAAAAGACCTGCTGGGCTTGAGTTTTAATGATGAACGTGCGCACAATCGTCGGCTGGGCTATCCGCGACCCGAAGCAGGGCGCTATACCATTGATTTACATGATTTTATGGTGCGCGTGCTGAAAGAAAAGCAAGTTGATCGGCTGCCTTTGTGGCAAACGGCGCTGGGCTATCTGGAAACATTGATGGGCAATTATTATGATGCGGAGCGTTCCTTGGATCTGGCGGCAAAAATGGTGAAGCAGCCATTGTTGAAAGAACAATTGCAAGTGTTTCAGTTGGTGCTGAAAATCAGCGCATTCCGCGAAGCCAGCGAGCAAGTGGAAATGGAAGTGGATGAAATTCGGGACAATAGATTGTACCGTCGGTACCGCGATTTTCCTGATTTTCTGAGTGATAAAATGTCGGTGTTATACGGTCAGGGCAATTCGCCGGGTAAAGCCTTTTTGAGCAATCATCGCTTTCGCGATTTAAAAGTGAATCCACAGATGCCCATTATTGACGACCTGCTGCGCATTTGCCGAAAGCCCAATCGCACCAGCCTCGAAACAGATTTGATCACCAAAAGCGGTGGCGGCACGATTGAGAAAGATTTACTCGACATGAGAGCCACTATTTTGTTAAGTGAATATCGGCTTGAAGAAGCACTAAATGTTTTTAAAGAAATAGACCGTACTTTATGGGATAATTATGGGGTTTTTAATCCTTTTGTCGAACGTTTTAAAGATTGTGTGCGTTGCCCGCTGCCCGATACCTCCAATAATTACAGCAAAGGTGAACTTGTGGAACGCCTGATGAGCCTGGAATCGCTGGCGCGTACCGACCCCGAAAACAGTGGCGAGTATTATTTCCAACTGGGCTTGGCATTTTATAATATGAGTTATTTTGGGTATAACTGGCAGGTACTGGATTACTTCCGCAGTGGATCGAGTCTGGCACCGAGTAAATTGCGCGATGGGGATAATATCGTGCCAAATCCAACGTATCCTGTTGGAAATCAGGAATATTTCGATAATAGTCGGGCATTATATTATTTTGAGCGTGCCAGACAATTGGCAAAAAATACCGAAATGGCAGCGCGCGCCACCTATTGGGCAGCCAAATGTGAGCGCAATACCTGGTACGTCAATCGGGCGCGTGGCGCTCGTCATGCCTATGAATATTTTAGTATTTTAAAAAATGAATATAATAATACCGATTATTATAAGCGGGTGGTCAGAGAATGTAAAACATTTCAGGCGTATCTTGCACGCTAACCAAAGGGTTAAATGATTGACCACTTATAATTGACCATTGACCATACATAAGTACCTTATAATCAATCCAATAAAACAATACTTAGGTCAAACAAATTAATATATTAATTTTTAACAATATTAATAAAAGTTAATACCTTCATGAAAATATTTACACTTTTAAGTTTCTCTATTATAATTATAATAACAAAATCCTGGTCGCAAGGCACCCATTTACCCCTGGGCAATCCGGCATATCCTATTTTAGATCGGCTGGAAATTCTATCCGGCATCCCCACACCGCATCATTCGGCGCTCAAATATTACACCCGCGGGCAGGCTACGCGTTATGCGCTCACGCTGGATACGGCTAGTGATATCAAGCTTTCCGAACTGGATCGTAAAGATTTACAATATATTTTTCGCGATAATAATGAATGGCTGGTTACTTCCAAATTTTATACCCGCCTGGCCAGCCAGCGCGAAAAAATTGAAGGCAATGAAGCCCTCACGCAGGTGGAAGTAAGCCAATTGAGCGATTATTATGTAAAGTCGGAAAAGCCCATTTTAAAATGGTTTTACCGAACGCCTGCTAATATGCTAGAAGTGAATGACAAATACTTTCATCTTCGTTTTAATCCGATCCTGAACTTCAATCTGGCAAAAGAACAAAACCGTGAAGATTTATTATTCTTTAATCAGCGCGGCTTGGAATTACGTGCCGGTGTGGACGATCGGGTTTATTTTTATTTCAGCATTCTGGAGACGCAGGGACGCTTCCCGGAGTATGTAAATCAACGCATTAAGCGCGACCTGGCGGTGCCGGGTAATGGATTTTACAAAGATTATAATAGTCAGTGGTTTGGTGACGGCGAGGCGTATGATTATTTGAATGGACAGGGTTACATTGGTTTTAATTTTACCCGGCATATCGGGGCGCAGTTTGGCTACGGTCGCAATTTTATCGGCGACGGCTATCGTTCAATGCTACTTAGCGACTTCTCTAACAATTATTTATACTTTAAACTAAACTGGAATGTCTGGAAATTTCAATATCAAAATATCTTTGCTGAATTGGCATTGCAATCACACCGGCAAACCCTGGGGGATGAATTGGTGCCCAAGCGCTACCTGGCGGCACACCACTTGAGTTTTAATATAACGAAAAATTTTAATGTTGGACTATTTGAATCCGTGGTATTTAGCCGGGCTGATCATTTCGAATTTCAATATTTAAATCCCATTATTTTATACCGCACGGTGGAGCAGGGTTTAGGTAGCCCTGACAATGTGTTGATCGGAGCTGATGCCAAATTAAATTTGTTTCGCAGTGTTCAATTATACGGACAGTTTATATTTGACGAGTTCAAATTCAATGAGTTAACTAATGGTAATGGCTGGTGGGCGAATAAATTTGGCATTCAAGGTGGCGCTAAATATATCAACGCTCTTGGCATAGATCACCTGGATTTGCAGGCGGAATATAATTTGGCACGTCCCTACACCTACACGCATGCCGATAGCACGGCGAGTTATGCCCATTACAATCAGCCGCTGGCGCATCCACTCGGCGCTAATTTCAAAGAGCTTATTTTATTGGCGCGGTATCAACCCGTCCATAAATTAACACTGGAAGCACGCATGATCCGGGCAGCGGTAGGCGAGGACGGTGTAAATATGAATTATGGTAATAATATTTTACTGCCTAATAATTCACGCATTGCGGATTACGGCAATACCCTAGGACAAGGTATAGGCGCAAATATTAATATTATAGGTCTGGATGTAAGCTATCAGCTTTTTCATAATATTTTTCTGGATTTTAATGCCTTTTATCGTAAAAAAGACAGCGACAATAATGCACTCGATGGCACCACGCGCTACATCGGCGGCGGCATTCGCGCCAATATTAACCGGCAGCGTTGGGACTTTTAGTATTTTTATGATATTTTGTAAATAAAAATGGATGCCATTACATTGATTAATAGCATCCATTTATTTTTATAACCGTAAATTTTTACTCCGCACCGTCTTTTTTTGCCCAATCAACTGCTAATTGTCCAATTTTTCGCCCGCAGCTTTGCCCTTCGATGTTGTCAAATTGAAAATGAATACCGCCCACTACTCTTGATAAACCTGCTTCTTCTGCCCATTGCTGCAACTGTGCTGCACGGTCGGGAAACAAATGCCCCAACACGATGGCTCCCGCTGCCGAAAACGTAGCATGCCCCGAAGTATAGCCAGGAAAATTGGGAATACCCGTAGCGGTTTTAATATCAGCATCAAATTGGGAAGGTCGCGGGAAGTAGTAAACATACTTGGCACGCCAGCACATAATGCCACCGTCCATCATCGCACGATTCAGCAAACTAAATACGCGGGCTGCCCGCACTTCACTCAGGTTCCGTTCAGCAATGATATCTGCCGCGATTTTATTCCAATGCCCCGGTGGCGTATAAGTACCTGCCCCATCTGCCCAAAAGTCGGCGATGCGCCAGTGCTCGCGGCTGCGGTTGGTAGCATATTTTTTCACCAAAGCCAAATCTGCCTCAAACGCAGGCGTACCGGGCGCCGGTGGTGGAGGTGGCAGCAAAGCAGCCAGTGCCAGGGAATCAAACCACGAGCGCACATTGCCATACAACGGCAACATAGGCTTAATAGCGGGTACATTCAAACTCACCCACTTCGTGTAAGGCACTTCAATATTTTTATAGGTATCGGTGGGGTCGCTCGCCAGATTCATACGATCGGTACGAGCGCGGTCTTTAGTTTTAGTGGCAATGGCAGTTGCAATGGCTTTGCCTGCTTGTACATCGCTTTCCAGATGGAGTCCGGCACGTTTCATGCTCAAAATATGTTCCGCTGCGAGTTGATTCAAATAGTCTTTTTCCAGCGGGAAGAAAAATGCCAATACCTCAGCGCTTACTGCCGCTACCGTAGCATGCTCGGAAGGGTAAGACGGTAAATTAGATTTAATCAGCACAGGTGCTTTTACCAGTTCGTGCACCGGCACACGATTGTATTTGAACTTGTTATGCCAAACCGTAATCAAAGCATCGTGATGTGCCACGCTCAAGAGTGCGTACAACCGCGCTGCATAAGGCGGATTAGCAAAAGGACGCTGCGGATCAGGCGCAGCACCGGGTAAAGGTTGCACATTGTACTTGGTCACCAGTTGACGGGCAATTTCATTCCAGCGCAACACCGCGCCAGAGCCCCATTTTTCAATTAATTCGCGTTGCTTACCATCTAGGTTGGCAGCCAACTGCTCTACTTCGGCGATTTCACTTTGCACCGCCGCACTATTCGTTGCCTCTGGTGCAGGTATTGTAATGCTATTCACCGCAAAGTCTAGCGTCGTTTTCCAATTTCCGGCACTGCGCTCTTCCGCCCCCGGTTGTAAAATATTGTAATCAGGACCTTGTACCTCATCTTCGGCACAGGCTTGTAATAAAAATATCAAAGCGCAAACAAAAGTGATTTTATATAAATAAAATTTCATGATTTCAATTTTTATTAAATTAAAATATCATAATTACTCAAAAACTGCCATGCAACATTATAATTTCTTTATAGCATTAATATCAAAATAATTGTCCAAAACCATACACAATACCTCCGTTCCAGCCGGTGGTATCGCCGATATTACGTCCCGAAAGGGTACGCGTATATCCACCAAATACCGTCAACCTGGAAACGAGCGGCACTTTATAAGCAAGGGTAACTCCTGCCCGATCAAACGAAATAGCATTACTAGGAAAAGGCACGCCTGGGCCAATATTCGTACCGCTTCGCGCGCGTTGTGACTGGAAAAATAAGTGGGTATAAAATAGGGAGTGGTTGAAACCCAAACGGGCAACGTAATCCCAGGCATCCGGCACCGACACCTCATAACCCCGGTCAATCATTACATTGTTTCGACGAAAATAGCCCGCCTGCCCCGATGCAAAAATGCCGCTGTGATGATAAAATTGAGCAATCACACGCCCATCGAATTGGGTAGATTGATGCCCGATTGCCACCGGTGCATCCGGTATGTAGTCGCTCACCGGAGTAATGATACCTGCCGCCAGCATTACGTCGAAGCGGCTTTGATCTTTCAACTGCACCTGATACGGACGCACTTTGATATAAAGCGATAAATCCTGCAAACCCTGTTGCGTCTGCCAGTACCCGGCATTCGGCGCGGCGTGCACATAGGGCACTGTAGCGATCACATCTAAGAAATTAGTAATTCCAACTTTGGTAAATAAGCTCAAACTTTGGGTCGTAATAGTGCCCAGATTGCCATTGATTGTTTCGATGTCTTTTACAAAATAGCGGTCAAATGACTCATGCATATAAGAAACCGCCACGTCCACATTGCCTTTGCCAGTCATAAAACCATCAAGCAAGCCTTGTGCTTGTCCATTAGCCAAAATGAAAACCACTAATAATTTAAGTATATATATTTTTTTCATTATCAGGTAATTTTTAGAGAAATACAAAAGAACAGTCGCGCTCAGCGCTCCAATGCTGAGCGCGTAGTTCATGTAAACCGAAGTATATGATAATCTTATAAAAGCTAGATAGATTTTGCCCGTCTGAGCAAAGGAAAGGCTTTATTAACTTTTCTAATACGTATTTATCTTATTTACAAAGCTTAACTTATATTGTATTTCTAAATGTTAAATGGGATTCTACAGGGTACAACTTCCATTAGCAACCTTGAAAATGGCTAATGTATTTTGATAACAGTTCAAAAATCGCTGTTAGCATTTAGTAGAAAAATTGAGCTTTGTAAATGATGAATACGCCGTATTTTATATAAAAACAGCATAATCCACAGAAGAAGTTAAGTATAAAGCCTTGAAAATCAGGAGTAATTGGGCGGAGGCGTCAGTACATTCCTACCGGAAAAAGTGAAAGAAGTTTGATAATAAAAATTGGTTTGAGATGGCGTTAGGACTGAGGACAATAAATAATTTGGTTGCGTAATTTCAAACTCAGTAAAAAGACTTTTTAATAAAATGTTGTGTTCATCATTGGAAGAGGTGGGCATCTCGGCTTGCTGGCTTATTTCCTGCAAATCGCGGTCATTCTCCAGCAACGTGTAATAAACTGTTTCGCCATTGACCTCGGTTGCAAAAGCAAAGTCGCCATAAACATTTCCTTTTGGTATTACTTGCTGGCTATCAAGAATTTTTACAACACTTTTGCTGCCAATTTCCCCTTGAACTGTTTCGGCGATGGTTTGTTCGGCAGCGTTCATACTGTGCCGAATCTCCACCAGATAGCTAATTTCAAAAAAAACGAAACCGCCTACCCAGTTGGATAGCACGAGGACTAACAGCAGCCACGCGTAGGCGATTCTCATGGTTTAGATAGTTTCAGGCAGCAAATTAAAGTATAAAAATTCAATCTGCACAATAAATGATTAGGAATTTTGGAGGCTTGTTCAAATTTAATTTTAAAAATGCGCAGCAAACCAAGAAAGTGTAAAAAATACAATTACCTAAAAAATAACGTTAATATCGTAAATTTAAAAATATCTGGCGGATTTTTTTGCCGTTTTGCTGTGTCAAAAAGTACAGAAACGCATTTATATTTAAAAACCTAGATCCATTATGAAAAACTGGCTGGCTACTTTAATTGCGCTCTCCTTGGTGTTTACCGGACTCGCGGCACAAGGCACTTCTATCGACCGGATTGATCTGCATATTAATTGTAATTCGTGTGACATGAATTACCTGCGGCAGGAACTGGATTATGTCAATCATGTGCGCGACCAGGCAATGGCGGATGTGCAGGTTTTTGTCAATCGAATTGCACTGGGCAGCGGCGGTGGTCGGTATGAAATGACATTCACCGGGAAAAATCAATACGAAAAAATCAAACAAGCGCTTACTTATACCACTGCCGGTACCATGACGAACGACGAGGTGCGGAAAGGCTTGCTGAAATATATGGAAGCCGGGTTGGTGACTTATTTAATGGAAGCCGGGATGCAGGATGCCCTCAAGCTCTCGGTGGAGCCCCTCCAGGCACCGGAACAAATCAAACCCATTCAGAAAGACCCCTGGAATTACTGGATTTTTGATGTGCGCAGCGGTGCAAATATTGGGAAAGAATCCAATCAAAGCAATGTAAATCTGGAGTTTGGTTTTAACGGAGAGCGTGTAACGGAAGATTGGCGCATTCGTCACAATGTAGGCTTATATTATACCAAACGCACCTTTAATAATGGAGATGAATCCATTGTAAGTATCAATAAAAATTATTATTGGAGCGGCGCTATTGTGAAAAGCCTGGGCGATCATTGGTCAGCTGGGGTGTTTGGCGGGCTAAGTCACAATACGTATAATAATATTGATTTATCTTATAGTATTCGCCCGGCAGTGGAATATAATGTTTTCCCGTATGAAGAAGTTATCAGCCGGGAGCTTACATTCGCATATAAAGTTGGATATGTGCAGAATAATTATATTGATAGCACCATATATAATGAAATCCAGGAAAATTTATTCAATCAGTCACTTTCTATGGAAACCCGTTTTCGGCAGCCCTGGGGCGATATTTTTTCCTCGGTGGTGGCTTCCAATTTCCTGCACGATTTTTCAAAAAACCGTGTAGAATTGGATAGCTACGTGTCAGTGCGCGTTTTTAAAGGCTTTGCGCTACGTGTATCCACTGAAATGGATTTGATTCGCGATCAGATTAGTTTGCCGGCAGCCGGCGTTTCTCTGGAAGATTTATTGCTGCAACAACGCCAGGTCGCCACCAACTTCCGCATGCGCATGGGCTTGGGCATTAATTATACTTTTGGCGCTGCATTTAATAACATTGTAAATACCCGGCTTTAAAATGAATAACAGGGATGAATTTTATAAAATTCATCCCTGTTATTATAATATATTGAAACTTCCTTAATTTTGTTGCATTTGCTTTACACTCGCCCAACTACCTCCATTGTAAAGATTTTTCAACCCTTTGGATTTCAAAAAACTCAAGGCTTGTCCGCTGCGCATGCCGCTGGCGCACACCAGTACAATCGGTTGGTTTAATTTCTTAATATCTTCCAGTTTATTTGGCAAACTGCCTAAAGGAATATTCTTTGAACCTTTAATATGTCCTAGAAAAAATTCCAACCGCGAGCGCACATCAATGATCGTCACACCCGGCTTTTTTATAATTTCTTTTAAATTCATATAACTATTCAGCGTTTTAATATAATTTTAAATTGGTTTTATAACAAAAGTGATTAATCAAGATAAAAATCAGTAAAAATATTATTAATCTTAATAATAAGTGTACCGTTCCCAAAAAGAAGGACTAACCCCGGAAAGAGTCAATCCCAGTTTATCACCATAAAATCAAGGTCAAAATGAATTACAGTTCCGTGGTTTGCTCCACGTATTCCGTTGTAGGTAAGCCACTGATTAGCAATGCCTTAAATCCGTCTGCGATGTTGATAATTTTTTCAAAGCCACGTGCCCGCAATATTGAAGCAGCAATAACCGAGCGGTAGCCCCCCTGGCAATACATGTAATATTGCATATTGCGGTCTAGCTGGCTCATATTGCGATTAATAAAATCGAGCGGGAAATTATACGCGCCTTTAATATGTTGGGCTTTGTATTCACTTTCTTTACGTACATCTATCAAATTAATCGCCGGATTATATAATTTACTAAATGCTTCGGCAGAAATACTTGGTAGCGTATCCACCTCTTCTCCGGCAGCCGTCCAGGCATCAAAACCACCTTCCAGGTACCCGATGGAATTATCATAACCGACTCGTGCTAAACGAGTTACGACCTCTTGTTCTCGACCTGGATCGCTGATGAACAGAATGGGCTGCTTCAGATCAGGAATCAATGCGCCCACCCACTGTGCAAACGATCCGTCAATGCCAATAAAAATAGCCCCCGGAATAAAGCCCTTTACAAATTGCTCCTCTTTGCGGGTGTCGAGTATTAGCGCCCCTTCGCCTTCCCAGGCAGCTTTGAACGCCCGCACACTCAGTGCGTGCAAGCCCCGCCCGCGCACGGTTTCGATGCTTTCGTAGCCCATTTTATTCATTACCGCATTTTTCGGGAAGTACTGTGGCGGCTCTACTAAACCGGTGGTTACCTCCTGGACAAATTCTTCCCGTGTTTTTGCTTGCAAGGCGTAGTTGAAGCGTTTTTGATCACCGAGGTAACCCCAGGTATCCTTGCTCATTTTCTTGCCACAAGCCGAACCGGCACCGTGCCCCGGATAAACGATCACTTCATCCGACAAAGGCAGAATTTTATTTTGCAAACTATCATAAAGATAACCTGCCAAGTCTTCCCGGCTGAGATCGGTTTTGACGGCTAAGTCAGGTCGCCCCACATCCCCCAGGAATAAAGTATCGCCGGTGAAAATCGCGTAATCTTTACCGCTTTCGTCGCGCAGCAGATATGTGGTGGATTCCATGGTGTGCCCTGGCGTGTGCAGCACTACAATGCTCACATTACCAAGCTTTAATACTTCATTATCTTTAGCTATATAGGCTTTAAAGTTGGGCTGGGCAGTGGGACCATATACGATGGTGGCGCCGGTTTCCTTCGCCAGATCGAGGTGACCGGAGACAAAATCGGCATGAAAATGTGTTTCGAGTACATATTTTATTTGGGCATTGTCCGCTTTGGCACGTTCGAGATAAGGCTCGGTTTCGCGCAGCGGATCAATGATGGCAGCTTCGCCGTTGCTTTCGATGTAATAAGCGGCTTCCGCCAGACAACCGGTATAGATTTGTTCAATTTTCATTGGAATCAGCTTTCATTTAAATGAATAATGAATTAAGGCTTTTATAAAAACATCACATACACGAGTAAGTATATTATCTTATGGGCAACGATTATTACAATGCATAACTTTGATGTTTTATAATACAAAGTTATACCCAAGCAACCTGCAAAGTATGTGATTGGCGTCACAAAGCGCAATGAGAAATGTCAATGCAGCACAAAAAGAAGTTTATCTTGATACAATATGGAGTTATAAAATATTAAATTAATAGAATCAAAATATTTTATTCTTTAATTAAAAATTTATTATAATATAGTTATTTAATATTATCTTTACTAAATAAATTTTGATAAACCACTGCACCGTCCGCAGCAAAGAAACCAACATCGTCTATAATGCCTGCTCCCCGAAAACCTGCCCGCATGCCAACCACCCGCCCGGCATCGCTTGTAAAATGTACTTCACGCACCAGCTTATCATTAATAAATATTTTTGCTAATTTGTTCTTCACCGTTACGTTGATGCGCTGCCACTCGGAAAAATCGCAGCCAAAAGCCGATAAATCCCGCTTGTTACCTTCTTCAACATGGTCAAAAATGCGCAGGCGCAGATCACCTACACAGCCCGGAATTGCCAGCGGGATGCCAATAAACCCATTTTCACACAAAATTAAAATCCGACTTTCCTGACAGACTCCATCGCCCCGCCGGTACGTATTTTTAACTGCCGCCTGAAAAGTAAAATTATCACTATATAAATTTTTAAAATCTTCAACATAATGATAAGTAAGCCATTGCGGTTCCACACTTTTACTGAAGGTAGCTTCTAAAACCGCCGAATCAACGCCCAGATAGTCGGCTTTGACCAATTCATCCGGCAAAAAATAGCGCGGTTTGGGTTCAACATCTTGCGTTACCAGCCAGCCCTGCGACTTTATAAAAACATCATGTTCTTTAATAATTTGTCCATTGACGATCAGTTTAGCCCGCCAATAACCAGGGCGATAATAGGTAGAAGCGGCTTCGTTGGTGATTTCAGTTATACGAAAGCGTTTGGTCGAATCCCATGACTGTTGTATCTGAATATCAGTAGATTGTATATCTCCTAAATCATAATTAAAAATAACGGTATTCGGGACGCCTTCCGCAATCGGCTGACTACTGAATTTTACTTTTGCCAGTTGCGCTGGTGTAAAAGTCGAGGGTTTCTCATTAAAAATAAAGCTAATACATATAACAACTAATATTGCTACTCCGGCAAAACCGGCAATCATACGCGGGAATACGAATTTTTTAGCCTTTTTTAGAATAAAATTCGGCTTTTCCAATTCGATGGGTGGCAGAGGCTCCGCTTTTTCCTGCATTTCAGTTTTGAACGCCAGCCAATTTTCATAGCCTAGAAATTGCGCTAAGACATTGAGGGTGTGAGAAGTAGGCAGGCTATCGTACTTCAATTTGCCCCAGAGTCGCTTGAGGGTGGTATTACTCAGCATCACACCGGTTTGCGCAAAAATTTTCTCGCTCAAATCCATAAAATCGCTGTGCCGCCAATGGGCACTATCGCCCCAGTTTAAATGCTCGGCAACCGCCTTTTTATAGGCTTCAATAAAATAATACTCATCATTCCACTGGCTTTCCATGCCGTTTATTTTTTGTTGAGTCGGGTTTGTTACGTTTTGCACGGACTTGTCGGGCTTTGTATAAGCAATGTAATCGGTATAAGCCGTTCTTTGCCGGACAAAAATTTATGATAAAACACGCATAATCATGAAGAAAGTTAATAAAAAAAACACTGTATTGGTATCAAGTCTGCTTTTTTGTTTACAAATAAGTCTTGCGCAGTCGATTCCTTTCACTTCCGAGCAATGGGTTTTTAAAGCCCAGGGGCAGCAAGTAGTCGATTTTCAAGGTCAAAAAAGCCTGCGTTTACAAGGCGGCATCGCGTACCTGAAAGATGTAATGCTACAAGACGGTATGATTGAATTTGATGTCTTTGTACAAGATCAACGCTCTTTTTTTGGCGCTATTTTCCGCATTCAGGATGAAAAAAATTACGAAGAATTCTACCTGCGTTCGCATCAATCGGGCAAACCCGACGCCATGCAATATACGCCGGTTTACAATGGCAATAGCGGCTGGCAATTGTATCACGACCAAGGCACGCCCGGCTCTTTCGATCTGAATGACTGGAAGATGACGAATGTTGGCGGTTACAATACGCCTTATGTTTATTCATTCGGGCAATGGTTGCACGTCAAAATTGTCATTGCGGGCACACGCGCAGCGGTTTATTTCGCTGATAATCAATCACCTACATTGCAAATCACAGCATTAAAACGCGGCTTGCAAGCCGGTTCCATTGGTATCCAGGCGGGCGCTGCCCCGGCTCACTTTGCTAATTTTTCTTATACAAAACAGCATGATATTGAGCTTGCAATGCCAACCGGAATAACTGTCCCCGAGGAAGCGAATCGCATTCGCACCTGGCAGGTTTCGGATGTATTTGCGGAGCAGACCTTGGAAAACGCGGTGCAACTGACTCCCGATTTTTTGAAAAGCCGACAGTGGGATGAACTCAGCGCCGACCGAACCGGGCTAGCGAATTTGTCAATACTCCGCGAACGCAGCCCTGAAAAAAACACGGTATTGGCAAAATTTGAAATCAACAGTACAAAACCACAAATCAAGAAGCTGGAACTAGGCTTCAGCGACCGGGCGCGGGTGTATTGCAATGGCACTATTTTGTACAGCGGTAATCGGAATTTTCAAAGCCAGGATTACCGTTATCTCGGCACAATCGGTTATTTCGATGCCGTATATCTGCCTTTAAAGAAGGGAAAAAACGAAATTATTATTGCCGTTTCGGAAAACTTTGGTGGCTGGGGGATACAGGGTAAGCTGGAAAACCTCGATGCAATCAATGTGCCTTAAAAAATTCTCTTAAATATAGTATTTCGGAAAGGATATGCTGCGTCATTCACGTATCCTTTTCATTTTTATAACTATTGGCAATGCGGCGCTTGGTTATAATATAGCTTATTACACCAAATATAATAACAGCTGCCCCCAATATAATAAGCCCCCAGGCTGAACGCATATACCAGGGGTCTTCTTTGAATTCAAAAATGGCTAAAGCTGTGACAATCAGGGACAAACCTGTGCGAAAAAAGGCAAGTAGCGTGCGCTCATTCGCGAGGCGGGTACGCTCAATGGCGAGTGTATCGCGAAGAATTAGATCGAGTTTCTCCTGGTTTTCGACTGCTTGCGGCATGCGTAAATAATCTTTTGCAAGATTAGATTTTATTAGGAAAATAAAATAAATTTTAGGTATTTATATAATATAAAAAAATTCAGGATATCAAAACTCCCCTGATTCAATGCACCCCTTTCGGGCGATCTTTCGGTACTTTTACATTCGTTTGCAAAATATAGTTCTCAAAACCGCTCTTTTCCAACTTGGAATCAAAACAAGCAACGGCTTCCTGCACGTCAAGAAAGAAGCGATCTTTGCCAATTTTCTGAACAAAATCCGCTCGCGTAAGCATATCCCGCACGGGTCCCTGCACATTGGTAAAAAAGATTTCAATACCCCGCTCTTTGTAGCCTCTATTCAAATCTTCCAGCAAATGCACCGCACTGCTGTCCACACGATTGATGCTTTCCGCATTTAAGATGATGACTTTCAAGGCATTACCTTTTTGTTGCACCAATTGCTCGAGCTTATTTTCAAAAAAGCTGATGTTTGCAAAATATAATTGGGCATCAAAACGCACCACGAGCACGTCGGGTCGTACTTCCAGATTTTCAAAACGATTAATATTTTTATAAAAGTTGGAATTCGGAATGCGCCCCAGCACCGCCATATGCGGACGAGTACTGCGATAAATCATTAAGGCTAATGATAATATGACTCCAATAGCGATGCCTTCTTCTACGCCGATTAACAGCGTTAAAAGAAACGTCGCCATTAGCATCGCAAAATCCCCTAAGTCGCTGCGCAACAAGTGTTTAGCCTCTTTATAATCCACCAGATTCAACACTGCCACGATAATAATGGCGGCTACCACAGCATTGGGTAAGTAATAAAATAAGGGTGTAAGAAAAAGTAAGGTGACAATAATCAAACCGGCGCTAATCAGCGATGCCATGCTAGTCTTTGCGCCTGCCTGGTCGTTGACGGCAGTTCGAGAAAAGCCCCCGGTAGTAGGAAATCCACGAAAGAAACCACCGCCAATATTGGCAATGCCGAGCGCAATGAGTTCCTGATTAGGCGCAATTTTATAATCTTTATGCCGGTTTTGCATGGCTTTGGCAACGGCAAAACTCTCGGTAAAACTTACAATGGCAATCGCCAATGCAATGGGCAGCAATTCGCGAATGGCTTGCCATTCCAGCAATGGAACCGTAAAATCGGGCAAACCGCCAGGAATGTCGCCAACAATTTTGACGCCTTGATCCGTCAAACCAAATCCCCACACCATGACAATACCAAAAATAACCGCTACTAAAGGTGCTGGAATAGATTTGTGGATTTTTTTTAATATTATAATTAACAGAATGCTGCTAAGTCCCAGTCCTACCGCAAAAAGATTAATATTATTTAGTTGTTGTATAATACCGCCGATAATCTGGTAAATAAATTCGTCCTTTTGTAAAGAAATTCCCAATAAATTCTTCAATTGCCCAACGGCAATGATCACCGCTGAAGCCGAAGTAAAACCACTCACCACCGGATGCGAGAGAAAATTGACCAGAAACCCAAGACGTAATATCCCTAATAACAACTGAATAATGCCCACTAAAAAGGCTAATAAAATAGTCAACTCAATGTAAGCCGCTGAGCCAGGTTCTGCCAGCGCAGAGACGCCCGCAAACGTCAGTAAGGAAATAATCGAAACCGGACCAACTGATAACTGCCGCGATGTGCCAAAAATGGCATACAAAATCATCGGCACCGTAGAAGCATACAAACCATAAATGGGCGGCACGCCCGCAATCATGGCAAAAGCAATGCTTTGTGGAATAAGTAGTACCCCGGCGGTAAGCCCTGCCGGCAAATCCCCGCGTAACTGCTCGGAGGAATATTTCGGTAGCCACTGTAAAATAGGGATATAAGATTGCAGCTTCATTATTATTATTAAGGCATTGGTAAGAAAGGACAAAGGTAATGCTTATAAGGTCGCCTTACTGTGATACAAGTCACTCAACCCCTTGAAAGTTCAAAATAGTGTGGCTTACCGGTTGATTTTCAGCTAGTTTTCTTATACTCCGAAGGTCTGGCTCCACAAATTCCAGCCTCCATCCAGATGATAAATATTTTGAAAACCCCCATTGCGCATGAGCGTGCAGGTACGTACGCTGCGGCGACTGGTACGACAGTAAATGAAGTAAGTGCGCTGCGGATCCAATTGTTCCATACGATCCCAGAAATCGTAGCTTAAATAATCTATATTAATTGCGCCGCTAATATGTCCAGCGTCATATTCTGCTTTGGTGCGTACATCAATCAACACCACATCCGGCGTTTCAGACAGTGCAGTTTTGAATTCTGCCGGGCTCAGGTTATTGAGCAAGCGCTTCAACTGCTGCCAACGTGGTATCTCGCAAACATCTGGTGGCGTCATGATTTAATTATTAATTACCAATATAATAAATCCGGCATTTTATTATAACATTAAAACTTTAATGCAAAGAAAAAATAGCCGTCTATTCAAGCCTGTTACAAATATACACGTTCCATCGTTAACAAACAACCGACGGGAACTTTTCGGCTCTGCTCTTACCGCTTTGCTCCTTGCTTTCAACCGGATGATTTACAATATAAACAATTTCAATAGAGTTGTTCAAAATTAAAATTTAATCTGCCACAGAGGCACAAAAGCTTCACCAATGTTTTTAGTGTGAATTTCGGAGTTTTCCCAAGGGATTCCTTCGGGGGTGCCTTGGCGGCTAAACTCTGACATTTAAATTTTTCATTTATAAACAAGTCGAATAATAACAAAATGGGTATGTTTATAACCGTTTAATAATCAGTTTATACACATAGAACACTTTATTTATCTTGGCAAAAAAGTTATAAAAAATGGCGTTCAACAAAAATTGGCTACGCACAATGGCTGAATCGGCAGTGTTTCAGCGCGGCGAGGACATTTATCGGGCGCAGCCTATCAAAGTAAATAAAGACGGGGCTATTTACACAGCAAAGGTCTGGGGTACAGCGCGTTATGAGGTCGTTATTAATTTGGAAGAGGAGGAGCCGATATGCAGTTGCACCTGTCCGTACGATTATGGCGATATATGTAAGCACATCGTTGCGGTTGGACTGGCTATTATTGATAATAAAGTTCATACGAATAATAGGACCCCCGATTTTATAGAAGACGCGGAAATAGAAGAGACGCCTGAACCTGATTTTTACCGAACTGTTTTTCTGGAAGCTAAACTCAGCACACAAGCGGCTTTTCTCAAACAGCTTTTTGAAAAAAATACCGCCATTCGGGAGCAGTTTTTACATTTTATAAAAGCTGATAAACCCGCTTTTCAAAAAGATGATATTTTAAAAATTCGAGATATTATACATCAAAAACTAAATACACTTGAGGTAGAATACGATTATAATGAATATGATTATGAAGGTAATGGCATGTATGATAGTGGCTTAGCTGCGATTGAGGAAGTCGTAACACCTTATTTTAAAAATGCAGATACTAAATTACACCAGGGCAATCTTACCGGCGCGGTGGCAGTGTTGGCGGGCGTTTACGAGGCTTGTCACAATCTGGAAGCACCTTTGCTGGCAGATGAATACGAATGGGAGATGTTTAGCGATTTTGAAAGCGATGTAATGGGAATTTTTATCGGGCAATTGCAGGAATTAAGCAATCATTTACCAAACATTATAATAGATCCAATTAACCTTACAAAAGCCATCAATATTATATTTGAACGGATTAATTATTACACCGAAGACCCTGCCAGCCGCAGCCATCCAATGGTGTATGATTTGAAAGAATGGGAACCTTTATTATTACAATTATTAATCGACAAGCAAATAGCCAAGGATTTGTATAATATGCTGCAAGAAGAGGAATTAATCGATGATTCAACGGCTAATATTGTATTAAAAATTGCAGAACTAACTGGAGATGAGGCACTTTGGTTAAAAACCGCCGAAGCCAATGCGCCGCACGATCCGAAGATTGCTTTGCAACTACTAAATAAATATTACGAAGCTATTAATATGGATGCATTTTATAAAATAGCAACCGCCGTGTATGATACGCATCAAAATATTATATCAAGTTATTTAGCAGATATCATAATGCCCGAACGCGATCGTCCTTTTTATATGAAAGTGATGCAACATCATACCCGGCTTTATAAAAGCATCGAACATTACAAGCGGCTGCGCGAAGTGATGAATCCCGCTGAAAAAGAGCGTTTTATACATAGTTTGCGCAATGACTGGCAACCCAATTTTTACATTCAGGTGCTGGAAGTAGAGCAGGATTGGGACACTTTATTAAAAACCGCAAAAGCAAATATTCAAAGTATGAATTATTTACTTTATTTAAAAGCCGTCGTCGCCGCCCGCCCGCAGGAATGCTGGGCACTGACCACCGAGCGCATCCAAACCCTTCTCGCCGCAGGCACACGCGGGCGCGAGTGGTACCGCACCTTCGCCGACGAGCTGCACACGCTGGGCAGCGTCAGCCCCGACTGGATGCAGCAGGCGCGGGCATTTGGGGTGAGTGTGCTATCTGCTTATGCTCGGCTTAATGCAATGAAAGAGGAATTTCGACGCGTGGGCGTGGGGTAAGCGCTTGATTTTTCCTGAAAAAATGCATATTTTAACCCAAAAATAAAGGGACATGACCATTGCAGCAAAAAAAATGACCTACCGCGAGTTTCGGGAAATGGAATTCCCGGATAATGATGCCTTTATAATAGGTACTTTCCTAAAAAAAAATAGCCTATTTTATAACTGAGATTACGCAGGTAAAAAATTAGGAAAAAAAAGTTCTTTGACAGTTACGACCTTTGGAGGATGAAATTTCCAGCTACTTTCGAGTTGTATGTGGACTATTTGATAGCCAACC
>JBKBWT010000070.1:0-19509 GCA_046314415.1 Saprospiraceae bacterium
ACGGATTGAGAAAGTAGATATCTCGAACTTACGAAAAGGAACGTACCTGTACAGCCTACGCGACGAATGGGGTAAAACCATTATCACCAAACGCTTGGTGGTCGTTCGTCCGTAAGCGCATGAAGGAACAGTATTTTATTTTCCACCCAAAAGACTATTTTATTATGCAGTACCACATTCTAACCGGCGATGCACTTGCCACTCAATTCAATCAAACTCAACTGGATGGTGAAATCCTGGTAAGTAGAGAATGCCTGATTGAAGGTCCTACCCAAGCGTCTTCTTTACAAGCGTTTTGGGAGATGCGTTCAAATTACATACAAGAAACTTATAATGGAACAGAACAAGAATATTTCGACCGAGTCGTCGGCGAATATCAGCAATTATTGCATTTTCCGGCAGGTACTGAAGTGAATTTATGGTTTGAATACGATCTGTTTTGCCAGGTAAATATGTGGTTTTGCCTCTGGCTTTTGCGCCAATCCAACAAGCCATTAAAAGTTTTCCGGGTATTTCCGGTGACTCGCCAGCAGCATGATCGTTGGCTGGGGTTTGGTAAATTAGACCCGCAGGAATTGAAAAGATGCTTTCAGTACCGAGTACCGTTCTCCGAAGAAGCGATATTCGTTGGTGCCCAACTTTGGCAAGCCTATAGCCAAAATAATATGACGAAATTGCGCAAACTCGCACTCAATGCTTCGCCTTGTTTTCCTTACCTCGCCGAAGTGTGCGAAGCGCAAATTGAGCGCCTCAATGGCAGGCTCGAGAAAACCCTGCGCAACATCCTGGAAGAAGGCGTCACCGATTTTAAAGATATTTTCACTCGCTTTTTTAGTCGCGAAGGCATCTACGGCTTAGGCGATTTGCAGGTAAAAAAATTATACGAACAGGTTCGATAGAATAAATCTTTATTTGTATTAATTTAATGATCAATCCCTTAGAAGATTGATTTCTACTATCAAGCACAAGTTTTTTTAATCAAATGAAAATCTGTCTCCGTCGTAGGGGAAAAAGGGATATTCGTGCATCTTCTGAGAAAAATCCTACGATGATGAAAAGAACGATTTTGATTCCCCTGTTATGCCTGGCATTTATCGGCATTTTATCGGCGCAGCGTGAAGAGACGCTCTTTGGCAACAATGGTTTTGAGCTCAGTGGTGCCTGGGGTGCTGCAACGTATAATTGGTCTTTTTTCGACGATGATTATGTTTATACCCGGGGTGGCTATGGCGGCTTGGAATTTGGTAATAATTTCTTTTTAGGTTATGGCTGGTTTCGTTTTCGGGAAGAGGCACAACCCAATGAATCTGAGGGCTTTACGATGAAGTACAATGGTGTTATGTTTGGCGTTACGCCAAATGCGCATAAGGCAGTTCATCCTCGTATTACGATGCTGGTAGGTGGTGGCAGGGTGCGTCCGGAGAGCGGCGGGACCGATCGGGTGTTTGTATTTCAACCATCAGCAGGGCTGGAAATCAATGTATTCCAATGGTTTCGCATAGGTGCAGAGGGCGGTTATCGCATCGTTGCCAATGAAAACTCGCCAGGACTCAAATCTTCGGATATTTCTACTCCCTTTGCTCAGGTCGATTTGCGATTTGGTTTCTCCTGGGGACGGTAGGTTGTAATTGGTTATTGGTTATTTGGCTTTACATTCTTTCCAAATAATCAATAACAATTTACAAAAATTAAAAATCTTTAACCAGCTGACGAACAAAGCTTTGATCGTTGCGTAAGTCATAACCAAATCCATTTACCACTGCAAAGCCCGTTTCTCCGTTTCGTTGCAAAACAAAATTTGGATTGCCCCACAGTCGAATGGCATTATCAGGTGACTCACTGGCTTTCAATAAGTTAAGCGGGAAAGGCTTTTTCGTATCAGGAAATTCGCGCAAGCGTACATCGGTATAGCCTTGCGCTAAAATCAATGGAATATCCAGTTCTTTTAAAGCGGCTATATTTTGCAAAACCGTCGGATACACTTTCCCCGGCACCGCCCGATATCCATTGGCATCTATTTCATCATAAGCTGAAAAAATAGACATATCACCAAATTCTGTTATAGAAGGCTTTGAGGCATAGCCATATTGCAGCCAGGTGTCGTCGCGCTTGTAGCCCAGGTCCATCGTGTACCATTTGCCATCATGCTGTACTTGCGCACCCCGCACGATCAGATCGAAAACGCCGACATTGTCATTGAATGGAATGGCATTATACGCCGCAAAGTCGGTTTGTTCATAACTTTTATCGGCAATGGCTTCAAAAGCTGCCAGCAACAACATATAATGCAAACGTCGAATGGTCTGTTTTTCCGGATCATTTTCATTTAACCCGCACTCAATCAAGATAGTACGTGTACCCCATTTTTGAATATTATCACCAAAAGCACGGGGTTCAAAGGTATCATCATACCGCCCGATTTTGGCAGGAATATAGGGCTGTAAAATTTTATTCATCAATCCGATCAACTGCATCGCGTCACCGCGCTTCTCATTCACTTCTTTTTCTACGTTAAAAGCTGGTGCCAAAAAGGAAAAAGTTGCAATCTTAACTTTCTGATCTCCAACGTAATAGCGCCCTTGATCGTGTAAATTAAAACCCCAGTCGGCATTCAGTTCATCGCGCACTTTTTTCAAAATTTGCGACTCCGGACATTGCAAACGCAAGGCATCCCGATTTAAATCTACCCCCAGCACATTCCGCCGCTGCCAGCGCTCAGCACCATCAGGATTCAGCATCGGAATGAACGTAAGCGTCATATTACTTAAAATCTTTTGCCGATATTCATCAAATTCATCGCCACTTCGACTAAAAAAATTAAATAAATCCATAATCGCCATTGTGGCGGTGGATTCGTCACCATGCATCTGACTCCACAAAAACACCTGCGTCGCTCCCGTACCAATACTCACGCGGTAAATGGCACGCCCTTCCATGGATTCACCCGCTTTGCTCACCTTAAAAGGATCCTGCAAACGCTGAATAAGTGGCACAATATCTGCATGTTTGAATTTGCGGGTCTTGATACTCGCTTCTTTAAAAGTAGTATAAGAATTATAAAATTGTTGATAGTGTTTTTCGGCTTCATTGAGGCGCTGGCGAATGAGCAGTGGGTGAGGCTCCCCGTCGCTGGAAGCATCCGGTAACGTTTGATTTCTACAACTGGCAGAAATAAGTAAAATGGCGAATATAAAAAGATGGCGCATCATTGGCATGGATTGTTATTTATCTCAAAGTTATAAAGGCAAAACGGTTGAAAGGTTGAAATAAGTATAAATTTTAAACACATCGAATTTCGCTAAATGATCAAATTGCCAAATCGGGCATTAAAACCGGCGATCCCTTGCAAACCACCGGTGTGAACGGCAAGTACAGTACTGTCTGGCGGAAAAAAATCTTTTTGCACCAGATCAAATAATCCATATAATAATTTGCCGGTGTAAATGGGGTCTAATATAATATGATATTTTTCTTTAAAGTTATTGATAAATTGAATCAACTCCGGGCGAAATTTTGCATAGCCACCAAAGTGATAATCGGTTTGTATCTGCCAGTTAGTCAATGGTTTATCTGTATTATGCTGCAATAATTGCGCTATATCATATTGTAAAAAATCACCTTTTAAAACCGAAAACCCAATCGCCTGACTTTTTCCCTCCAAACCTGAAATAATGCCTGCCAGTGTGCCGCCTGTACCGCACGCAACTGCCAGATAATCAGGCAATTCACCATTCAGTTGCTGTTGTATTTCCGGCACCATTTCTGCGCAGCCCCGCAACGCCAAATTATTGGTTCCTCCTTCAGGAATAAAATAAAATGTGCCAAATGCCTGGGTCAACCATTCGGCAAAAGCCGGTTCGTTTTTCTGTCGGTAAGCGGTGCGATCAAGATAGTGCAGGTGCATGCCGCAAGCCCGGCAAAATTGTAAAGTAGGATTCAGCGGCAGGATTTCCTCACCACGCACCACGCCAATAGTCTGAAAACCAAATAGTTGCCCAGCTTCAGCCACCGCAGCGAGGTGATTAGAAAAAGCGCCGCCGAAGGTGAGCAAAGTGCTCAGCCCCCGGCGGTGTGCTTCGTATAGATTATATTTGAGCTTGCGCCATTTGTTGCCACAAAAAGCGCTGTGTTCGTTGATTCTAAGTAAATCATCCCGTTTGATCAAGAGCCGAATCCCTTTTTCCTCCAACGCTGCTACTTCTAAAACTTCGATTGGACTTGGCAACTGCTCATCCAGGAAATCTATTGATAATTGTTTATTGATAATGAATAATTTAAACTTATAAACAATCAATCATCAATTAAAAATTATCAATTCATTACGTTGCGTCGAAGGATTTGGGACCTTCGTGGTCATACAATCCTTTTTCATGATCGAGTTCATCTTCTTTGTGCGGCGTATTTAACACCTTGATAAAGAAGAAAATCGTAAAAGCGGTCACCGTTATATTGGCGAACAGATACATGGCTAATGCAGATGAATTCATGATGTAAACCTCCCTTCTTTTATGCGTTTACGATAAGCAACCCCAACTAAAATGGCAATACCAATCCACACGCCAAGCAATAATAGCCGGGATATGTTAACATAGAATATCTTTTCTTTCAGTGCAGCAACAACAGTTGGATCTGTTGCCTCTGCAATTTGTGTATAAATTGCTTTGTTGGTAATGGTGTCCCAAATACCGGGCAAGCTTCCAAAAAAGACGAATCCCAATAATAAAGGTGTAACAAATTTGATAATATACTTGAAAGCGATGGGTACTTTGATATCTGCGCCTTTATTAATCTCTGCCCAGCCTTTATCAATGCCGAATATCCAGGCAAAGAGAATAATTTCAAACAAAGCAAAAATCACGAGTGAAACCGTACCGGCCCAATAATCGTATTCATCGAAAACACCCTGTTGAAAGAATAAAACCGTAGGTAAGCCCAACACCAGAATCATTGCGCCGAAGCCCCACGCTGCACGCTCCCGCTTCCAGCCGAATTCATCCTGGAGAAAGCCTACTACCGGTGTACCCATTGCCAGAGAAGAAGTAATACCAGCAAAAAATAGCAACCCAAACCAGAATACGCCAGCGACGACCGCTAATACCGGACCCCATTGTTGGAATAAATATGGTAAAGTACGGAAGCCAAGCCCAAGTCCACCTGCCTGGTTTACCAGGTCTCTCATACCATCAATGCCAAAGTAGCCAACTGTAATTGGAATTACAATAGCGCCACCTAACACCACTTCTACAAATTCATTCATCCAGCCAGCACTCATGGCATTAAGCGCCACATCATCTCTTTCTTTCAAATAAGAAGCATAACACTGGATACTCCCCATGCCTACTGAAAGGGTAAAGAATATCTGACCGGCGGCAGCCAGCCAAACACTTGGCGTCCAAATGGACTTAAAATCGGGTGTCCAGAGGTAATTTAATCCTACTGTACCATCATTAATAGCGCCATTTTCACCCGCTTGCAATGTAATAGCCCGAATAGCCAATACCACCCCAAAGACAATCAACATCGGCATACCGATTTTGGCTACTTTTTCTACCCCACCACTCAAGCCCCGCGACAGGATATAGGTATTCAAAATAAGACATAATAACCAGAAAATTACCGCTTCGTATGGAATACCCGTTGTGCTTACACCAATATCCGTATAAGTAGAAAAGAAATTAGCGACGCCCCCCTGGTCCATGCCGCTGAAAGTACCTACAATAGAGTGATAAATGTAGGCAATCGTCCAACTCTCCAGGTAACAGTAATAAGCTGCTACCGCGAGGTTGGTAAAAATACCAAATACCCCGATGTACTTCCAAAACTGCTGCTTGGTCATGGAATCAAGAATAAACGGCGTGCTATGGTGCCCATATTTACCGCCGAAACGTCCCATCGACCATTCTACAAATAACAGGGGAATACCCATAAGCAGAAAGCAGATAAGATAAGGAATGATAAACGAGCCGCCGCCGTTCTGAATCGCTTGTACCGGGAAGCGCAGGAAGTTGCCTAGACCAACAGCATTACCTGCCATTGCCAGCACCAAACCAACCCGCGAGCCCCAGGATTCTGTATTTGTTGACATAAGTTCGCTAAGTTATTGATTCGTTAATAGTTGAAAATCAGGTGTTAAATTAAATTTTGGTAAACTGTGCGTTAAGTCAATATTATTCGGCTTAAAGGTATAAACTTTGTATTGGATTTCCCCTAATTTCTAATGGAAAAATGAATGATGGTATGCCAGGGTACGTATTATCCTGCTGCTATTGCTATAAAAAATCCAATAACTTTATAAAATCTTAACGGAGTGCCGCAATATTCAAATGGGTAAGTTTCGCTGAGAGGTCGATTGTCAAAAAAGTAGGGCAATTGCGCTGAAAATCAATTTACTATACTTTAATGCTAATTGCATTAGCCCGTCCTGAAATAAGCCATCCTATCCCAGGACGGATTTATATTATTGGAAATTAGCGCGAATTGCGGCTGCCAAAGCAGCGAGTTCTTCCTGATTGATACTTAGAAAACCATGCTCAAAGCTCAGATCGCCAATAGCATCCATGGGTACCAGGTGTACATGAGCATGTGGCACTTCCAGACCAATAACTGCCACACCGATGCGTTTGCAAGGTACCGTAGCTTTAATGGCTTTTGCTACTTTTTTAGCAAAAATCATCAAACCGCCAAGCGCATCATCTTCTACATCAAAAATATAATCTACTTCTTTTTTAGGAATAACCAGCGTGTGTCCGCGCTTTAACGGACGGATGTCCAGGAATGCCAAATAGTCTTCCGTCTCGGCAATTTTATGAGCCGGAATTTCACCGTTGACAATTTTAGTAAAAATGGTTGCCATTATGCTAATCAATTGATATATCCATTACTTCAAATTCCATTTTACCGCCAGGCGTTACGACCTGTGCCACCTCACCTACCACCTTCCCCAGCAAGCCCTGCCCGATAGGCGAAGTAACCGAAATTTTATTTGCTTTCAAATCTGCTTCCTGCTCCGACACCAGCTTATAACTCATTTGCTTGCCGGTCTTTTTATTTTTGATAGTCACCTTGGAAAATACCGTTACTTTGGAAGTGTCCAATGTGCTTTGGTCAAGCACGCGTGCATTTGCCAGCGTTTTTTCTAATTCATTGATTCTCAGCTCCAAAAGCCCTTGAGCTTCCTTAGCAGCATCATATTCTGCATTTTCAGATAAATCACCTTTCTCGCGTGCTTCGGCAATTGCTTTGGCGGCTTCGTCTCTACCTCGGGTTTTGAGGTCTTCTAATTCTGCTTTTAGTTTGTCGTACCCTTCCTGGGTTAAATAGCTGTACCCATTCATAAATCATCTTTTTTAATGTGAGAAAACCATAACTGTCTGGGTTTATGTTCCAGACCAGCGTATGCTAACTTATACTGGTAAATTTTAGAAAAACTACTCTAAATCCAAGGCAGTAACGATGTGTCGGTAGTTGCTTCCTGAGGACTTTGCGGGAGCAATTGGCAGAACGCCATCTGTCCTGTAGGAATCGCTTTAAACGTCCGCTCGATTTTAGCCTTCAAACATTTATTCAACCAGGTTTAAAAAAATTATACCTACATATTTACACTCTTAGCTACCTGGCTCTTATCACTATTTAAAGGTAAACAACGTCGCCTGGTATAGTGTTCGGTAGTGTATGTCTGACTAAAAAGCAAGAACGCTTCCGCATGGGAAACGTTCTTGCTCTGATTTTTTACAAATATACGAAAAATACGTTAAAGAATCAACGATTCAGATAAGAATTAAATGCTAATGCGTACAGAAAAATTGTGGGTCCCATTCCATACACGGGTTTGGCGGTAGGAGTAGTCAATGCCGAGTCGGGTCTTTTTATTCTCCTTATTCAACGGCGCTTCAACAGAAACGCCTGCACTCAAGCCCTTGTAAACGGAAGCTTCCAACTCATTGTCCAAACCGAGTTCGTAACGGTAACCGCCACGCAGCATAAACAGGTTGTTCAACGAGTATTCCAAACCGGCTCCAATCTCATCCCGAGAAAAAGAGTTTGCCGTGAAATTACCAATTACGGTCAGGCGATTTTTTTCTCCGAATAGCAAGTCGTAAGAAGCGCCGATGTTCAACATAGAAGGTAGTTCAAAACCGGTAGAACGCTGATCATAGGTCAAATCAAAGCCACCCTGGTCGGGGCTGGGACGCTGCGTAGATAAACCTTCACCGCGGAAAGTCATACGCGAACCAACACTACGCAAAGAGATACCAAATTTAAAATTATCCTGGGCACCAGTCACATATTGTACGCCTGCATCCAATGCTAGGCCAAAACTGCTCACATCGCTGATGGACTCAGAGATAGCACGCAGCGTAAACCCAACGGATACCTTGTTTTCAAAAAGGTGGGCATAAGACAAGCCCAGGCTGAAGAAGTTCGGCGAGAAGGTTGCACCCGTACCTTCAGGCTGATCGGTTGTTGTTTCCCGAATATCGCCAAAGTCCAGCGAGGTAAGCGAAAAGCCGAAAGCGCCGTTTTTCCCCATGCGTTGCCCAAATCCAAAGGCATTCGTGGCTATATCCACTCCTTGTAAGTAGATACTGTGCCCTACTAGTAGCTCGGTACGATTAATACGCGATAAGCCTGCGACATTGAGCTGCAATGCCTCTACCCCTGTCACCATAGAAGTACTCAATGTATGCAAACCAGCACTACGTGCCCAGGGATTCATCAGCAATTCGTAGGCACCGGCTTCCCCTTGGCGGTCAGGGTTACCAGCTTGAGTAGGGGTTGTCAGTATGACAAAGCAGCTGAGGATTATACAAGAAAGTATAAATTGCTTCATGAAGCTTTTATTTGAAGCATCCGAAGTTCTTTTTACAAACTTCGGATGCTTTTTTAAGAAATTTTTTTTTTAGCACTACAACCCTGATGGGTCGAATTTACGGTTGATACCAAACCATTTAATCGTGCGTTCGCCCAAACCTTCGGCTTGAACGTGAATGAGATACACACCACTGGCAATTGGAATACCTTTAGCATTTCTTAAATCCCATTCCAGATCAGGAACAATTTGTGAGCGCTCGATGGCACGATTGACACCACGTGGTACTATACCTTGCTCATCACGTGTATAACGACGGATGAATCTGCCATCCAGTGAGTAAATGGAGACAACGCACTTAGCAGGCAAGTTGGTAATTTTCACCGTGTTGGTAAACTGCGAAATTTCATAAGCCGAATACCCGTAGTAGGGATTGGGCACTACGTTGATCATGTCAAGCGCACTGCTAACTCCAGCTTGATCCAGGTCTGTAGCTTGTTCGCCCTGTATTCTGAAGTTATAGGCAGGATAGCCATTATTACGACCCGTACCTCTTGACACTGCGTACGGATTGTTCACCCGTAGTTTTACAATGACATCGTCGGGAATCAAACCATCTTTGTAAGATCGCATTTGTTGCCCTGCTGCAGGTAGGATGAAGCCTGCCCAAGTGATTTGCCGTATCCCCTGCTCTTTGGCGGCGCCGGTTCTGCCGAGTTGGCTCCGGAGTTGCGCACAACCATCATAAGGCTGTCTGGTAACATACACGAAGTGCTGTCCGCCCGCGTAATATTGATAAATATTCGGGAAGCCTCCTGTATTCAGCAGTATCTGAGAAGCAGGATTAAACATCATGTCGCGACCGGCTGGTCTACTTGTGTAGGCTTCAGGAGAAAGTGAGCCATCGTAAGTAGAGTTTTCGCCGAAAAAGATATTCAGCCGCTGACCAGTTTCTACGTCCACTGCATAACCAGGGAACCAAGCCATACCAATACCGCCATCTCTTGTATCCACATCTGGCAAACCATCATTATTGGCATCTTCTGTTGTAACACTTGGCGCAGCGCGCAAATCAAAGTTATCGCGATTACCTTGCGTAGTTACACTACCCAGTGCCCGATAATATTTATTGGCAGTTTCTACCACTACACAACGGCTCCACTTGGACTTATCGGAAGTAAATACAATATCCACATTGTTCAAATCCGAAAGTCTGGCGCGTTGCCTGTAAACATTGGAGCCCCCAAGATTCATCCACGCAGGAGAAATAAATGGCGGATCTTGCTCATTTTGCGAACGGAAGTTCGACAGATAAAATGGCACAAAATAGCCCGGTCCGATTTTTGACAATGCCTGATTAGGGTCTAATACTTCGTCCGTTTGACCATCTCCGGTCGCAACATAATTAAACACCAGTTCATCAAAAGCCCGCTGCGCTGCTATAAAATCATCAGGAATGCCGAAGAGCCATTCATTGGCATTTTCACCGCGCAAGTATTCTTCCTCATAGCCAATAGCACCGTTACTCGGGTCATTGGTATTGGTACCTACATCTGCTACTTGCCCGATGGTAACCGTGAAGCCAAATTCTTTAATAATTTGCTCGTTGAGCTTATCAATTGTATTTTCTGAAACGACTACCGGACCATTCGGATTATCAAGGTTGCGCAAACGCCAACGTACTTCTTTGTCCAAAGTCGTATTGCTCATATTTTCATCAAAGAAAGCCAATTCAAAGTTGCCATCTTTTACGTCCAAGGGGTTGAAAATATTCACTCGAATAGGTCCGCGCCCGGAGCGATAGGTGATTTCACCTTTGAAAGCCGTATCCAAAACCGCCGCGCGAGTTTCATTAGACAGATCCAGGAAGTTTCCGCCATTTCCTACTCCGTCCACGCGGGTTACAACGGCACCATCGCCATATTGCGCATTGAGATTTCGATCTACAATCGGACGAGGAATGGTCGTGTAGTAAATATTAGTACCATCCCCAATGTTACGGCGACCTTCCAGGTAAGGCTGACGTTGACCCAGGTTTTGTTTTGGATCGAATGGTAAATATTCGTTATATGCATAGGCAATTGCCGTGAAATAATATTTTTTATGATTAACTAAACGGCGATCATCCTGCGCAAACTGGTCCTCTGTAATACGGAAGGTATGGCGAATCCCTTGGTTGGCACCATCCACCATAATACGCGGTGCATAATATTCTTGTCCAGTAGGATTTTCTACCGGAAACCAATTATAAATTTTACTAACGCCGTTCTGCACATCTACTTGATAGATTAAACGGGCTTTATCCGGGTCGTTCAAATCGGCAACCGTTACATTAGGATTTGCCAATTGATAAAGTTTATACCCTTCAAAACGATACAAACTATCAGCAGAACCGGCAGGAATTCGCAAGCCTGGCTGAGCGTAAGCCTCATAGGCATTGTTTGATAGTAAGGTATCATTTGTAAAAACAGCAATGATTTCCCGATCGAGTTCGATGAAGTCAACATCTGGCGCATCCGGACCGTCCGTAAGCCGGAAACAGTTATCAAAAAGTGCCTGGGCTACATCATCTGCTTCTTGCAAGCGAGCAATGCTTGGGCAAGGATAAGTCTGGTCAGGTACCCATACTGCCCCGATAATTAATTCATTGACCGCTCCCGGATCGAGTCGGAATGGACCCGAAGCCTGAATCGTGCGGCGGTCGCCAGGTGCCAAGGATTGTGCACACATAGACCAACCGCGTGTATCATTGGGTGCTTCGGTAAAAGCATACTTAATCGGACGTCCATCCTGGTAAGCATCCCCTCCGAAGGTAAATGGAGAACCATCCCGCCACGAGCCGGAGAGGTAACGGTAATATTCCAAGGCATTGTTGGGGTCGGTCGTGCCAGGTACGGGCGTCGGTGTACCGCCACCGTTATTATAATAGGTAAAGGAGGACATGCCAATTTCATTGCCATCTTCATCCAGCGGTCCGCGGAAGTAATCCACACCTAAGATGGGTACTTCATCACAATAAGTATTGGTACCGGCACAGATACACCCAGCTTGTCCGTCGAGAATATCCTGATTGTAAATGTATGCCAGGCTTCGCGTCGTATCACAGCCTACATAGTCATCAAAAGCGCAACCTAGGTCAGGATCTACCCACATCGCAAAGAACATACTGTCAATACTTTCGATCGCACGGTTAATCAGTTTATACCGCTGGAAAGTCATGTCGTTGATCTCGTCATTGGTAGCATAAGCAAAAGCCTGTACCTGCACTTCCATCTGAATAGGATCACCTTGCGATTCTGAGTGGATATTGCCGGCATCATTGTAAATCCAGAACACCATTTCATCCGGGATAGGTTGTTCTTCGGGCGTAGCAAAATTACATCCCCGAATTTCTACGATGGGAAAATCACCTTGTTGAGGATTGTAATCACCATCACCATCTTCGTCCCAAAAACCAGCTAAACCCTGACGAGTATCGGGCAGATCAAACTGATGAATATCAAAGAAGAAAGGATTACCACGTCCTGGCCAACCTTTTACATCACGTGGGATGTCATTCACATCATAAGGCTTATTATTGAGTTTAGCCTGCTGAAAATTGCGAATATGCTGGCGGATGTTTTCTCCCTTTACTACAAAGAATTTGTCCCAACGTGCGCAGGCTTGTTGTGTGGTTTTGCCGGTTTCTGGATCCAGTGGTCCTGAAAAAAAATCCGATTCACCATTGGCAGTACCAAAGGTTTTAGCCGCCAATTTAAGATTACCTGCCGGGTCAACTCCTCCCAGCCATACGGCACCAGCAAAAATCGAAGATACTTCCGGCTCACCCGCAGGCACTTTCGGTACTACGTAGCGCCCTTCATTACCATCCCACCATACGTCGCCACCAGTGAGCAGACGCGCCCGCACATTGTTGACCGCCTGGTCAATCTGCGACACGGAGTTGGCACAGTTTTCCCGAAAAGTCACCTGATTATTTGCGCCGACTGGATTCTTCCCTTTTACTTTTTTAAACCTAGGATTAATAGTAGCCTCCGCGTTAGTCAGCAGACCAAGCATTAGTACCGCTATTAATCCATATTTTAAATATCGCATATATTAAAATTTGTATTGTTTAAACCATATTGAATTTTAGAAATCCATAATTGCACCAATGAAAATGCGCCGAGGCAAGCTGAATAAATTCGGATTTAGCAATGCCCATTGATAAGAAGCAAGATAGGAACTCACCTCTCGTACCGACCCTTGAATGGTTTCAATTTGCTGACGTCCATTCACCGATTGCAGGAAGCCATCATCTGTAGCAGAACCTGTTACCGGATAAACATTGATGACGTTGCGACGATCCAGCAAATTAGACACCCGGCAGTACACATTAAAGTTGTAGCGATTGGCAAGGGTAAAATTCTTATCCACCCGCAAATTCAAAGTAAAATTCCAAGGCTTACGCGCACCATTGATTGAACCTATCGTACCCTGACCACCTAACTCGGTAGGCGTTTGTCGCGCAGTGTAAGGACGCCCCGACACCATAATTGCCTGTAGGTTAAAACCGGCGTCAGCAAAGATATCGGCACCGAATAAACGCGGACCATTGTAAGCTTTACCCGAACTATAGCGATAGTCAACATTTCCTACAATGCGGTGACGCTCGTCAAAATTGAGCGGGAACAACGTACGCAAGTTTCCTCGATTGGTCAAGCCGCGCTGCGAATTGGCATCTGAACCCGTCCCGTCAGCAAACTGTAAAGTATAGTTGGCATTGATAGAAACATTGCCCGTGCGACGCAAGTCATACTGGAAGGTAAAACCCTTTACCGTACCAAAATCCTGATTATCATAAGTAGTGTACTGACCAACAATCGGAACCGGGAAGAAGGTACGCAACTGAATCATATTACGCAATTCTTTGTAATAAGCCGTCATCTTAATAGCAGAAGATTCGGTCAGTTTTTGTTGGAAGCCCACTTCGTAATCAATGGTACGTTCCGGCTTCAAGTTGGGATTGTTAATTGGATTAGTGGCAGTATAAGCGATATCCGCAAAGTAAAAATAATCCCGTGGCGAAGCGATGGTGTTAGAAGGTGGACGCTGTACCAAAATATCGTAATGCGCAAAGAAGTTAGCATCGTCTGAAATTGGGAAAGAGAAAGCCAGACGTGGCATGATATTAATCTGCGCTTCGTAATCCTGGAAAGAAACATTCGGATCAAAATCGCGGCTTTTAATAAAATTCAAATCCCGCGCAGGACGATCATCTACATATTTGGGAAATACCAAACCACCAGGGAATAAAGTAGCAGGGTTATTCACCGGCGTACCATTGTTGGAATACCACTGATCTCCACTGCGATAACCTGCAACCGAACTACCGGACTCATCCAGATACACTTTATAATCATCGCCAATATTCCCAGGTCTTTGACCACCATTCTGTGCGTGGTAGTCAGAAGCACCCATGATTTCGTATAAAGAATAATTATCTTTTAAAACTTTCGTATTGGCATCATAACGATCTACCCGCACACCTACCCGGAAGATAATATCGCCTAGCGTAAACTTATCCTGAATGTAGGCAGCCGTATAAATCGGACGGTTCGGCGCTACCGGAAAAGTACGTACGCCGTCGGCGTCAACTGCCGTGAAGAAGTCATCGAATGTGCCATCAAATGCATTGCCCAGATAATCATATCCATAATAACCAATTAATTGCTGGTCATTTAACTCTTTAGCTGAGAACAAATCCAAACTTAGTTGGTCTGGACTCAGGGCATCCACATTCACAAAATCTGTTAAGGACTGACCGGTTACCTCGCGAATACGCCGATAAAAACGACTATCAGCTCCCGGAGCGATACTCAAGCCCAAAATTGGCGTTTCCCCAAATTGAGGAATGTTGATCGTCCCCACCGTATCAGGATTCTCAGGAATACCCTGAATGTGGATATTAGCTTGTTGGCGAGCAATATTCCACAAGTTGCGCGGATTGATGCTATACCCACGATTAGTACGCTGCTCATACCAAATTCCAAGTTGAATACTGTGCCGACTCTTATCGGAGCTTCCAGGTACCAGATCAAAAGAAGCGTTGGCATTAAAGCTATAGATATCATCTGCTGATTTACCATAACTATTATACACCGAGCCAACATTGGTATGAAAGCCCCAGGAGTTATTGAAAATACTGGAAATCTCCCCATTGGGTGCAGTAAAGGCGCCCAGTGACAAAACACCAGGATTATTCCCTGAATTTGTGACCAGGAAATTACCAATCTGACCATTCAAGCCTTCGTTGAAATCAATACCCATGGCTTTATTATAATTCGCCAATACCGGATTAGTGGTACCTGGGGTATAACCACGCAATACTTGCAGGTAGTCGGTATGTCTTAAATAGAAATTACCGTTCACCGGATCAAAGTCAGTAGTAAAAGTCGGAACCCATTCGATATCAAATTTTCCGACATAACCATAGTCAAAGAAGTTGTCCCCATGCCGGGAATCGTAGGTTTCCCCTTGGGTTCTTTCGTACCCAAACTGCAAAGTGTAAGACACATTGCGGATAAATGCGCCTCTTCTTCCACCGGTAGAGTCTCTGCCGCTACCAGTTTCCCCACCGCCGAGGCGGTGACGCAAACGGAAGATACCCCGGTAGGTTTGACCAAAGTCGAGTGGATTATTATGACTATTTAATACGCGCCAGCTACTATTATTAGCGGCAAAACCACCAAGCGGTGTAAACTGATTTTCATTATCAGCATAAGAGCCAGTAAACGATAAGTCAATAGCGCGCCCCAGGCGAGCATCCAGTTTGGCAGTCAGGTCCGTACGCTGAAACTGCTCGAATGGTCTGGCATCCAGCGCATTTACATCATCTTGCGTCAGGAAGTCAGCTGCCACAAAAGGGTCGCCGCCAATATTGATAATCGGATTGGCTTCTAATTCCGCCAATTTGGCATCGTTGATTCGATAAACCGGAATACCGGGTGGATCATCATCTTTCTGATCCGTGAAACGCCCCGAGAATCGGAACCCGAGGATAGACTCGCCACGCGAGTTTTTCAGCAAGGGTCCGGTGAGGTTTACTCCGATCAACGTGTTGTCGTAAGCATCCACAAAGTTGGAGGACTCTACTTCCACCCCTCCTGAAAATTTACTGGAAGGACCTTTGGTGGTAATAGAAATAATCCCCCCGGTCACGTCGCCATACTGCGCTTCCACGCCACCGGTAATAACCTGCAACTGGTCAATTTCTGATTCGGGAATCAAATTACCCTGTACCCGAATACCATCCACATAGTAGTTGGTTGCATCCGAACGCGAACCCCGAATCGTGACCGCACCGCCCTCATCAGAAGAAGACAGACCAGCGGTAGTAGCAGCAATGGCATTGATGTTACGGGTAGGCAAATTGCGAATTTGCTCACTGGTGATAACCCCACCCGAAGTAGTGTTATCTTGTTGTACCAAAGGTACTTTGTACTCGGTGACAACTACTTCCCCCAACACGATGCCTCCACTAGATAGCTTGACATCAGCTTTGTTCGTTTTACCTGCCAATACCTTCACTCCGGTGACACGCTGCGTGGCATAGCCGATATAGCTTACCTCCACATCGTAGGTACCAGGATCAATATTGGAAAACAAGTAATTCCCATCCGCGTCGGTTTCTGTACCGGTGGTAAAAACGCCGTTTTTGTATAAAACGACATTTCCGAATGAGATCGGTTCACCATTGTCCTGATCCGTTACTTTCCCGCCCAATGAAGTAGAGGTTTGAGCAAACGCAACAGCAGTGGTGACCAAGCAAAAAAGAATAAGTAAGAGTCGGATCATACATATCTGTTTTAACTGCAAGGATCAAAATGAGGAACTGCAATGTTAAGAAAATTAAATTGTTCAACCAATAATTTCAATTGCTGAACTACAATGTTGGCATTGCATTTGACAATTGAAGCAAAATACACAGTGGCATTAAAGAGGATTGTACACAGTCGCTGTAATTCCAGAACGAAGATGCACAAAAAAGCGCTTCCTGCTATTTTCATTTTAGTCTAAAAGATGACAGTTTGTAATTTTGCAGATATAAGCTATCCCAGAATTTAGGTTGGATGTTGTCCACCAACTGGGCTTTTTAACCATGATTCCTATCTTTGCAACCTGAAAAACATACAAAAAGTGAAAAAAAACCTACTGTTCCTATTGGTAATCCTGGCAGTTACTGCCTGTCAGCGTGATAAATCCAATGCAGATGTGAATGCCGCTGAAACCACTACTTTTTTTGCGCAGTACTATGTCCGCTATTTACAGGAAGAGCAGCAGATTAAAGCCCATGTGGCTTTTTATGAAGGCGATTCTTTACCAACGGCGCGTCCAATCGAATTTACCGACGAAGTCATTTTTCAAGGCAATACCATGCAAGCCCGCCAACTACCACCGCGTACGGTGCGCTATATATATAATGGTGTAGGCGAGTATGCACAAAATGGGTTTACGTTTCAATATCAGGACAACACGGGTAAAACCCAAGGTCAGCAGTTGCAAATGGCACCGATTGAAGATTTTTCGCTCAATCCCGGAGCAAGTCGTTCCAAAGGAATGGAACTGGTATTAAAAGGTGCGTCTTTTCTCGCGAATGAGAGTCTGGTCTTGTTGTTTACCAATCTTGCCAATAATCAAGTCTATTCTATCGAATACAAAGGATTGATTGACAATCCCTTATTCATCGCTCCTGAAGAAATGGGCGCTTTAATACCTGGCAAGTATCAGCTTTATTTGGTAAAAAAGCAAACCACCACGATCAATGCTGCCAACAAGGAAATCACCTCGGAAATAGAATTTTATACTAAAACCAAGGAAGTACAAATTGGAAAATGAGACAGGAAGCAGCAGACGGAACTTAAAAATACATTTATTGTAAAAAATCCTTCTTGCACCTATTTTCCTATCCTCAAAAAAACTATCTTTGCCCGATTTTTTGTAAAAGCTCCAAGCTACGAGCCATCAGCCCTTAACCTAATAACCTATCTGACTGGTTTCTTGTAACTGTTGACTATAAAAAAAAAATGCCAAAAGATACGTCCATCCGTTCTGTCCTTATCATCGGTAGTGGTCCTATTATTATCGGTCAGGCTTGCGAATTTGATTACTCCGGCTCTCAGGCTTCGCGCTCGCTGCGCGAAGAGGGCATCGAAGTGACGCTCATCAATTCCAACCCGGCAACGATTATGACCGACCCGGTCACCGCTGACAATGTTTATCTGCTGCCGCTTACGGTCGAAAGCATCATCAAAGTCCTTGAAGAACGCCAGATTGATGCGGTACTTCCAACGATGGGCGGTCAAACAGCCCTTAATCTTTGCGTAGAAGCCGATAAACTGGGTATTTGGGAAAAGTACAACGTGCGCATGATCGGCGTGGACGTGAATGCCATCGACCTGACCGAGAACCGCGAGCTATTTCGCAAGCACATGATTGACATTGGCTTGAGTGTAGCCCCATCTTATATTGCCAATTCATTCCTGGAAGGAAAAGAAGCAGCACAAAAGATTGGTTTTCCGCTGGTTATACGTCCTTCCTATACGCTGGGGGGTACGGGGGCAGCATTCGTACACAAAGAAGAAGACTTTGACACGCTATTACGACGGGGTTTGAATTTGTCACCCACGCATGAAGTGTTGGTAGAAAAAGCGGTGTTGGGTTGGAAAGAATTTGAGCTGGAACTCTTGCGCGACGCGGCAGACAACGTCGTCATCATTTGTACCGTGGAAAACCTCGACCCCATGGGTATCCACACGGGCGACAGTATCACGGTGGCACCGGCAATGACATTGTCCGATACGTCTTATCAGGACATGCGCGACCAGGCGATCAAAGCCATGCGTTCTCTGGGGAATTTCTCCGGCGGCTGCAATATTCAGTTTGCACAAAATCCTGAAACCGAGGAGCTTATTGTCATTGAAATCAACCCGCGCGTATCGCGTTCGTCTGCATTGGCAAGTAAAGCGACCGGTTATCCGATTGCAAAAATTGCCGCTAAACTGGCGATTGGTTATCGTTTGGATGAATTGAAAAACCAGATTACCAAAACGACTTCCGCTTATTTTGAACCAACGCTGGATTACGTGATTGTAAAAATGCCGCGTTGGAATTTTGATAAATTTCACGGCGCTGACCCCAAATTGGGCTTGCAAATGAAATCGGTCGGCGAGGTGATGGCAATCGGGCGCACCTTTCTCGAAGCCTTGCAAAAAGCCTGTCAATCCTTGGAAAACGGGCGCACCGGCTTGGGCGGCGATATGAAAGAATGGATCAAAACTTCGGATGTACTCGAACGCCTCGAACACGCCACGGAAGACCGGATTTTCCGCGTGAAAGACGCGCTGCGGCTCGGTGTACCGGAGAAAACCATTCAAAAACTGACGAAGATTGACCCCTGGTTCATCAAGCAAATTAAGCGTTTGGTGAAAATGGAAGAGCAAATCATGCGCTACAATGTGCCAGATGATATTCCCGCTGATTTTTTCCGAGAACTCAAGCAAGTCGGCTATTCTGATGCCCAAATTGCCTGGCTGATGCGTGTGAAGAAAAAGGAAGTCACCAAATATCGTAAGAAACTGGGCATTCGCCGCACCTATAAAATGGTGGATACCTGTGCCGCCGAATTCGAAGCGAAAACACCTTATTTCTACTCGACTTTT